>NZ_CAJPGZ010000006.1:0-394567 GCF_905339865.1 Burkholderia sp. BCC1993 | reverse complement strand
TGGAAAATAATCTGGCCGCCTTTCGCGCATGCCGGCCATCGTACATGCGGGCCTTGCGGAACAAGGAACGGGACGGCTGGAGCGGCCCCGATCCAACTTATAATCGCGGGTTTTGATGACGCGTATTTTGTCCATTTTAATGCCTAGCCGTTCCGCCGCCGCCAACCCGCCGCCTTCGGGCGCCCTGCCGGCCGCCTCCCGCGCGCGCGGCTGCCCCGCATGCTGAAGCGATTCGGCAACCCGGACGTCGCGAAGGCCGTCGCGAATCTCGTCTGGCTGGGGCTCGAACGGCTCACGCAGATCGGCGTCGCGATCGCGATCAGCGGTCTTCTGGCCCGTTATTTCGGGCCGGACGTGTTCGGCAAATGGCAGTATGCGAATACGCTTCTCCTCGTACTGGCGCCGCTCACCTGGGTGTGCGGCGCCGAAATCCTGGTTCCGACCATCGTCCAGCGCCCGCCCGCGCAACTCGGCGCGGTGCTCGGCAGCGCCTTCGTGCTGCGCATCGGCGTGTCCGCCGTCGCGCTCGTCGCGACCTGGATCGCGATCGGCGCCGGCGCGTTCGATCCGCTCGTCGGCGCGATGCTCGCGGGCCTCGCGGTCACGATGGTGTTCCGCGAGCCGTTCGTCGGCGTGATCAACGCGTGGCTGCAGAGCATGACCTACAGCAAGCCGCAGCTCGTGACCAGCATGGTCACGGCGCTGGCGAAGGCGCTGCTCGTCTGGCTGCTGGTCCGCGCGGCCGCCGGCCCCGCCCGCTTCGCGTGGCTGTGGGCGCTGGAGGCCGCCGTGATCGGCTTCGCGCTGCTGCTCTACTTCCGCCATCGTAACGGCGGCGCGCTCGGCTGGACGTTCGACAAACCGCTGTTCAGGCACTTTGCCACCGCCGGCACCGTGTTCTGGCTCGGCCTGATCTGCATGTACCTGTTCCTGAAGCTCGACCGCCTGATGCTCGAGCGTCACGTGTCGTTCGCCGACCTCGGCCGCTACTCGGCGGCCCAGCAGCTCAACGAGAACTGGATCACGCTCGCGCTGATGCTCGCGCAGACCATCGCGCCCGCGTTCGTGTACCGCGTACAGGACGTCGCGCGGCTGCGCCGCAACATCGTCCGGCTGATCGTGATGACCGCCGGCCTGATGACGGCCGGCGCGCTGGTGCTGGACGCGGCCGCGCCGCTCATCGTCGGCAAGGTGTTCGGGCACGGCTACGAAGCGTCGGTCGACATCTTCCGCTGGGCGGTCTGGCTGTCCGTGCCGGCCGGCATCGAGGCGATAGGCAATCTTATCGTTCTCAAATATCAAGCAAAATTCGTGTTGCTGGCGAAATGGGTGCTCGCGCTCGCGATTGCCGCGCTCGTCAACGTGTTCGCCATCCCCCTGCTCGGCCTGTACGGCGCGCTCGTCGGGCTGGCGGCCGGCTATGTGGCCGCCGCCGCCGTTAATTTTTATTACATTCATTTCAAGCTGCGCCCATGACGTCTCCCGATTGCCCGCCCCCGCTCGACGACGTGGCCGTGCTGATGCCGGCCTACAACGGCCACGACGACGTCGTGCGCACCCTCGCGTCGTTTCGCGAGGACGCGCCGGTGCACGTGCTGATCGTCGATGACGGCAGCACGCCGCCGATCGTGGCGCCCGACCTGCCCGGCCTTGCGGTCGAGGTGCTGCGCATGCCGCGCAACGGCGGCATCGAGCGCGCGCTCGAGGCCGGCATCGACGCGCTCGCGGCGCGCGGCTTCCGCTTTGCGGCCCGCATCGACGCCGGCGACCTCGCCGCGCCGCGGCGCCTCGCGAAGCAGCGCGCGTATCTCGATGCGCACCCGCGCGTGGCCTGCGTCGGCATGTGGACCCAGGTCGTGTCGCGTGCCGGCGAGCCGCGCTTCATGCTGACCCCGCCCGCCGACCCGCGCACGCTGCGCCGCACGCGCTTCCTGCGCTCGCCGCTCGTGCATCCGTCGGTCATGCTGCGCATCGACGCCGTGCGCGAAGTCGGCAATTACCGCGCGAAGTATCGCGCGGCCGAGGATCTCGATCTTTTTTTACGGTTAATGCAACGCTACGATTGCGCGAACCTGCCCGAGCTCGGCCTCTACTACGAGCTCAACGAGGGCGGGATCAGCGCGACCAAGCGCCGCCGCCAGCTGATCTCGACGCTATCGCTGCTGCTGCGGCACTTCAACGTGCTGAACCCGTACGACTGGGCCGGCCTCGCCAAGAACCTGCTGCATTTCGTGACGCCGTACCGTACGCTGCAGCGGATCAAGCAGACGCTGTTCGCGGCGCGGCCGTCCGCGTAGTCCGCCTCCGGCATTTTCGACGCTTTATTTTTTTCTTTTTTTCATGTCCGCTACCTCCTCGCTGCGCATCGCGCTCGTCTGCAACACGGCCTGGGCGATCTACACGTACCGCCACGGGCTGATCCGTGCGCTCGTCGCGCGCGGCGCCGAGGTCATCGTGATCGCGCCGCACGACCGCACGGTGCCGTTGCTCGAGCAGATGGGTTGCCGCTACGTCGCGCTCGCCGTCGCGTCGAAAGGCACGAGCCCGCGCGAGGATCTCGGCACGCTTGCCGCGCTGGTGCGCCATTACCGCGCGCTCGAGCCCGATCTCGTGTTCCATTACACGATCAAGCCGAACATCTACGGGTCGATCGCCGCGTGGCTCGCGCGCGTGCCGTCGATCGCGGTCACCACCGGCCTCGGCTACGTGTTCATCCAGAAAAGCCGTGCGGCGAGCGTCGCGAAGCGCCTGTACCGGTTCGCGTTCCGCTTTCCGCGTGAAGTCTGGTTCCTGAACCGCGACGATCTCGCGACCTTCACCGACGAGCAGCTGCTCGCGCACCCCGAACGCGCGCGGTTGCTGCACGGCGAAGGCGTCGATCTCGACCAGTTCGCGCCGGTGCCGCTGCCCGCCGGCCGTGGCCCCGTGTTCATCCTGATCGGCCGGCTGCTGTGGGACAAGGGCGTGCGCGAATACGTCGAGGCCGCGCGCGTCGTGCGGGATCGCTACCCGGACGCGCGCTTCCAGCTGCTCGGGCCGCTCGGCGTCGACAATCCGAGCGCGATCGGCCGCGCGGACGTCGACGCGTGGGTCGGCGAAGGTGTCGTCGAGTATCTCGGCGAGGCGCACGACGTGCGCCCGCACATCGCGGCGGCCGACTGCGTCGTGCTGCCGTCGTACCGCGAGGGCGTGCCGCGCACGCTGATGGAAGCGTCCGCGATGAGCCGTCCGATCGTCGCGACCGACGTGCCGGGTTGCCGCGACATCGTCGCCGACGGCGAAACCGGCTTCCTGTGCCGCGTGCGCGACAGTGCGAGCCTCGCGGAGCAGCTGATCCGCATGATCGAACTCGGGACCGCCGGACGCGACGCGATGGGCGCGCGCGGCCGCCGCAAGGTGAGCGCGGAATTCGACGAGCAGCAGGTCGTCGAACGCTACCGGCAGACCATTCATACATTGACCGGCATCACACTCTGAAGGAGCGCATCAGCATGACCGCTAAAGGCACCATCCTCGTTACCGGCGGTGCGGGCTATATCGGCTCGCACACGGCCGTCGAGCTGCTCGACAACGGCTACGATGTCGTGATCGTCGACAACCTCGTCAACAGCAAGGCCGAGTCCGTCCGGCGCATCGAGCGGATCACCGGCAGGACGCCCGCGTTCCACCAGGTCGACGTGTGCGACGAAGCCGCGCTCGCGAAGGTGTTCGACGCGCATCCGATCACGGGCACGATCCATTTCGCGGCGCTCAAGGCGGTCGGCGAATCGGTCGCGAAGCCGCTCGAGTACTACCAGAACAACCTCGGCGGACTGCTCTCGGTGCTCAAGATCATGCGCGAGCGCAACGTGCGGCAGTTCGTGTTCAGCTCGTCTGCCACCGTGTACGGCGTGCCGGAGCGCTCGCCGATCGACGAATCGTTCCCGTTGTCGGCCACCAACCCGTACGGCCAGTCGAAGCTGATCGCCGAGCAGGTCCTGCGCGATCTCGAGGTATCGGACCCGTCGTGGCGCATCGCGACGCTGCGCTACTTCAACCCGGTCGGCGCGCATGCGAGCGGGCTGATCGGCGAGGATCCGGCCGGCATCCCGAACAACCTGATGCCGTACGTCGCGCAGGTCGCGGTCGGCAAGCTCGAGAAGCTGCGCGTGTTCGGCTCCGACTACCCGACGCCGGACGGCACCGGCGTGCGCGACTACATCCACGTCGTCGATCTCGCGAAGGGGCACATCGCCGCGCTCGACGCGCTCGCGAAGCGCGATGCGAGCTTCGTCGTGAACCTCGGCACGGGCCAGGGCTACAGCGTGCTGGAAGTCGTGCGCGCGTTCGAGAAGGCGTCGGGCCGCCCGGTGCCATACGAACTCGTCGCGCGCCGCCCGGGCGACATCGCCGAGTGCTATGCGAATCCGCAGGCCGCGGCCGACCTCATCGGCTGGCGCGCGACGCTCGGAATCGACGAGATGTGCGCCGACCACTGGAAATGGCAGGAGGGGAACCCCCGCGGTTTTGTATAATCCGCTGTCCATTTTTCGAGCGATCCCATGCTCAGCTTCGCGTCCGGCTTCATCGTCTCCCTGCTCGTCACGTTGTTCATCGTGCGCTATGCGCATCTGCACGAGAAATTTTCGGTCGACAGCGACCTGGCCGGCGTGCAGAAATTCCACGTGCGGCCGGTGCCGCGCGTCGGGGGCATCGGGATCCTCGCCGGGGTCGTCATCGCCGCGCTGCTCGTGTCGCGGCGCTATCCGACGATCGCCGGCAGCATTCTCGGGATCGTCGCGTGCGGGATGCCGGCGTTCCTGTCGGGCCTCGTCGAGGACCTGACCAAGCGCGTGTCGCCGCGCGCGCGGCTGCTGTGCACGATGGGCGCGGCCGCGCTGGCGTTCTGGCTGCTGGGCATCGCGGTCAAGCGGATCAGCGTGCCGCCGCTCGACTTCCTGCTCGGCTACGTGGCCATCTCGGCGTTCATCACGGTGCTCGCGGTCGCGGCGCTGGCCAACGCGATCAACATCATCGACGGCTTCAACGGGCTCGCGTCGATGGTCAGCTTCATGATGTTCGCGTCGCTTGCGTATGTTGCGTTCCACGTCAACGACCCGGTCGTGATGTCCGCGTCGATCATCATGATGGGCGCCGTGCTCGGCTTCTTCCTGTGGAATTTCCCCGCGGGGCTGATCTTCCTCGGCGACGGCGGCGCGTATTTCATCGGCTTCATGCTCGCCGAACTCGCGATCATGCTCGTGATGCGCAATCGCGAAGTGTCGGCGTGGTATCCGGTGCTGCTGTTCATGTATCCGATCTTCGAGACGTGTTTCTCGATCTACCGGAAGAAGTTCATCCGCGGGATGTCGCCGGGGATTCCGGACGGCGTGCATCTTCATATGCTCGTGTACAAGCGGCTGATGCGCTGGGCCGTCGGGACGAAGCATGCGCACGACCTCACGCGGCGGAATTCGCTGACGTCGCCTTATCTTTGGCTGCTGTGCCTCGTTGCGGTGATTCCGGCGACGCTGTTCTGGCGGCACACGGTGCACCTGTTCGTGTTCGTCGTGCTGTTCGCGCTGACGTATGTGTGGCTTTATCTCAGCATCGTCAGGTTCAAGGCGCCGCGGTGGATGGTGGTGAGGAAGGAGAGGCGCGGGCAGTGAGTCCGGCACCCAAAACGAAAAAAGCGCCTCGCAGGGCGCTTTTTTCATGCTCGGGGCCAACGTGGGCGGCGTCCGCGAGCGCTCATTCGTTCGATACGGCTCGCGCCATCGGCACGCTCTGCAGCACCGGGGCGACGGTCGTCTGATATTCCGGCACCCAGCGCCGCAGATCCCGCCGCACCTCGTCGTCGCTCAGCACGCGGTGCTGCATCAGCCACGGCAACAGCTCGTCGAGCAGATGGTCCGGCACTTCCCGGGCCCGCGCGATCCGCAGCTTCGGATGCGGCGTGCGCGTGGTCGTCTCGTCGTCCGCGAGCAGTTCCTCGTAGAGTTTCTCGCCCGGACGCAGCCCCGTGAATTCGATCCGGATCTGCCCTTCCGAGAAGCCGTAGAGACGGATCAGATCGCGCGCGAGATCCACGATCTTGACCGGCTCGCCCATGTCGAGAATGAAGATCTCGCCGCCGCGCCCCATGCTCGACGCCTGCAGCACGAGTTGCGACGCTTCCGGAATCGTCATGAAGAAGCGCGTGATCTCGGGATGCGTGACCGTCACCGGGCCGCCCTTCGCGATCTGCTGCTGGAACTTCGGGATCACGCTGCCGGCACTGCCGAGCACGTTGCCGAAACGCACCGTCTCGAACTGCGTGCCTTCGCTCGTCTGCTGCAACGCCTGGCACGCCATCTCGGCGAGCCGCTTGCTCGCGCCCATCACATTGGTCGGATTGACGGCCTTGTCGGTCGAAATCAGCACGAAATGGCGCACGTTGTGGCGGATCGCCGAGCGGGCGACGCGATAGGTGCCCAGCACGTTGTTGCGCAGCGCCTGCCACGCGTTGTGCTCCTCCATCAACGGCACGTGCTTGTACGCGGCCGCGTGGAAGACGATATGCGGCGCATAGCGCGACATCACCTGGTCGAGCAGCAGCGAATCCTTCGCATCGCCGATGATCGGCACGATGGGCTGGTCGGGGAAGCGCTCGCGCAGTTCCTCGGCGAGCCGGTACATCGCATATTCGGAGAGATCGAACGCAACCAGTTGCGCCGGCTTGAAGCGGAGGATCTGCCGGCACAGCTCGGAACCGATCGAACCGCCCGCGCCGGTTACCATCACGACGCGGCCGCGCAGCAACGCCTCGACGTGCGGCGTGTCGATCGTCACGGCATCGCGTCCGAGCAAGTCCTCGAGGTCGATGTTCCGTACCTGGGACAGGAACCCCTGCCCCGGCATCAGCGCGGTCAGCGATGGCAGCACCATCGCCTTCACGCCGGCGCGCACGCACAATGTCGCAACGCGGCGCTGTGTTTCAACGGATGCCGACGGAATCGCGATGATCGCGTATTCGACCTTCATCGCATCGGTCCAGTGCTTCAGGTCGTTGAACGAGCCCAGCACCTTGTAGCCGTAGATCTCGCGCCCCTGCTTGGTCGGATCGTCGTCGAGGAGGCCCACCAGACGCCATTCCCCCGAACGCGACAGTTCGCGCGCGAGGCTCGCGCCGGCCGTGCCGGCGCCGAGCACGAGCACCGGCTTGCCCTGCCCGACGAGCCCGCCGTACAGGTAGAACTCCTTCGTTGCGCGGTACAGCGCGCGAGCGCCGCCCATCGCGAGGAACAGCATCAGCGGCGACACGAGCAACACCGAGCGCGGGATGATCGGCGACGGCTGGAACATCACGGCGCCGATCATCACGATCACGCCGCCGCCAATCACCGCCTTCGAAATCCGAACCAGGTCCGGAAGGCTCGCGAACACCCACAGGCCGCGATACAGGCCGAACACGTGGAACATCAGCGCGTAGACGGGCAGCACCCAGACGAGCGCCGTCAGCGCGCCGCCCATGAAATCGGACGGAACGCTGCCGTTGAATCGGACGAGATAGGCGAATAACCACGCGGCGGTGACCGCCGTCAGGTCAAACAGGAAAGCGCTCAGCGAAAGCCATGATGCTTTGGATCGCAACATCGGCGGGAAACCTCAAGAGTTATTTTCGGCGGCCGACTGAAACCGGCGCCAGCGCATGTCGATGACCAGTCCGATACATGCCAGGACGCCGTACCACGCGAAGAACGACAGCCACTGCTGCAGTTCCGGGCGGCCCTTTGCCCACACGGCGACGATTATGCCTGCGAGCATGATGAGGTACCAATAAAGAGCGGTCCGGCGGTGACCTACGCCCGCTCGGACCATCCTTTGATAATAATGCTCCCGGTGCGCTTGCCAGAACTTTTCGCCGCGTAACAGTCGTCTCAAAAGTGTTACAGATGCGTCGACAATAAAGGGCGCGAACACCAGCGCCGGAAACCAGATCGGCCAGACCCCGGCCCGCCAGCCCCAATAGCCGAGCGCACCGGCCAGGAATCCGAGCGGAATCGAGCCCGCATCGCCGAGAAACAGCCGGGCCGGGTGGAAATTCAGCAGCAGAAAGCCGAGCGCGGCGCCGGCGACGGCCGAGCCGGCCACGGCCAGATCCGATGACGGCATCGGGCCGATCAGCGCCGCGACCGCATACGCGCCGAAGCCGAACAGCGCCATGCCGCCCGCGAGGCCGTCGGCGCCGTCCATGAAGTTGTACAGGTTCGTCAGCCAGACCATCGCGAAGCCGATGCCGACCAGCAGCCACCACGGTGCGTCGGCCGGGAACACGGCGATCAGCGCGACGACCGCCGCGAGGTGCGCCGAGAACCGCACGCGGGCGGGCAGCCCGCGCCGGTCGTCGATCTGGGACATCGCGGCGAGTCCGGCGGCGGCGATGGCGATCAGCCACAAGTGCGGCGCCAGCGCGAACAGCGCAACGACGCAGACCGGTACGATGCCCCATCCGCCGACACGCGGCGTCGGCAGCGTATGGAGCGAACGGTCGTTCGGAATGTCGGTGGCAAGGCGCCACGCAAGGCCGGTCGCGAGCAGCACGCGCAGGATGGCCGTGGACGCGATGGCGGCGGCCAGCGCCACCGCGGCCGCTTCGGGCCACGTGGATATCGGGAGAAACATGGCGATTATTGTTGTGTGTCGCGCGAACGATACCATGCGGCCGTCGCTTCGAGGCCTTGTCTTGTCGTATAAGGCGGATGCCAGTCGAGCACGCGCGCGATCCGACCCGTATCGAGCTGCAGGCTGCCGGTCAGGCGGTCGATCGCCGCGCGGCGGCCGGTCAGCGCGCCGAGCGCTCGCAGCACGGCGGAAGGGACAGCGATCAGGCGCGCCGGCTTGCCAAGCGCGTCGCCGACCAGGCGCAACAGGCCCGTGACCGACGGCGCGTCGTCGTCGGCGACGTGGAAGCATTCTCCGGCCGCACGCGGATCGATTGCGCATTGCAGCAGTGCGTCGGCCAGGTTGTCGACGTAGACGATGCTGCGGCGTGCCGGGATGGAACCGAGCGGCAGCGGCATCCCGCGCGCAACTGCGTCCATCATGCGCAGGAAGTTGGCGCGGACGGTCGGACCGTAGACGAGTGGCGGGCGCACGACCACGACGTCGAGCCCGTTCGCCGCACCGAACTGTGCCAGCTGCCGCTCCGCGCGCAGCTTCGAGCGGCCGTAGGCGTCCTGCGGGTCGGGACTCACCGCTTCCGACAGCGGTACCCCGCCATCGCTCTCGCCAACCGCCTTGATGCTGCTCGCGTAAACGATGCGGCGCACGCCATGCTGGCGCGCGGCTTTAGCGAGACGCAAGGTACCAGCGACGTTGGTCGCGTCGAATGCGGCGTCGGGATCCGGCGACTCGTCGCGCATCACGTGCACGCGGGCGGCAAGATGGATCACGCCATCCGCGGCGAGATCGGTCGGCCACGCTTCATCGAGGCTATCGAAATCGGCGGCGTCATGCACCCATTCGCGCACGCCGTCGACGCAGCCGCCCGGGCGCCTCACCAGGGCGGTCACGGTATGTCCGGCCTCCAGCGCGCGGCGGCATACCGCGCGGCCGACGAAGCCGTTTGCACCGGTCACGACGAGATGACTCACCACAGCCTCCAGCCGAAACGGTTGTAGAACTTGAACGCGGATGCCGCGAACATGCGGATGTGCGCGAAGCCCTTGCGGGACGCGCCACCGCCGTGATGGATCACGCGGACCGACGGCACATACGCGACGCGCGCGACATCGTGCGTGCGCAGGCTGAGATCGTAGTCCTCGAAGTAGAGGAAATAGCGCGGGTCGAAACCGCCCAGTTTCTTCAGCACTTCCGTGCGGAACAGCATGAAGCAGCCGCTGACGATGGGTGGATCCCAGACGATGTCGTGATCGTTGATCACGTCGCGCATTTCGTAGTGGGAGAGGCGTCCGGCGAACCATTGCCGGATGCGAGCCGGCAGGAAGCCCCGTACGAGCAGGTCGAACAGCGCAGGGTAACGCCGGCATAGATACTGGATACAGCCGCCATCATCGCCAATCTGCGGCGTCAACAACCCGGCGTCGCGATGTGCATCGAGGAAATCGAGCCCCTTCTCGAGCGCATCGGGCACCATGTCGATATCGGGATTGAGGACGAGGTGATAGTCGCTCTCCGCCATGCTGATCGAGAGATTGTGGCCTTGTGCATATCCGACATTGCCGTGGCCAGTCAGTACCCTGCAATCGATCCCAACGTTCGAGAACGCCTCTCCCGCCGATGCCAATTTCGTCGCGTCGCCGCCGTTGTCTGCAAGACAGACGCTCACGGCCAATCCGGGGCGCGACGCCCGCAACCTCTCGACTGCTGCGATCAGGCTCAAAAACGTCTGCGTGAGCATGCCCTCGTCGGAGTAATAAGTCACGACGGAAACCGACAATGCATTGTCCCCCGTCGTGGGCGGGGGTGAAAAAGACTTACCGAGAGGAGATGCCACGTTCTGACAGGATCGATGAAGGGACGAAACGCAGTCAAGTGTGCCACAGTCATCCGCTCGCGCAACCGGGCTTGCCACATTTCACATTCATGGTCTCGCCGGACCGGTCACCGACGTGCCATCGATCAACGCGTTCCGCGAGGTCGCGAAAGCACGCAGGCTAGACATCACAGCGGAATACCGCGACATCCGTATGCGAACCGAACTGGTCCCGCCTTTCAAGTGCCTTCCAGACATCATTCGGATTACGAATGTCGACGACGTATACGAGACAGGCGATCAGCGTCGCTCCGCTAACGTCAGGAAACCGAGTTCGCAGACGGTGGCGACGGCCAGATCTCACGATGCACCGCGTTGCCATGCAGGCACTTTCAGATATTTGCCTCATGAAGCGGCAAACCCGAGCGGTTCCATCGCATGCTGCGAGCCCCCAGGGGAGCCCTTGATTAATCTGCACAGCAGAGAGCTTCGTGAAGACGAGGGAGTTCGATTACGTGGTTTCATGCCGAGACCGGATTCGAAAACAGTGGTGCAGAATCCGGCCGTGACGTTCGGACATTACAACAAGAAACATTCCTATTTCGGGTCCAACGCATACTCACCATGCCAGTTTCGACGCACCATGGGTGCATCAATCGTAGTGTGAGGCCGTATGGACTACGATGCCGACCCCAGTCACCGAAAATCTTCGCCGTCTCAAACGCGCTTCTCGGAAGCAGCACTAGCACCGCGATCGCCAGAATTTCGAGAAGTAATCGGAACCGAACAGCGAGTGCACCGGGAATCCCACCGTCGTCGCGCTCGGATTCTCCCGCTGCCGCATCACCCGTGTCATCAGGCCTTACCATCCACGCTGTCCTCATCCGCGCGACGGCGGGTCACGCACCTGGGACGCGAAGCGATATGGAGCCTTTGCCCCCCAGTTTTCCTCACGACGATCTGATCGCTACGTCTCTATAATTAGGACATCGTCAATTCATCACAAGGTGAGTATGAACTCTGCTGTACCTCACGCGATCACGTCGGACGCGGAGTCCGCCCCCTCCTCGATTGAACCCTTCCTCGCCCCTCAGCTCGCCTCCCTGTTCTGGCGAGCAGACCGAGTAGATGCACATAGCGCCTGGTGTGGACATATCCCGTTTGCACACTGGCTGGTAGGCGTCACACGGCCGCGGATCGTCGTCGAGCTCGGCACGCACACCGGTGTGTCCTATGCTGCGCTTTGCACGTCGGTAGAGCGACACACGGTACCGGCACGATGCTATGCGGTAGACACATGGGCGGGAGACGAGCACGCAGGCAAATACGGCGAAGAGATTTTTGCCGACCTCTCCCAATATCACCGAGCACGCTTCTCTTCCTTCTCGACGCTGATTCGCTCGACATTCGACGAGGCAGTCGAGCATTTCGACGATGGCAGTGTCGACTTGTTGCACATCGATGGACTGCACTCGTACGATGCAGTGAGTCACGACTTCGATACTTGGAAACGCAAATTAAGCGATAGAGCGGTCGTCCTGTTTCACGACACGAATGAGCGCCACCACGATTTCGGGGTGTGGAAGCTCTGGGCGGAACTTCGAACTGAATTCCCTGCATTTGAATTCATTCACGGGCATGGCCTTGGCGTCCTTCTTGTCGGCAAAAATCCGCCAGCCGATCTACTCAAGATCGCAAATTTGCCCGAGCAACAGGCAGCAACAATTCGACACCGATTCTCGCTGCTGGGAGAACGCTGGGAGGCGGAGCAGCAATTGCTGGCGAACGCCGAGCATTTTCAGTCGTTGCATCAGACCTTTCAGGCACAGTTGAACGACAGGCAGGCAACGCATAATTCGGAACTCGCAGCAGGCCACGAGAACACCATCACGCAGCTGTCGACGCAATTATTCGATGCGGAAGCAAAAGCCCGTTCAGCAGAACGAGACTTGCAACGATTACGGTCTCAAGTCGAAGCGGAGTCTGACGCTCAAGCTCATTCGATAGCCGGTCTAAAGGAGCACATCTCGGCACTTGAAGCGGCACTCGGATTTTCCGAGAAGGAGCGCGATGCGGAGCGAACAACGAGAGCCGTGATCGAGCACAGCACGTTCTGGCGCGCCACGCAGCCGGTACGCGAATTTTTTGCGCGTCATCCACGCGTCAGGCGAACATTCAGGGGGAGCGCGCGGCTGGTGGTGTCCACCCTCCGTGGCAATCTGCCGCGAATGCTCGCCACTCGGCGGGCCAAGCTGCGTGAGGCCGCGATCATCGAAAACTCGGAGTTGTTCGATGCGAACTGGTACATCACTCAGTATGACGATGTTCGTCATTCCGGCCTGTCCGCCGCAGTTCATTATGCGATCGTGGGAGGCTCCGACCATCGCAATCCGAGCAATCGATTCGACGCAAGGTGGTACGTTGCACAATATCCTGAAGTCACAACCGCCCAAATGAACCCGCTGGTTCATTACGAACTGCAAGGTAAAAGAGAAGGACTCCAAATCCAGCCGGCTACGACTCCGCAGCTCATGCCTGCCGTCGCCAAGGCCACCGAGACCGCAACTCGGCAGCGACCTGTACCGAGCGTCGTGTTTGCGGACGAACTAATCGCCGACCATTTCAACAACACGCGCCCGTTGCGCGTCTATCCCGTTCCAGGCGAGCCGCGCCGCATCACCATGGTTACCGACAGCATCAGCCCCGGCAGTCTGTTCGGCGGTGTGGGCACTGCGATCGTCTTCGCTACGTCGCTTGCCAAGCGACTCGGCGTCAAGCTTCGCCTCGTCACCCGCACGGAAGTCGCGGATCCGACTGCGTTCGGCACCATCTTGAAACTCAACGATATAGATTGGGATGACAATATCGAGTTCATCTTTTCCCCGCCGAAAGACGGGTACGCCGTTCCGATCGGCAATGACGAGATCTTTGTCACCACGTCGTGGTGGACCACTCGCTCGGTTCGTCAAGTTTGCGCGCCATCGCAGATCGTCTATCTCCTGCAGGAAGATGAACGCATGTTCTATCCGTTTGGCGACGAGCGTCTACGTTGCACGGAAACCATCAGCGACCCCGATATTACTGTCGTGGTCAACAGCGAAATATTGTTCAATCACCTCACTTCCGGTCCGGATGCCCTGGCGAATGTAGCCGCCAACGGCACCTGGTTCGAACCGTCATTCCCGTTTCTGCCTGACGTCGTGAATCGACGCCAGCCTTTGCCTGGCGAAAAGAGACGCTTCTTCTTCTATGCCCGTCCCAACAATCTGCGAAACCTGTATTGGCGCGGGCTTGAAGTTATCGTCACGAGCCTGAAGGACGGCACGCTCGACCCACGGGAATGGGAGTTTCACTTCGTTGGCAAAGACATGCCGGACGCGGTCCTTCCGCACAACATCCGCCCGTACTTCCATCAGAACCTTCCTTGGCAGAATTACGTTGAACTGATTTCGAGCATGGATATCGGTCTATCGCTCATGGATACCCCTCACCCTAGTTATCCGCCGTTCGATCTCGCCGCAACCGGAGCAATCGTGGTGACCAATCAACACGGCTGCAAGACCGGTCTTGAGAAATACTCCAGGAATATTATTTGCACAAAGACGGATATTGAATCCCTGCAAGACGGCATCAAAATAGCATTGAATCTTTCGCGGGAAATGGAGCAGAGATCTGCCAACGCCAGCCAAAATTCCATCTCAAAAAATTGGTCACAATCTTTCGACAAGGCGTTTTCTTCGATCGCCAGCAAAACGAACTAGGAATATAGATGTTTGAATCCATCTCAACCGAGCAAATCGAATATAGCGACCCATGGTCGCTATCTTTTGAGAGGCGCTTGGCGATGCTGCGCGCCGGGGAAACTCGCATTGCGTATTTTTATGACAACCCCGACAACAGCACTTTTCGATACCGTGCATTCAACATGGTCGAGGCCATCAATGACGTAAATGCGCATGAAGTATCAGCGTCGTGGTTTCATGTCGGCGATCTTCCCCAGATGGAATCCGTGATCGGCGCCTGCGACGTTCTGATATTTTGCCGAAGCAAATATACCCCTGCACACGCGCATCTTGTGAGTATGGCGCATCGCCGCGGCATTCGCATCGGCTTCGACATCGACGATCTGGTATTCAATACGCAATACACACACTTGGTTCTGGATACGCTGGATCAGGATACGAGCAATGAAGCCGCACTAAACGATTTCTTTGCCTTTATGGCTCGGCACGGCACCCTGTTGAAATTGTGTGATTTTGCGATCACCACCAATCAATTTCTGGCCAAAAAGATCGAAGAGTTCGCGCCTCATTTAACGGCAAAAATTGTTCCAAATTTCTTAAATCGCAAACAACAAGA
Organism: Burkholderia sp. BCC1993; assembly: GCF_905339865.1. Lineage (NCBI taxonomy): Bacteria > Pseudomonadati > Pseudomonadota > Betaproteobacteria > Burkholderiales > Burkholderiaceae > Burkholderia > Burkholderia sp. BCC1993. The sequence goes on along the minus strand of NZ_CAJPGZ010000006.1, from coordinate 379,752 downwards.
AATATCCGAGTCATTCTTTCATCAAAAGAAAGCAACAGGATTCCGGACCACCGCACCTTTTCATATCGGATATTTCAGCGGCACTCCCACCCACCGCCGGGATTTCGCCGTGGTGTCGCAAACACTCGCGAGACTGCTCGATCGTTACAGCGAACTACGATTAACCATTGTCGGCTTTCTCGAGCCAGGTCCGTATTTGGAGCCTCACGTAGATCGAATTGATCGCCATCCGCTACAGGATTTCTTGAACCTGCAACGCCTGATTGCATCGACGGAGATCAATATTGCGCCGCTGATTGACAATACGTTCACGAATTGCAAATCCGAATTGAAGTATTTTGAGGCAGCCATTACAGGAACATTGACCATAGCCACTCCGACATATACCTTCGACAAGGCAATCCGGGATGATCAGACTGGTTACCTTTCAAAATCTCATGAATGGGAAGAAAAGCTGGAGATTGCAATCGCACGACTTAGAAACCCGGATAGCTATGCGGACATAGCGCTCAGGGCCTTCAACGAATGCAAATCGTTTTATGGATGGGATCGACAGGCCGACAAGATACGTGTTGCCACGCTGGGCACTTGAAGGAAAAGCGGCTGCAATTCCTGCCCCGCAGCGTATCGAAAAAGACGGCCGGGCACCGTGATCGTGGTCCTATCGGTCACCGAACAGGCAACGCGGATGGGACCGTCACCGGTTCGAACCGCGTTGACGCCGTTATCAGTTCTCCGATCGGCAACCTGGCGCGGGCGCAACCTGATCCGGTGGAGTAGTTCAAGCGCCCGCCGCTAGCTCGATCCGTGCCTTTGAGGGTGATCGACGCGGCGTTGATCACCTCGACCGCCAGCCGACGGCCGAGGTGACCATGCAGTTGGACAGGATAACCGGGATGCGTCGACGGAATTGAATAACTATCGATATCCCGCGAACTCGATCACGTCCCCGCTTGAAGCACAAAATCGCTACTCTTTTAGTCCGTTATTATTATTCGCCTCAACCATTCGCTTGAGCTCATCAAGCTCTTCCTTCAGTCTGCCCACCTCTTGCATCAGGCGCCGCTTCTCACTGACATCCTGCGGCATGTTTTCCGGATTGATGGTACTCGCCTCACCATAAATCATTCCGTTAGCGAATTCTTCGAGCCCATCAAGCATTCTGTTTGGATGCTTCTGCGCATATTCGATGTTTTTTATAAAAACCGCCAGATAATCATTCCAATAATCATCCTTCTGTGGAGTTGTGAATGACTCAAGCACACCAGCGTTGGTACCCGTTCGTTTCGCCCAGGTTACCAGGGCATTGGCCGAATCCGGGTAAAATCGCCAGCAATCCACCGGATAACGGTGAAACGGGCCATTGGACGGCACATTCAAGAAAAACAAACCCGCCGGCTTGAGCGTTCTCATCACTTCACTGAATACAAGCCAAAACATCTCCGAATGCTCGAAACAGGACGAACTCACAACCAAATCGACTGAAGACGTTTCGAATGGCAATACATAAGGATCATCCAGGATAACATCTACGCCTCGCCCTTCGACAAAATCAACGCCAATATAGTCGACGTTTGACGGCGCAACCTCTCTGAGTGATCCATTGACGTTCTGCGAACCGATCTCAACAAGCTTGACCGGCCCGAGTTGTGATACGTAGGTATCGAAGAAAATCTTGCCGTTTTCCATTGCGGATGGATGCATCCAGAACTCCCTCCATATGCGTGTCGAGCACCGAACAATTACCTGACGATGAATCACTACTGTCTTACCGACATCGACAGCCAGATCAGGGGACGTTAAACAGTTATCTTGACGACTCGGCGATCTGCCGATACCTCACACCAGAAAACTCTTAGCCTTCGCGATCCTGAACGGACGCGCACTGCGCATCCCGCACCTGCCGGCCCTGGACGTATCGCGGCGCTGGCGGTTCCAATCGTAGCGGAAATGCACGACCCTCGCGCGGCTTCAGGACAGATCTCTCGCGTCACCTACCACCCGCCGGAGTCGCCCCCGACATCGACGCCCTATCGATTCACAACCTGGTTCACCATGCGTGGGCATCGTCATGCGCCGATCAAGCACCCATCGATACCGATGATGCTGGAACGGGCCGAATAAGCTGTCGGACAGAGCGAAAGGCACGCCTTAATCAGCGTAGCGCATCGACGTCCAGGGGAATATTTCAAGAATGTAATAAATCGTACGCACGCCCCACGCTTCCGAATGTGTAGAAAACTTCGAATACACTCGATCCTGCTTCGCACTGCTAGGAACTAACGTAGTACTGCATAAGCAATGCGTGAATGATCTGGGCATACGAATAAATTGGAAAAACAACCAGGCCGAAAGAAAGGGCCGCGCACATGCCGGTTGCGGCAAGGCGGCGGCCCATTGCGCCACCGCCGGCCACGCCCGTCAGCGCCATGGCGAACAACGGCGCGAGCGGCACAAAGTAGCGCCCCTGGACACCTTCGACGACCGGAGCGTGCAACGGTGTCCATGTCAGATACAAGGAGCCGAAGATCATGCCAACGCACGTCAGGACGGACAGCAGCAGCAGCGATCGATCCATCACGGACCGTACCGCGACACCGGGAGCGAGCGCGGCAAAGGCCGCCGCGAATCCGAGCATCCATGCTGCGGCGACATAGTAGTCGCGCCCGAGATGCACGTTGAGCCATCCGAGGATACCGACGAAACTCTGACAGTAGAAACCGAGGTGTTCGCGCATCGTCGCAGCAGCGATACGCACAATGTCCGCTGGATTGCCGATCAGATAGGCAAGCTGTCCGCCGACCGAACGCGGCGGCGGCACGGGAGCCCATGCTGCCGCCCCGAATACCCACGACGCCGCCATCGCGATGGTTCCGATCGCGATACATGCCGTTACGCGGCGAAACAGCCCGAACCCGTGATCGTCAAAGCGAAGCCCGGGGCAGAACAGCAGCAGCAGCAGCCCCGCGTACGGTGGCCGTGCCGATATGGACAACACCAGCATTGCCCCGATACAGGCCAGCGACCGCGTGTCGACCCGCCGCGACGCTTCCGTCAAGTGCTCGAGATAGGTAGCTAGCAGGAAGATCGCGGGAAACACGAGTGTCTCCTGGCTGACGGACGAAAAGATCATCGAGGTCATTGGCAACAGCGCAATGACAAATACAGGGAAGGCTGTGGCACGTCCCATCCGGATCGCCCAGAAAGTCAATCCGGTACTTGCGATCAGGCCAAACAGACACGCCAGCATGTAGGTTCGCTGGATCGTGAGTCCAGTCCATCGTCCGATCCCGATTGCGACCGCCTGAGGAAAATAGGCATATGGCGGATAGATGGCCGTATTGGGAAATTCAGCCGGCCGCACCGCGCCGCTCCACCGAATCGACGCGGCCTGCTCGAGTAGCCGCCCATCCACTTTCGTACCCGGATGAAAAATGATCGGATTGAACAAGGTCGCGAATTCGATCGCACCTCCGTCGATTGCGCCGCCGGATGTTCCGGGATAGCGCTCACCCAGCCAATGTCCCTCCGAAACCTGGGTGGCGCGATAAAAATGATTGACGGCATCCGGTGTCTGAAACGGCGGCGTGATCACGATCAACAACAGCCCCGTAAACACGGCATAGCACACATATATCCATGCGAGCATGGCCGGCGTCACTCGCCGATTCATCCCTTCCATCGCGCTCATGAAGCTCCAATCGTGAAATCATTCGATCCCGGTTAGCCACTCACCCGTCCCCCATATCATAATGGCGACGCGTCTCGCGGTCGACAATCCGCCTCCCGACAACGCATGCTCATTGCCAAGATATCGTTCGCAAACACTACAATGCTTATTTCGATTTCCCGGCGGCCCATCTTCTGGAACACTGCAGCATGTCGACTTCATCCCACACGCCACGCATAGCCGTCGTCATTCCCTGCCATAACGAAGCGGCGGCCATTACCTCAGTCGTTCGCGACTTCTCGGCCAGTTTGCCGGGAGCCTCCGTTCTTGTGTTCGACAATAATTCGACCGACGGCACCGCGCAGATCGCCCGGGCAGCGGGCGCCGATGTCATTTCCGTCCCGCTGCAAGGCAAGGGGAATGTCGTCAGGCGGATGTTCGCCGATGTCGAGGCTGACGTCTATGTGATGGTCGACGGTGACGCGACCTACGACGCGTCGGTCGCCCCGATGCTGGTCAAGCAGTTGATCGACGACGGGCTCGACATGGTCGTCGGCACACGGGTGAGCAGCGAGCAGACGGCCTATCGCCGGGGCCATCGATTCGGCAACGTATTGCTGACGCAATGTGTTGCGTCGATCTTCGGCAAGACCTTCAAGGACATGCTGTCCGGTTACCGCGTGTTCTCTCGACGCTATGCCAAATCGTTTCCCGCGCATTCGTCAGGATTCGAGATCGAGACCGAGCTGACAGTCCACGCGCTGGGTATGCGCATGCCGGTCGCCGAAATCGAAACGCGCTACGGCTCTCGTCCCGACGGATCCACCAGCAAGCTGAGCACTTACCGGGACGGCCTCAGGATCCTTATGACGATCCTGAAGTTGTTCAAATCGGAAAAACCCTTCGCCTTCTTCTTCGCGGCCTTCGCCGCCTGCACGATACTCGCGGTCATTTTAAGCATTCCGGTATTCGAAACATTCATCGAGACAGGACTCGTCCCAAGAATACCAACCGTCATTTTCTGCTGCGGCCTGACGCTGTTCGGTGGTGTCCTGCTGACGTGCGGCATCGTGCTGGATACCGTTACACGCGGCAGAAACGAAATGAAGAGACTGTCGTACCTGGCCATTCCCCGACTCCCTCGTCCGCCGCTGCCATGACCGGAATTCACAGGCAAGCCGCATTCTTCGTAGTTGCAGGCGCGATCGGATTCGTTGTCGATGCTGGCGTCCTGTACATGATGCTGCGATTCGGCACCGGACCATACCTGGGGCGTGTGATCTCGTTTCTTTGCGCCGCGTTCACGACATGGCAGTTCAACCGCAGGGTAACCTTCTCGCGTTCACATGGACGCTCAGCGTGGCGCGAATGGTGCGAATATCTGCTCGCGATGGCGGTGGGTGGTACGTGCAACTATGCGGTCTACGTGCTGATCATCCGGCTCCTGCATGCGGGCACATTCGCGCCACTCATCGCAGTCGCAGGGGGCTCGTTAGCCGGAATGGCCATCAACTTCGCGAGCGCCAAGCTGTGGGTGTTCCGGCATGCGACCACGAAACGCCCCGACTGACCGAACTCGGATCACGAAAAGACTGTGACACGCGGCGGATACGCATAGTCGAACTCCGCAGCGCTGCCCGTCAGGCTCAGATTGGGGCTATAGCACGATTCACGCACCGCTTCCCCGACGACCAGATCGTCGATGAATTGCCACTGCCTGCGCGACGTATCGCGAAACGCGGCCCGCGGCACGATCAGGTTTCGCATGCCGGTCTCGATCATTCGCATCGACAGGTCGACATTCCATGCACGCGCCGGATCGAACCGCAATCCGCCGGCGGCACGCACGCGATCAACCCTCGCGACGACGCATGCAGCAGGAATCGACGATACGGCATGAGTCAGCACCTGCCAGCCAAAATAGCCGAAGTCTCCGACTCCATCACCGGGCAGCGCCGGAACAGCACGGCCGTGCGAGGTCATCACCTGTCCGGCCGCCCGCAAGGCGCCCGCCGCGTCGAACAGCACCGGCCCCGTCAGGCCGACACCAGGCTGCATCGCGTGACCAATCAACCAGCGCAGCCAGTTCCGCTCGATCGGCATCGCACGCGCATCGATGATGCAGACGATGTCGTGCCCCTCCAGCAGCCGCTCCATGTCGCAGGTTTCACGCACATCGGCGACTGAAACCGTCCGCGCCAGTTCGTCAGGCAGCGACAACGCAGCGTTTCGCTGCAGCAGCGTCACATGAACGTTCGTATAAGCGGTTTTCGATAGCAAATCCGACAGATACGTGGCCATATCCGCGTCCCGGCTGTCGTCCGGCAGGACCACGACATGGACGCGTGGCGCCGGCTCAGGGAGTGCATGGTCGATGCGAATGAACGGGAAATCGCGGGACGGCGGCACGATTGTCGCGTCCACTCCGGTCGCGGCAAGATGGTCGGTAACTGCCCGGACGTACGCGTCGACCGCGTATGGCTTTTCCGCGATGCTGACCGCCGTGCTCCCCTCGATCGTCCGCCAGTGGTACAGCACGTGTGGAATATGCACGATGTGCGAAGGAGCGACGACACGGGCACATCGCAACACGAGGTCGTGATCCTGGCTTCCCTCGAGTCCGCGGCGAAATCCCCCGACCGCTCGAACGATATTCGTGTCGAACACGCCGAAGTGCGAAAAGAAATTCTGCTGGACAATCAGCTCAGGATCCCAGTCGCCCTTGAAATAGGGCGTACTGCGCCGCCCTGCCTCCGAAATCTTGTCCTCGTCGCTATAGAACAGTTTCGCTTCAGGATATGCGTTGATGTAGCGCGCGACGATGGCAAGTGCGTGGCTCGGCAATACGTCGTCGTGGTCCAGCAACGCGATGAATTCCCCCGTCGCGAGATCCAGCGCGCTATTGCTCGCCTCGCAAATATGCCCGTTGCGCGCCCGGTATGCGACGCGGATGCGCGAATCGCGTGCGGCGTAACGCTGGAGGATGTCGCGGACATGCGGCTCCGGAGACGCATCGTCCGCAAGGCAAAGCTCCCAGCGAGGATAGATTTGCTCAAGTACCGACTCGATCATCTCGGCAAGCAACGACGCCGGCGTGTTGTACACCGGCACCACGATCGAAATCAGCGGAGACGCAGGCAGCCTCCTTGTCTCTGCCTCGAGTGTCGCGCGCTCTCGGGCTCCGCACGTGTCGTAGCTGGCGATCCACTTTTGATATCGCGCATCCCGTCGCAACACACGCACGATCTTGCGCACCGCGCCCTTGACCCCCTGCCGGCGCACGGCCGCCATGACCGTGGCCGCACGCCTGCTGATCGAAAGGCGCACGGATGCGATCCGGGCAAGCATTGCATTTCCCGCAGCACGCCTGCTCACCATGCCTCCGGACTGCACTCGCAATACCCGACGCGCGACCACCGCTGTCCGGCGCAGCGACAGCACTCCGTCGCCATCATCGTGCCGGCGCCTGCGGGATGGACTGATGCTGTGAAACGGCCTGCTCGATCAGGCGACCGAGTTCGCTCGCCTGATCGTCAAATTGCCGGATCCGGTCGGCGTACGGATTCCGATATCCGTCGAGACGCGAAGGATCGGCCAGCAGGCGGCCGATGGCCTTTTCAAGTGCCGGCCCCGTGTCGTCGAGCGGAATCACATCGCCGTTCTCGCCCGGAACGATATCCTCGCTCAAGCCGCCGGCGTCCGTCGCAATCACCCAGACGTTACGTATCAACGCCTCTCGCACGGACAGGCCGAAGCTCTCCATACATTGCGTCGGACAGAGCAATACATCGATTTCGTTGAAGAACGTGTCGATGCTTTCCTGCGTGTATGCCGGCACGATCTCCAGCTCCCCGGGAATCGACCAGTCGACCGGATCGATCGAGCGACGGCCGAGATTCAGCACATTGTCGACAACGCGAAGCCGGTAATTCGTATAGGGCAACTGCTTGAACGCAGCCTTGATCAGATGCGAACCCTTGATCGGCGTCTCTCCCCCGACATATCCGAACCTCACCACCCGCTCACCGGATGAGCGAGGGATGGCGCGCGACGCGGGCGCCATGATGCCATTCTTGTTGAGCGCGATCCGGGCCGGATCGAAGCCGTTCTCGATAAACAACTGCCTGAAGTACTCGCTCGGCACGAGCAGCAACGCAGCCCCTTCCAGGACATCGCGCAACCGCATCTGGCGATACCCGTTCAGCGCCGGATTGTCGACGCACGTCGCGCAGACGTTGATGTCTATCTTGCGCTGGTTGCAGAACCGATTTTCGCCCGTGATCATGAACTGCCGACCGCAGATCCACCATGCATCATGCAATGTCACGACATACGGAATGTCCTCGTCCTGACACACTTCGGCGATCTGGGCGCCGATGCCCTGGATGCTGTGCAGATGCACGGCATCGGGCCGTATCGCGCGCACGGCTTCCCTGAACGGTGCCAAGGAATGCGGATTCTCGAATCCGAACGACGGATCGCTCTCGCCCGGCAGCCCCATCGCAAATACGCCGCCCGCCGTCGCATCGTAGCGCTTCAGCTTGTAGGCCGGCACGTCGCTGGTGGGCAGTGACGAAAACATGAAATACTCGAGTGCACCGCTTCGATTCAGACGCCGCGCCATTTCCTCCGCCACGACCGTCGCACCACCGAAGCGCCGCGGTTCGAAATAGATGTTGACGCCAAGTACTCGCAACTTGCGCTGTGGCGCCCGATAACCGGCCAGTAAAGGCTGCACTTGATGTCGCCCGATCGGCTCGGGAGCATAATCGTCGTGCACGTGCTGGAACGCTCGTTCGGCCATCCGCTCGCGCACCGCCCGATCGTCGATCAATGCGAGCAATGCTCGCTCCCAGGCAGCCGAATCCGCCGCCAGGAAACCCGTGTCGCCGTCCACGATTGCCGTACGGAACGCTGCGCTGGGCGAGCAGACGGACGGCAGCTTGATACTTGCCGCCTCGAGATACTTGATGTTCGATTTGGCGTCGTTGAAAACGTTGTCTTCAAGCGGCGCGATGCTGATGTCCGACTCCGCCAGCCGTTTCAGATACGTTACGTAGTTCGACAGCGGCAACCGTTCGACTTGAGCCATGACGTCGCTGAAATCGTCCGGCAAGTTGAGTTCGCCGAGGATACGCAGGCGGACGTTCGGCCTGGCTGCCAGCACACGCTTGATCGCGGCGGCGGCCTCGCGAAAATCGGCGTCGTGCGTTTTGGTCCCGGAACCGTACGCGATCCGCACCAGCCCATCATCCTTTTTCGGTGTGTTCGCGATGGCGGTCGCAACGCGGATCGTCTCTTCGTCGAGCGCGTTTTCGATCACGTACACCTTGGGCACCCCGGCTTCCCGCATTGCGTCCGCAAGACCCGACGTCGACGCGATACCGTAGTCGCACGCGAGCATCGCCGCGCGATAGAGCGGCACTCCCGCCAGCACGCCCTTGCGGGTTTCCGCATCGACCTTGTCGAGATTCGAGTTATGCAGATACTTCTCCGCATCGAAAATCAGGTCGTCGACTTCCCAGAACGTCGTCAACCCGAGCGCCTTCGCCTCGGCAATCAGTTCGAGCGGCCCCGGAAAACCCGGGACGCGGTAGAAAATCGCAATCGAATGCGTCTGCAGCAGACTCTTCGCATTGTCGATATCGCTCCAACTGACGACCGAGCAATCAAAGCCCAGCGCCTCGATCATCCTCTGTTTTTGCGTGACGCGATATTTGAGGCATTGAGGAATGCTCATCTCCGCGATGAGCAGCACCCGCAATGCCAGATTGCCTTGCGCAGGACGAGCAGGCGGCAGATCGAACAACGGAGTCGAATGCATGCCGGGTACGGCGGCCAGCAGCGCGCGCAGGCCATGCTCCTTTCGCGCACCGACGATTTTTTGCAGTGTCGCGGCGACGCCCCGCGTCCGGACGGACGTACCCACGATTGCCGACAGGTTCTTCACCTTCGACACCACTCTACGGGGGCCGCGCATGGATCCGACGGCAGCCCGCATCGGTCCCGTGATGCGCCAGGACGTCGAGCCGCGCAATGCGTTGACCTCTGCTCGAGCCTGCCGCAACTGCTCGTTTGCAAGATACGCGCTACGCGCTTCGGATTTCAGTCGACGTGTCAGCACGTCGAGCCGCGTACGCTGCTTGTCGACCGCCGCCTGCAATATACCGATTGCGGCGGCGCCGCGAACCGGAACACCCTGGTCCACGCCGACGCGCACCATGCCTGCACGTTCATTCTGGCCGAATCGCTGCATGACCGCATCGCCCAGATGCGCGTAGAGGCCGGCAATATACTCGGCACGCGCGCCTGATTCGAACAACGGGCGCAGCCGGACAGGATAACGTTCGCCGACAGCGACAACGCCGAGCCCCGATCCGTGTGCGAATTCGAACGACGGATAGCGGGTCCGCAACACGGCCCAGAGATCGCGCATGCCATTGCCAGCGTCCCGCTGCGTGCCATGGAGCAGCACGATCCCGTCCGGCGCGAGCTTGGGCAGCCATGCGTCGAAAATCCGACGGACGTCACCGTCCTCGGGCGCATGATCGATATGAAGCAATCCTATCGTCTCATCGGCAACGCTCGCGCACGCGTCATCCAGTGTCGAGCACGCAAGTGTCGAAAACGTCGCGTAATGCCGCGCATGATGCGCGTGCAGATCCTGGCGCTCGGACGCCTCACGCGCAGCCGGCAACGCGCCGTCACGCAGTTCACCAAACGCGCTGCAGCGAGCGGACAATCCGAGATCGCGAATGGCCTGGCACCAAACCGAATAGCCGAAGCCATCGCGCATCCCCCACTCGACGACGACAGCAGGCCGTACCGCGTCAATCAGCCAGAAGCCGAACGGCGCATGCACCCGCCACGCCGATGCAATCGTGAGCTCCGGCCACCAGAGCGAAACCGGCGAAATGGGCAGATCACTGCAGCCATCCGCATCGAGTCGAGTATTTCCCAGATTCATTGCATCCATCTCAAGCAGAACGCGGTGCGCGGCAACCATCTTGCCCTCACCACGACAATCAGACGCCGACTTGCGCCTCGTATGCCGACACGACTTCTTCCACCGCACCGAATGCCCGCACCCGACCACGCTCCATCCAGAGTGCCTTATTGCAGACACGGCGGATTTCATGATTCGAATGCATCGCCAGCACGACGATTTCGGCCCGGCTATGCAGATCCGCGAGCCGCTGCTCAGCCTTATGCATGAAAGCCGCATCGCCGACACCCATCACTTCGTCGAGCAGCAGGATCTCGGCATCGACCGCCGTCGAGACGGCAAACGCGAGACGCACACGCATACCGCTCGAATACGTCCGAATCGGCAGGTCCAGGTAGTCGCCAAGCTCGCAGAAGTCGGCAATCTCCTGTTGCTTCTCACGAATCTCCGCGTCGCTCATTCCCAGCAGCAGACCGCGCAGCCGGATGTTCTGGAGTCCCGTAGAGTTTTCATCCATCCCGAGACTGATGTCGAGTAGAGGAACCACCTTGCCGCTGCGGGCCACCGTGCCCGCCGTCGGAGGGTAGATGCCGGCCATCGTTCTCAGTAGCGTCGATTTGCCGGCACCGTTGTGGCCGATCAGGCCGATCCGGTCACCGCTCTCGAGGCGCAAATCGATGTTGTCGAGCGCACGCACGACAATCACGCCGTCGTTGTCTTCCGCGATCGTGTTGCGGCGCCCCATGCGCAGAACCTGACGTTTCAGCGAGCGTCCCTGCACATCGTAGATGGGCAGATCCAGCGTCGCCCCTTTCAGTTCGATAAAAGCCATTTGGCGACCTCACACCCAATACGGAATACGTTTCAGAAACCGGCCGGTCAGCGTCAGCGCAATGGGCCATCCGATCAGCGCCATTCCAATCGTCACGCCCCACGTCAACGGTGGAGAAATCTGGCCGATCAGCGGATCGCGGACGATGTCCAAAAGATAGGCCAGCGGATTCCATTCGACGATGAACGAATACCGGTTCAGGGACGACGGGCGGTAGATGATCGGAGTCACATAGAAGGCGACCTGAATCAACGCACCGATGATCTGCGGCAAGTCGCGGAAGCGCGCGGACAGCAGACCCGCAATCATCGCGATCCAGATGGCATTCAGCATGTAGACGATCAGCCCCGGGATCACGAACAGCAGCGCCTCCCAGTTCTTCACGCCGAAGATGACCAGCAGCAGCAGCACGATCACGAAGTTGTGCGCGAGCACGATCAGGTTGCGCCACGCGACCTGCAGGATATAGATCAGCTTCGGCGTAGCGGCCTGCCGGATGTAGGTGCCGCTGTTGATATACGCGACGCTGCCCTCGAGAATCGTCTGCGAAAATACGCCCCACATCACGAGGCTGCTCGCCAGAAACGGCAGGTAGTCGCTCATCTTCTGTCCGAACAGCGTGCCATACACGACGCCGATCGAACCGATGACCACACCCATGCTGATCGTGAGCCAGAACGGCCCGACGCGTGACCGCGCATAACGCTGACGGACCTCCAGCCAACCCAACAATGTCCAGAGCCGCCAGGACACGACGCTCTGCTTGAGGTCACCGAATGCGAGATTAAACATGCGAGATTTTTGAATCTGTCAGAATAGGTTGGAAATAGAGGGACAGTCCGTACGATACGGTTATCGGGCACCAGTCCGGCCGATTGCGCCATGCCAGAGCCCGAGCAGGGACATCCGCAGATGGTCGAGTCGCGGCGTCATGAAGATGGCATAGATCGCGAGCCTGACCGGCAACTTGACGAACTCGGTCGATTTCCACGTCAACGGAACATACCGGCGCTTGAACAGCGCAATCGCGTTACGGAACATGTAATAGTGGCGCAATGCGTTGTGCCCCGGGTACTTTCGTCCGAATACGCGAACGGGTTCACCGCCCAGTTCGTGGGAAAGCCGGAAGGCGGGGACGCCCAGCACCGCATACCCCTTCGCTCGCGCCCTGATGCACCACTCCAAGTCGACGAAGTCGATGAACAGTCCCTCGTCCATCGGCCCGATTTCCCGCCAAGCGCCCAGATTCAGGCACGAACCGGAGCTGATCAGGAAGTCCACGTCCACAGGACGGGTTCCCGTCGGCGGTACCCGCTTGAGCTTGAAATAGCCGAATCGCACGAATGGCACGACGCCTCCCAGGCGACGGTCGTCGTAGGCCGGGCCGGCCAGCGCGACGCGCGTGCCGTTAGACAGCTCGCATGCGAGCACCTCCGGCAATCCGCGCAGGAGTTCGCTCTCCGGTTCGCTATCCTGGTCGAACAGCATCGCGAATTCGCACCCCAGTTCGATCAGGCGCTCGACCCCCTGGTTGAACGCCTCGCCAACCCCCCGATTCTCACCGTTCGCGATATAGATCGCGCTCGGGTCGAGCCCTAATGACGCGGCAGACACGGCGCGCTCGGTGTTGTCGACCACCACGCACGGCCCGAATCCGCACAGGCGATTCGCACGGACCACGCAGTCCGCATCCGGTCGATAAAAAACGACAACGTAGCCAGTCGTTCCGCGCGGTGCGGAAGCGTTAGTCATTCAGGCATCCAGGCAAAGCTTGAGCGCATCGTCCCATGCAGGCATGCGCAGTCCGAACGTCTGCATGAGCTTTTCGCCCGACATGCGGGAATTCGCGGGCCGCTTCGCCGGTACCGGGTATTCGCTCGCCGGAATCGGCACCGTTCGCGGCGCCTTGTCACCCAGCGACAAACGGAAAATCTCTTCCGCGAAGCCGTGCCAGGACGTTTCACCGCCTGCGGCGAAGTGGTAGATACCGGAGCGCTCACGCCACCATTCGGGCGAATCGGCCGCCAGCCCCTGCGCAACGACGTGTGCCGTGACGGTCGCGATTGAGTTCGACCACGTGGGTGCGCCGATCTGGTCCGCGACGATTTTCAATTCCGGCCTCTCACTGCCGAGCTTCAGCATCGTGAGCAGGAAATTCTTGCCGCGCCGGCCGTAAACCCAGCTCGTCCGCAAGATCAGATGCGCACACCCGGTCGCAGCGATCGCCTGTTCGCCCTCGAGCTTGGTCAGACCATAGACGTTCTGCGGATTGGTCGCATCCGTTTCGACATAGGCACCCTCTTTGGTGCCGTCGAACACGTAGTCCGTCGAATAATGAACCAGCGCCGCGCCGATGCGCGCCGCTTCCTCCGCAAACGCGCGCGGCACATCGGCGTTCAGCCGACGCGCGGCATCGACGTCCGTCTCCGCCTTGTCGACCGCCGTATACGCGGCCGGATTCACGATGATCGACGGCTTGAGGTCGCGAACGATGCCGCGCACCCGATCGAGATCGGACAGATCAAGCATCGAACGGTCGCATGCCACCACGCGCCCCAGGCCTTGCAGCGAGCGCAGCAGTTCGAACCCGACCTGCCCGTTCACACCCGTCACGAGAATCGTCGGTTCAGGTTTCACACCCACCTCACGCATAGACTTCGGCTTCGCTCAAACGCTTGCCGGCCGCATCCTTCGCAGCCAGCAGCGGTTCGAAATCGATCGGCCACTCGATCCCGATTTCGGGATCGTTCCAGACGATGCTCCGCTCGTGCTCGGGGAACCAGTAGTCGGTCGTCTTGTAGAGGAACTGCGCGGCCTCCGACAACACGACGAACCCGTGCGCAAAGCCGGGCGGCACCCACAGTTGCCTGTGATTGTCGTTCGACAGCACCACACCGACCCACTTGCCGAAGTTCGGCGAGTGCTTGCGAATATCGACCGCGACGTCGAACACCTCGCCCTCGACGACGCGCACGAGCTTCCCCTGCGCGTGCTGGATCTGGTAATGCAGCCCGCGCAACACGCCCTTCGACGAGCGCGAATGGTTGTCCTGCACGAATTCGATGCCGGGTTCGACCTGCTCGGCGAATTCCTTCCCGTTGAAACTTTCGTAGAAGAACCCGCGCGCGTCGCCGAACACCTTCGGCTCGATGATCTTGACTTCGGGCAGCGCCGTCGCCGTTACTTGGATGGCCATGCGACTTGATCCGTGAGAATGTTCTTGAGGTACTGCCCGTACGCGTTCTTCGAGAGCGGCTGTGCCAGCTTCAGCACCTGCTCCGCGTCGATCCAGTTCCGGCGATAGGCAATCTCTTCCGGGCACGCGACCACTAGACCCTGCCGCTTCTGCAGCGTCGCGATGAAGCTGGCCGCCTCGATCAGCGAATCGTGCGTGCCGGTATCGAGCCATGCATAGCCGCGCCCCATGATCTCGACATTGAGCGCACCGTCCTTCAGATACCGCGAATTGACGTCGGTGATTTCCAGCTCGCCGCGCGGCGACGGCTTGATGTCGGCCGCGATGTCGCACACCCGGTTGTCGTAGAAATACAGGCCGGTCACCGCGTAGTTCGAACGCGGCTGCGCCGGTTTCTCTTCGATCGACAGCGCGCGGAACGACTTGTCGAACTCGACGACGCCATAACGCTCCGGATCGTGCACGTGATACGCGAACACCGTCGCGCCGGCTTCCTGCGCGTGCGCACGCTCGAGCTGCTTCGCGAGATCGTGGCCGTAGAAGATGTTGTCGCCGAGGATCAGCGCCGACGGATCGTTGCCGACGAATTCCTTGCCGATGATGAACGCCTGCGCGAGGCCGTCTGGCGACGGCTGCACCGCGTACTGGATGTTCATGCCCCACTGGCTGCCGTCGCCGAGCATCGACTCGAAGCGCGGCGTATCCTGCGGTGTCGAGATGATCAGCACATCGCGAATGCCCGCGACCATCAGCGTGGACAGCGGGTAGTAGATCATCGGCTTGTCGTACACCGGCAGCAGCTGCTTCGAGACGACGTGCGTGATCGGATACAGCCGCGTGCCCGAACCGCCCGCGAGAATGATGCCTTTACGTGCCATCGCGAGTCTCCTCAAGCGCGTTTCGCGTAGTTGGTTTCGACCCACTTGCGGTACTCGCCCGACGCGACTTCGTCGGCCCAGACCTGATTGTCGAGATACCAGTCGACGGTCTTCGCGAGGCCGGTCTCGAACGTTTCCGCGGGCTTCCAGCCAAGTTCGCGCTCAAGCTTGCGCGCATCGATCGCATAGCGGCGATCGTGGCCCGGGCGATCCGTCACATAGGTGATCTGGTCGCGATACGAACCGGCCGCCTTCGGGCGCGCCTTGTCGAGCAGGTCGCACAGCGTATGCACGACCTCGAGGTTCTTCTTTTCGTTCCAGCCGCCGACGTTGTACGTCTCGCCCGGCACGCCGCGCGCGAGCACTTCACGAATCGCGCTGCAGTGGTCGCCGACATACAGCCAGTCGCGCACGTTCTGGCCGTCGCCGTACACGGGCAGCGGCTTGCCGGCGAGCGCATTCGCGATCATCAGCGGGATCAGCTTCTCGGGGAACTGGTACGGGCCGTAGTTGTTCGAACAGTTCGTCGTCAGCGTCGGCAGGCCGTACGTGTGATGATAGGCGCGCACCAGATGGTCCGAGCCTGCCTTCGTTGCCGAATAGGGGCTGTTCGGCGCATAGGGCGTCGTCTCGGAAAACTGCGGATCGGTCGCCGACAGCGAGCCGAACACCTCGTCGGTCGACACGTGCAGGAACCGGAATGCCGCCTTGTCGGCGTCGTTCAGGCCGTTCCAGTATTGGCGGGTCGCCTCCAGCAGCGTGAACGTGCCGACGACGTTGGTCTGCACGAAATCGGCCGGGCCGTGGATCGAGCGGTCGACGTGGCTTTCGGCTGCGAAGTGCAGCACCGCGCGCGGCTTGTGCTCGGCGAACAGTGCGTCGAGCGCGGTACGATCGCAGATGTCGACGCGTGCGAACACATGGTTCGGATTTCCGTCCAGCGACTGCAGCGTACGGAGGTTGCCTGCATAAGTCAGCTTGTCGACATTGAGCACTGCCTCGTCGGAATCGCGCAGCCAGTCGAGTACAAAGTTGGCACCGATAAACCCTGCGCCGCCCGTAACCAGAATCATGAGGTTCCCTCTCGTAGTGCGCGGCCCGCACTGTCGGGCGCTGGCCGCGTCAAATTTGTCAGTATTGTGTTCGGTACATCAGACCGGGAATTTTAACCGGTCAACATGTCCGCCAAAGTCATGAAATGCTAATTTTGTTCGGGAAAACGACAATTATAGGGAGCCGCGCGGCGCAAAAGCCACGTTGCTAACAACTTGATACAGCGCTCCGCACCCTTGCCGGCAACGGAATTTCCCACCAAATCAAGCGCATTTCCGAGAACATCGACCAAAAAATTATGCTGAATTCCGATTACTTTTCTTTTTCCCGGGAAACCCGCAGGATCCGCCCCTCATGACCCGCACCCCCATCGCCATCGGCGACATCCAAGGCTGTCATTCAGCTTTCCAGTCGCTGTCCGAAAAGCTTTCAGCGCCCGCCGACACCCCGCTATGGATCGCCGGCGACATCGTCAATCGCGGGCCCGACTCCCTCGCCGCGCTGCGCGCGCTGGTCGACCTCGGCCCGCGCGCGACCGTCGTGCTCGGCAACCACGACCTCCATCTGCTCGCGGTGTCGGCCGGCATCCGCACCGAACGCCCGGGCGACACGATCGGCGAAATCCTCGACGCGCCCGACGCCGACGCACTGCTGGACTGGGTCCGCCACCGCCCGTTCGCGCACTTCGACAACGACATGCTGCTCGTGCACGCGGGCGTACTGCCGCAATGGGACACATCGCTCGCGCTCGAACTCGCAGACGAACTCCAGCGCGCACTGCGCGCCCCCGACTGGCGCGACACGCTTCAAGGCCTGTACGGCAACGAACCGAATCAATGGAGTCCGAACCTGAAAAAACGCGACCGGATGCGCGTCGCGTTCAACGCGTTCACGCGCTTGCGATTCTGCACGCCCGATGGCGCGATGGAGTTCAAGGCGAACGGCGGCCCCGACAGCGCGCCACCGGGCTACCTGCCGTGGTTCGACGTACCGGCGCGCCGCACCGAAAACGTAACGGTCGTGTTCGGTCACTGGGCCGCGCTCGGCCTGATGCTGCGCGACAACGTCGTCGCGCTCGATTCGGGATGCGTATGGGGAAATCAGTTGTCGGCCGTGCGACTGACGGCCGACCCGGCGCAGCGTACGGTCACGCAGGTGCAGTGCGAGGCGTGCCGCACGCCGGGCGGCGAATAATCCGCACGCGCGGCGCGCGGGCGGAATGAAGCATCACCCCTCCCGCCCCGGCACCGGCTCCTCGGCCGCCGCATCACCCGCCGCACCGCCGCCGAGCTCGGTCGCCGGATACGCATGCTTCTGCAACTCCGCGAGCGACTCGGCCGACGGCTTGCCGACCTTCTCCTGCAACGTCGCCAGCGCGGCGGCGATCGCATCGCGCGCCGCCGCCGACGTCATGCGCCGATCACCGCCCGGCGCGATCGGCTCGCACACGTAGAGATGCGCGACGAGCGGGCCGCCGCGCAACACCATGTCGAGCGACATCCCGAGCGACAGCTCGCCCGTGTAGGCCGGCGCGACCGACTGCCGCCGCTGCGCGTCCTCGTACATCAGGCAGACCGGCTGCACCGCGCAGCCGGCCGACACCGCGGCCTGGAACAGGTTCGCATGAAACGGCAGCAGCGCCTGCCCGTCCGACGTGGTGCCTTCCGGAAACACGCACATCAGCCCGCCGCCGCGCAGGCGCTCGGCCATCTCGTGCATGATCCGCATCGCCTCGGTACGCTTCTCGCGCTGCAGGAACACGGTATCGAGCTTCTCGGCGAGCCAGCCGACGACCGGCCACTGCCGCACCTCGGCCTTCGACACGAACGGCGTCGGCCGCCATGCGTTGACCGCGTAGATGTCGAGCCACGACACGTGATTGCCGACCACGAGCGCGCTCGCGTCGAGCCGCGCGCCGTCGTTGTGCACGACGAGACGCATCCCGCAGATCCGCAGCATCTTGAGCGACCAGCGGCGCGTCATTTCGGCGCGGCGCGCGGGCGTGACATGCGAAAAGCGCAGCGCGACGATCGCCATGCCGCGCAGCAGGTGAAAGACGAGACGCAGCTTGCGAAGAGCGGTCATGGCGAAGATCCGGCTGGGTTCAGTGACGCTCGAACGCGACCTGCCCCGCCACGAGCGTCGCACGCACGCAGGCCGGCAGTTCGTAGCCGAGGAACGGCGAGTTGTGGCCCTGGCTCTTCAGCACGCGCGGCTCGACGCGCCAGTGCGCGCGCGGGTCGAACACGCACAGGTCGGCCGCGCCGCCTTCGGCCAGGCGGCCTGCCGGCAACTGCAGGACGTCGGCCGGCGCGGCCGTGATGCGGCGCAGCGCCTGCGCGAGCGGCGTGTTCGTTTCATCGGCCCACTTCACCGTGAGCGACAGCAGCAGTTCGAGCCCCGTCGCGCCCGGCGTCGCTTCGGCGAACGGCAGCAGCTTCTCGTCGTCGTCGACCGGCGTGTGATCGGAGCAGATCGCATCGATCGTGCCGTCGGCGAGCGCCGCGCGGATCGCTTCGCGATCGCGCTCGCCGCGCAGCGGCGGGTCCAGCCGGAACTGCGAATCGAAGTAGCCGATGTCGACGTCGATCAGGTGCAGGTGGTTCACGCCGACGTCGCACGTCACGGGCAGCCCCTCGGCCTTCGCTTCACGCACAAGCGCAAGGCCGGCCGCCGACGACAGGCGCGCAAGGTGCACGCGCGCGCCCGTCACGCGCATCAGTTCGAAGATCGTGTGCAGCGCGATCGTCTCGGCCGCGACCGGCACGCCGGACAGCCCGAGCCGCGACGCGAGCGCGCCGCTCGCGGCGACGCCGCCGCGGCCGATGAACGCGTCGAGCGGACGCAGCCACGTCGTGTAGCCGTAGGTGCTCGCGTATTGCAGCGCGCGCAGCAGCACCTGCGTGTCGCGTACTGGCACGTTCGCATGCGTGAAGCCGACGCAGCCCGATTCGGTCAGCGCGACCATCTCGGTGATCACTTCGCCCTTGAGGCCGACGGTGAGCGCGCCGAGCGGATGGACGTTCGCCTGGTGCAGGTTGCGGGCACGGAACTTGAGCATCTCGACGAGGCCCGGCTCGTCGAGCACGGGGTCGGTGTCCGGCGGGCACACGAGGGTCGTCACGCCGCCCGCGACGGCCGCGGCCATCTCGGACGCAAGCGTCGCCTTGTGCTCGTAGCCGGGCTCGCGCAGCCGCGCGCACAGGTCGACGAGACCGGGAGCGACGATCAGGCCCGACGCGTCGATCGTCTTGTCCGCGTCGAAACCGGCCGGCGCCGTCCCTGCTGCCGCGAGCGCGGCGATCTTGCCGTCCGCGACGAATACGTCGGCCTGCCGTTCGGTGCCGGCGACCGGGTCGATCAGCGTGCCGCCTTTGATATGAATCTTCATGCGCTGTCTGTAAATGCGTTGATTGCGTGAATAAGGATGCGCGAAAGCGGGCTCAGTCGCTGTTGCCGGCGACGATGCCCATCACCGCCATCCGCACGGCGATGCCGAACGTGACCTGGTTGAGGATCACCGACTGCGGACCGTCGGCGACCTGCGAGTCGATCTCGACGCCGCGGTTCATCGGGCCCGGGTGCATCACGATCGCGTCGGGCGCGGCGAGCGCGAGGCGCTCGGGCGTCAGGCCCCAGGTCTTGAAGTATTCCTGCGCGGACGGCAGCAGCGCGCCGCTCATCCGCTCGTTCTGCAGGCGCAGCATGATGATCACGTCGACGCCCTTCAGCCCTTCGTCGAGGTTGTGGAACACCTTCACGCCCATCTGCTCGAGGCCGCCCGGCAGCAGCGTGCGCGGGCCGATCGCGCGCACTTCCGGCACGCCGAGCGTGGTGAGCGCGTGGATGTCCGAGCGCGCGACGCGCGAATGCAGGATGTCGCCGACGATCGCCACGCGCAGCTTCGTGAAGTCGCGCTTGTAGTGACGGATCGTGTACATGTCGAGCAGGCCCTGCGTCGGGTGTGCATGACGACCGTCGCCCGCGTTGATCACGTGCACGTGCGGCGCGCAGTGCTCGGCGATCAGGTACGGCGCGCCGCTCGACGCATGGCGCACGACGAACAGGTCGGCATGCATCGCCGACAGGTTGTTGATCGTGTCGAGCAGCGACTCGCCCTTGCTCGTCGACGACGCGTTGATGTTCAGGTTCAGCACGTCGGCCGACAGGCGCGTCGCGGCGATCTCGAAGGTCGTGCGCGTGCGCGTCGAGTTCTCGAAGAACAGGTTGAACACCGACTTGCCGCGCAGGAGCGGCACCTTCTTCACCTCGCGGTCCGTCACGCTGACGAACTGCTCGGCCGTGTCGAGAATGTGGTTGACGATCGAGCGCGGCAGGCCCTCGATCGACAGCAGGTGTTTCAACTCGCCGTTTTTCGTGAGCTGCGGGTTGCCCTTCAGGAAACCGTAGCGGAACCGCTCGGGGCTCGCGGCCGCGGCGGGATTGCCGGTGCGGCCAGTGGTGTCGGTGGTCATGGTGTGCGTGATTCCAACTATGCAAACGGGCCGCGGTACGAAGCGGCGGCCCGGGATACGGTTTCGCGGTTCGCTCAGGCGCCGCGCGCCTCGATGCGCAGCGTGAGCTGCGCGGCTTCGTCGCGCGCGAGCACGAGCGTCGCATCGGCCGGCACGTCGAGGGTGCCGCCCGCGAAACGCGCGGCGACCGGCAGTTCGCGGCCGCCGCGATCGGCGAGCACCGCAAGCTCGACCGCGGCCGGACGGCCGTAGTCGAACAGTTCGTTGAGCGCGGCGCGCACGGTGCGGCCGGTGTACAGCACGTCGTCGACGAGCACGATGCGCGCGCCGTCGACCTCGAACGGCAGCGACGTGGGGCTCGCCTGGCTGTGCAGCCCCTTCTTCGCGTAATCGTCGCGATGCAGCGCGACGTTCACGACGCCGAACCCCGGCGCGCCGAGATCGCGCGCGAGGCGCTCGGCGAGCCAGGCGCCGCCGCTGTGAATGCCGGCGAGCCGCGGGCCGCCCGGCTCGGCGAAGGCCGTGCCGTATGCGTCGCGGATCTGGTCGAGCAGGACGCGGTAGAGCGCGTCGGCATCAATGGTGCTCATGGTCGGACAATTGATCGAGATACTGTTGAAGGATCACGCGCGCGGCCTCGGCATCGAGCATCTCGGCGCGTGCGCGCCCGCGCACGTTGCGCTCGCGCAGCCCGGCCTCGGCCTCGACCGACGAATAGCGTTCGTCGACCCACGTGACGGGCAGCCCGAAGCGGCCGTTCAGCTGGTTGCCGAAACGCTTCGCCTGCTGCGTCATGTCGTGCGGCGTGCCGTCCGGATGCATCGGCAGGCCGACGACGAGCGCGTCCGGCCGCCATTCGGCCAGCAGTTCGCCGACCGCCTTGAAGCGGTGCTCGCGGTTCAGGTTGGGAATCACGACGAGGGCGCGGGCCGAGCGCGTCAGCGCATTCCCGATCGCGACGCCGATCCGCTTCTCGCCGTAATCGAACGCCAGGAGCGTCGCGTCGCGCGCGCTCGCGCCACTCATGCGTGCCCTGCTTCGCCGGACAGCATCGACGAGCTGACGCCGAGCAGGCCAAGTGCGGCTTCGAAACGCTCCTCGGCCGGCGTGTCGAACACGATGCGCGGATCGGCGGCGACCGTCAGCCAGCCGTTGCGGGAAATTTCTTCCTCGAGCTGCCCGGCGCCCCAGCCGGCATGGCCGAGCGTCAGCAGGAAGCGCTTCGGGCCGGTGCCCGTCGCGACCGCCTCGAGCACGTCCTTCGACGTCGTCATCTCGAGCCCGCCCTCGACCGACATGGACGAGTTGTAGTTCGCGCCCTCGACCGGCTCGTGCAGCACGAAGCCGCGCTCGGTCTGGACCGGGCCGCCGAAGTACACGGGAATGTGCAGCAGCGGCTCGATGTCGAGCTTCAGGTCGATGCGGCTGAACAGCGATTCGAGGTCGATGTCGGTGGGCCGATTGATGACGAGGCCGAGCGCACCGCGCTCGCTGTGATCGCAAAGATAGACCACCGTTCCCGAAAACGTCGGATCCGCCATGTTCGGCATGGCGATCAGGAACTGGTTGGTGAGATTGATGCGATCGGAAGGCTTTGACATGGTTTGAATTTTAGCAAAGACGCCGCGGCCTGACCGGGCCGCGATCAACAAGCAACGCCGCACGACGCTGGCAACGACGCGCGCGGATCACATGGCACTCTAACACGCGCGCGGGCGCTGTCGGCAGCGTGTTGCCGGCCCGCGTGGCAAGGGCTGCCGCTGCGGTCGCGCCCCGTTGCGCATCAGGTCCGGGCGAGCGCCGCGCCGAGCGCCTCGGATGCCGCGGTCAGGTCCGGCGGCGCCACCCCCGCGGCGATCTTCAGCAGCGCGCCGCGCAGCAGGTCGGATGCCCGGCCGTGCGCGTCGAGCCCACCGTCGGCGAGCGGCAGGCCGTGTGCGGCACGGCGCCATGCGAGCCCGAGCGTGTCGGCCAGCAGCGCCGCGTGACCGAGCCCGAGCGCGCATGCGGCCGTACCGACCCGGTAGGCGGCCGCGGATGCGCGCCATGCGGCCCCCGCATCGGCCGTGGCCGCATCGACCGCCAGATCGGCCATCGACGCGTCGGCCGTCTGCAGGAAATCCTCATACGCGTGCGCGTTGACGGTCACGACGCCGAGCATGCGGGTGGGCGCCGCCGCGACCGCCTCATGCTCGGCCTGCGCGGCGCCTGCTTCCCACAGCGCCTCGGACGCGGGCGTGCCGGCGACGTGCCAGTCCACGGTCAGCCCATAGTCGTGCAGCACGTCGACGAGCGCGACGTCTTCCGCGGCCGCGCCGAACAGCGCGAAATCGCGCCACAGCAACGCAACCGTCTCGCGCACGAGCGCCGGCGGCGCGCTGCGCCTGCCCTGCGCGTGCTCGCCGAGCAGCAGGTTGGTCCGTGCGAGGAAACGCTTCAGTTCGGGCGCGGCGCAGGCGCGCAGCGCGCGCAGGCACGCGGCGGCGAGCCGCCAGAAATCGTAGGGCGCGTCGTCGGCCAGCGCGGTCAGGGTCGTGTCGAGCTCGTCGAGCGCCGCGTCCGGCGTGCCGTGCGGCGCGCGCAGCACGCCGAGCAGCGCCTGCTCGTAACGGGCCCGCGCGCGGCTCGCGAATGCGTCGGGCAGCGCGCGCAGCGTCGCCGGCGGCATCGCGCGCCCGACGAGTGCCAGCGCGTCGAGCGGCACGCTCGCGTGCAGGTCGGCCGAGCTTTGCGCACGCAGCGCACGGAAATGGTCGAACAGGATGGGTGAGCAGGCCAGCTCGCGCAGATTGTGGCGCCCGACCGCCGCGCTGAAATCGCGCAACGCGAGGCGCCAGGCGGCGGAAGCCGGTTCGGTGGCGACGACCGGCACCGCGGCGGCCAGTTGCCCCGCGAATCGGGCGGCCGGCAGCCAGCCGGCCTCCGCCAGCACGGCGGCAGCGGCCGACAGCGGCGCGGCCGCGTCGTCGCGACGCTCGAATGCGTCGGCGGCGGCCGCGAGCCACGCGTCGGCCGCGCGCACAGCCCCGCCGCGCGGGTTGGGCAATGCGTCAGGGTGGGGAACGTTCGCCGGATCGGCCGTCATGGACACGCGCGCCTGTCATCGTCAAGTCGCTCGCGCCGGCCGCGGCGCGCAAGCACCGGGCAACCGCGAGGCCGCAGCCGTGTGTCCGTTGGCCAAGGGTCCGGTCAGATCTGGACCATCTCGAAGTCTTCCTTGCGAGCGCCGCATTCGGGGCACGTCCAGTTGATCGGGACGTCTTCCCAGCGCGTGCCCGGGGCGATGCCCTCTTCGGGCAGCCCGGCTTCTTCGTCATAAATCCAGCCACAAATCAGGCACATCCAGCTCTTGTATTCCATCTTAAGCCGCGTCGGGAAAAGTCGGTAAATTCGGGAGCCATGATGGTACCGTGTCGGGGCCGGACTGCCTAGCAATCGCACTGGAGTACGGCAACTACGTTGCGCTGCGCTAAAAAATCCGTCGTGCGGGCCGGATTCCGCCGCATAATGGCTGGAAAGTGCGGCCTGCCGGGCAACACAGGGCCCAAACGCCCACTTCGCCTCGCCGTCCGCAGTTCCGTCGTTTTTTTCTTGCCCCATTTTTACATGTCCAGCAACGCCCCTCCGATCGTCCTCACCTTCGGCCTGTCCGATCCCACCGGCGGCTCCGGCCTCCAAGCCGATCTGATGACCCTGGCGAGCATGGGCTGCCACGGCGTGTCCGTCCTGACGGGCTATACCGTGCGCGACTCCGCCGCCTGCGACGAAGTGACCGGTCTCGATCCCGATGTCGTCGCCGCCCAGGCGCGCATGCTGCTCGAGGACATGCCGGTCGCCGCGTTCAAGATCGGCGCGGCGACGCGCGCGGAAGTCGTGAGCGCGATCGCCGAAGTGGTCGCCGACTACGACGGCGTGCCGCTCGTGCTCGCGCCGGACTTCACGCTCGACGACGAGCACGTGCTCGCCGCCGACGACCTGCGCGAATCGATCGCCGACCTGCTCGCGCCGCAGACGACGCTGCTGGTCGCCGACCACGCGACGCTGATCGCGCTCGCGCAGCCGGACGGCGATGCCGAGGCGCCGAATCTCGATGCGGCCGTGTCGCACCTGCTGTCGCAGGGCTGCGAGTACATCCTGTCGTCGGAGACGGGCTCGCACCGGCTCGTCAACACGCTGTACGGCGAGGAAGGCCAGCTTCGCGAAGACATGTGGGATCGCTCGCCGCACCGGTTGATGGGCATCACCGATACGCTCGGCGCGGCGATCGCCGCCCTGCTCGCGAATGGCCAGGAGCCGCCCGAAGCGGTGCGCGAGGCGCAGGAATACCTGTACCAGGCCGTGCGCGACGCGTTCCGGCCCGGCATGGGCGCGTACCTGCCCGACCGGTTCTTCTGGGCCCGCAGCAACGATGAGGAAGGCGGGCGCCCGGTGACGGAAAGCAGCAAAAGCTCGCCGCGGATCGCCCGGCATTGAACCCGCACGGCGGCCCTGCGCCGCCGTTGCACGCGGCTCACCCTCGCGCCGGGGCGGCAGGTCCGCCCCCAAATGTCCGCCCTTTTTTGCGCGCACATAAAAAAAGACCCGCATCGCTGCGGGTCTTTTTCTTTGGCTGGAACGCGCATCGCTGCGCGCCCCGGACACCATCGACCGAAGTCGATTACATGTCCATGCCCATGCCGCCCATGCCGCCCGGCATGCCGCCGGCCATCGGTGCGTCTTCCTTCGGCAGTTCTGCGACAGCTGCGTCCGTCGTCAGCAGCAGGCCAGCAACCGAAGCTGCGTTCTGCAGTGCGGTGCGCGTGACCTTGGTCGGGTCGACGACGCCGGCTTCAACCATGTCGACGTACTCGCCCGTTGCTGCGTTGTAGCCGTAGTTGCCCGTGCCTGCAGCCACTGCCGCCACCACGACGCTCGCTTCTTCGCCGCCGTTCGTGACGATCTGGCGCAGCGGCTCTTCCATTGCGCGCAGCACGATCTTGATGCCGGCGTTCTGGTCGGCGTTCGCGCCGGTCAGGGCTGCGATCGCGGTGCGAGCGCGGATCAGCGCAACGCCGCCGCCTGCCACGATGCCTTCTTCCACAGCTGCGCGCGTTGCGTGCAGTGCGTCTTCGACACGTGCCTTCTTTTCCTTCATTTCGACTTCGGTCGCAGCACCGACCTTGATCACTGCCACGCCGCCGGCCAGCTTGGCCACGCGCTCTTGCAGCTTTTCACGGTCGTAGTCCGACGTCGCTTCTTCGATTTGCGTGCGAACTTGCTTGACGCGCGCTTCGATGTTCACGGCTTCGCCTGCGCCGTCGATGATCGTCGTGTTTTCCTTGCCCACTTCGATGCGCTTCGCCTGGCCCAGTTCTGCCAGCGTTGCCTTCTCGAGCGTCAGGCCGGTTTCTTCCGCGACGACTTGACCGCCGGTCAGGATCGCGATGTCTTCCAGCATGGCCTTGCGGCGATCGCCGAAGCCCGGCGCCTTGACCGCAACGGTCTTCAGGATGCCGCGGATGTTGTTGACGACCAGCGTTGCGAGCGCTTCGCCTTCGACGTCTTCAGCGATGATCAGCAGCGGACGGCCAGCCTTCGCGACTTGCTCGAGTACCGGCAGCAGATCACGGATGTTCGACACCTTCTTGTCGTGCAGCAGCACGAACGGGTTGTCGAGGACGGCAACTTGCTTGTCCGGGTTGTTGATGAAGTACGGCGACAGGTAGCCACGGTCGAACTGCATGCCTTCGACGACGTCGAGTTCGTCAGCCAGCGACTTGCCGTCTTCGACGGTGATCACGCCTTCCTTGCCGACCTTGTCCATCGCTTCAGCGATGCGATCGCCGATCGACGTGTCGCTGTTCGCCGAGATCGAGCCGACCTGTGCGATTTCCTTGTTCGTCGTGCACGGCTTGCTGATCTTCTTCAGCTCTTCGACAGCCGCTGCGACTGCCTTGTCGATGCCGCGCTTCAGGTCCATCGGGTTCATGCCCGATGCGACGTACTTCATGCCTTCGCGAACGATCGATTGCGCGAGGACGGTTGCCGTCGTCGTGCCGTCGCCTGCGTTGTCGCTGGTCTTGGAAGCGACTTCCTTGACCATTTGCGCGCCCATGTTCTGGAGCTTGTCCTTCAGCTCGATTTCCTTCGCGACCGACACACCGTCCTTGGTGACCGTCGGGCCGCCGAAGCTGCGCTCGAGCACGACGTTGCGGCCCTTCGGACCCAGCGTGACCTTGACTGCGTTGGCGAGAATGTTCACGCCTTCGACCATCTTCGAACGGGCGGAATCGCCGAATACGACGTCTTTAGCTGCCATCTTCTAACTCCTTGAATTCTTGAGAATATGTACCGTCAGTGGACGCTTACTTCGCGTTGACCACGGCCATGATGTCTTCTTCGCGCATGACCAGCAGCTCCTGGCCGTCGACCTTGACGGTCTGGCCAGCGTACTTGCCGAACAGCACGCGATCGCCGACCTTCACGTCGAGCGCGATCGGCGCGCCCTTGTCGTCGCGCTTGCCCGGGCCGACTGCGAGGATCTCGCCTTGATCCGGCTTCTCAGCAGCAGCTTCGGGGATCACGATGCCCGAGGCGGTCTTGGTTTCCTGATCCAGGCGCTTGACGATCACGCGATCGTGCAAAGGACGAAGGTTCATATTCACTCCTCTCTTGACTGAGATTGAAGAACGCTTAGGGAATCTGCCCGGCGGTTCGCCCGGCAGAGAATTGTTAGCACTCTCGTGCAGCGAGTGCTAATTATATGGACGGGTTTTGACAAATTCAAGAAGGGGCGACGGAGGTTTTTTCGTGCGGGGCGGAACGGCGGAAAAACGGGGAGAAATCGAAAAATCCCATTCAAAACAACCACATAAACGTCAACCCCGCACACCGGGAGCGGACGGGATACGGGATATCCCGACCATCGCCCCAATTTGACACGGGGCAGGCACCGAGTTCCCTCGGTCGTCCGGCATCGCATGAAAAAGGCCGCTCGGACGCCAAAGAGGCCGGGACAGACCGCGAGATCGTCACGTGTCCGGACAGCCGGCGACCGGCTGGAACGTCCGGCCGTCGGTCTCGACCGTCGCGCCCAGCCGGCGCGCGAGCCCTTTCGCGCCTTCGCGCATCACGACGTCGTGATTCCAGGCGAATAGCGGGCGCGCGACCGGCTCCAACCAGTTCATCCAGCGCTCGCGCGTGCGGATGTGCCAGTCGTAGCGCACGACGGTGCGCGTGCCGTCGCCGGCGAACGACCAGCAGCCGTCGCCTTCGATCGCGCCGCTCGCGCGGCCTTCGAGCACATGCAGCCGCTCGACGCGCAGCACGCGCATGTCGAAGGTCAGCCGGTACGGCAACGCGCCTTTCCACGTGTATCGCTGCAGCGCGCCGACGCCGTGCGCATCACCGGGTTCGATCTCGACGGTCCGCACGGCGCTCTTCCACCAGTCGGGCCAGCGATCGACCTGGTAGATCGCGTCCCAGACAGCCGCGAGCGACGCGTCCACGCGCCACGTCGTCGAAAACCGGTATTCCGCCATGCTGCCTCCGGCATGAGTCGTCGGGATCAGGGATCAGGGTGCGAAAAAGCGGGCGGGAAACGCAACGTCGATCTCGACGTCGTCGAGCGTCACCGTCTCGAGCGGCGCGCCGTCGTCGTCCGCGAAGCTGACCACCTTCAGCGGAAAGCCGTCCTCGGTGTCCAGCCACAGACGATAGCGATGCACGCCGTCGACCACGTGCGCGGGTGCGCCCGTCACCGACACGCGCAGCGTGGTGCGACCGCCGAGGGTTTCCCGGCCCTCCGTCACCGTCGCACCGCCCTGCTGCAGCGCATGCACGTTGCGCAGCAGCACGCCGACGTCCGACCGGTCGACGCGATGGCCGCTGCGATTGCGCAGGAGCGGATTGGACGGCGACAGCGTCAGCGCGGGCAGCGCATGCTCGCCGAACGGGCGCAGCCGGACCTTGCCGTCGCCGGGATCGTACGCGAGCACCGCGCCGTGATGAGGCGACACGAAGTCCATCCGGACGAAACCGGGTTTCAGGTACGCATAGTGGAATTCGGCGTGCTCGCCGCTTCGCGCCGACGAGCGGATCGTCGCGCGGTACGAGTGGACCTGGTCGAAATGCGTCTGCGCGACGGTCACGGGGTCGGCTGTCATGCTCGCTCCTATCAGGCTCGCGGCCAGCAACGCGGCAATCATGGCGCCGCCTCGACGTCGAGCACGCCTTCCATTCCGCGCTCGCGATGACTGCGCAGGAACAGCAGCCGATGCGTGCAATAGTAGGCGAAGCGGCCGGGCGCCGTCGGCGTGAAGCGCAACGTGCGCGGCGTCGTGCCGAGTTCGGTACGCACCGCGATGCCGGCCTGCGGCGCGTCGATCGCGAAACTGTGCGGCACGACGCCCGGTTCGGCCGATACGGTCAGTTCCACCGGCACATGCGCGCGGACGATCACGTGGTTCGGGCGAAAGAAATAGCTGCCGCCGACGATCGCCACCCGCTGCACGCCGTCGGCGTCAACCGGCACGCGCACCGGGGCATCGCCGTCCGCCCGCGCGAGCCCGGCGCATGCCGCGAGCGCCACCACCACCATCGCCACCTTCGCGTTCATCATTGGCTCCCTGCCGATGCCGCGCGCTTCATCCCTTCCACGCGTCGGTCGGCCCGCCGAGCGCGCCGCATGCTTCGATCGCGAGCTCGCGCAGGCGTCGTTCGTCGGCGCGCCCGGAGAGCGCATAACCCATGCCGCGATCCGACCAGAAATACGTATGGCGGCCGTCGGCCGACATCGCCCGGGGCGCGAAACGCCGCGCATCGTAGGCCGTCATGTAGAGCGTCACGCGCTTGCCGTCCGCGCGCTGGTACACGAGTTGCGCCGCCGGCCCCGCGTCGCCCGGCAGCAGCCGGCCGCCCAGCAATGCATAGCCGTATTCGTCGAGCGACGGCGCACGCACGGGCCGCCCGAGACGCGCGGACAGCCACGCGGCAAGGCGCGCCGGATCGCGTGCGTCGACCTCGACCGGGTGCTCCCGCTCGGCCGCATACACGGCGTACGCGACGTCCGCGCGTGCGGCGAATGCCGGCTCAGCGCCGAACGTCGTCCAGCCCGCGTGCAGCGCGATGCCGATCACCAGCCCGGCCGCCAGCCCCGCGAACGCATAGGCAAGGCCACGCCAGCGCGGCGCGCGGCGCTGCACGAACAGCGCGGGTGCGGCAGCCGGCAGCGGGAACAGCGCGTGCAACGCATCGCGCTGCGCGCCGTAATGCGCGAACCGGTCGGCCTCCCGCGGATCGGACTGCAGCCGCTCGAGCACCTCGCGGCGCTCCTGCCCGGACAGCTCGCCGTCGAGCAGCGCCGACAGCAGCTGGGCCGACACGGCATCGTCCCGATCGTTCGAAGGTTTGCGCGGATCGTCGTCGTCCATCATGTCTTCCCGATCACCCGTAACGCGGCCGCGCCGTGCGCCGGCGGCTCGCCGGACAGCAGCGCACGCATCTGTTCACGCGCCCGTGACAGCCGCGACATCACCGTCCCCACCGGCACGCCGAGCACCTGTGCGGCGTCGCGGTAACTCAACTCCTCGAGCGCGACCAGCAGCAGCACCTCGCGCTGCTCGACCGGCAGCCGGTACAGCGCGCGCTGCACGTCGCGCAGCAGCAGGCCGCCGATCTCGTCGTTCGGCGCGGCCATCGTCTGCCACGGCGCGGTAGCATCGTCGACCGCGATCTCGCGCCGCGCGCGCAACTGGTCGATGAACCGGTGGCGCAGCAGCGTCAGCAGCCACGCGCGCAGGTTGCCGCCGTCACGCGGCGGCCGGTTCAGCGCGCGCTCGAGCGTGTCCTGCACGAGATCGTCCGCCCAGGCCCGGTCGCCCGTCAGCGCGCGCGCATACCGGGTGAGATGCGGCAGCCACACCAGCAGGTCCGATTCGTAGCTCATCCGGATGCCTTGCGCGTCGCCGCGCCGTCAGCCCGTCAGTCCGTCAGTCCGTTCTCAGGGGCGCGCGACGTGCCACATGCCGCCGACGCCGTCGCCGCCCGCATCACCGGCCTTGCGGTCCATCTTCCAGCGGTACAGCGGACGGCCGCGGTACGCCCATTGCTTCTTGCCATCGTCGCGCGTGACGAGGCTCAGTGCGCCCGACGCCTTGTCGTATCCGTCGGCGAGCGCCGGCGGCCAGTTGGCCGCGCAGGTGCCGGTGCACGTGCTCTTGCCCGGCGCGTCGTGATCGAACACGTATAGCGTCATGTGATCTTCGTCGACCAGTTTCCCGTCACCGGCCTGCGGCGGCTCGGCGGCCGCGGGCCGCGCGATCGCGGCCGTCAGCGCGATGGCGAACAGCATCGTCTTCATTCCCGTTCTCCTTTGCATGGCATCGCGGCACGGCGGCGCCGGACGGGACGTCGACTACGTCATGACCATTATCCCGCTGTCCGGCTGCGCCGCGACTCGGTAAGTAAACGGACGAATCCGGCCGGTTATTCCATTCCGCCCCGCAATACAGTGCCCATTCCTCCCATGAAATAGATCGGGAACCCAAAGAAAACGCGGCATGACATTGCTGCCATGCCGCGTTGTGCGACCCGTTGTGCGCGGCAGGCGATTCGCCGCGCGCTCCGGCCGGTTACCTCGGCAATGCGCCCGTCACCGCCTGCAGCAGCGTCGACACCGGTGCGAGCGGGTTGTTCGCCGAATTGTTGCCCGAGTGCGGCGTGACCGACAGGCTCGGCGTGGAACCCAGCGCCGTGCCCAGCGTCGTGCCGGCCGCATTGACGACCGTCGCCGTCGCGTTGCCGCCCGTCGACAGCAGCGAACCGGCTGCACTCGCCGTGCTGCCCGCCGCGCTCGCGCCCGAGCCGAGCAGGCTGCCGCCCGCTGCAGCCGTCGAACCGGCCGCGCCCGACAACGCGCCGGCCGCCTGCCCGAGGGCCGCCGGACCGTTCGCGAGGGCCCCCGTCACCGAACCGAGCGCATTGGTCAGCGCGGCGGCCGGGTTGCTGCCGCCGGTCAGGCCGCTGACGAGGTTCGTGATCGGCGCGATCGGGCTGCTGCCGCCTGCGCCCGACAGCGTGCCGACGACCTGGTTCACGACGCCCTGCACCGGCGCCAGCGGGTTCGTGCCGCCGAGGCTGCCGAGGGCGCCCGTCACCGAGCTGACTGCGTTGCTCAGTGCGCCGGCCGGGTTGCTGCCGCCCAGCGTGCCGACCACCTGGTTCACGACGCCCTGTACCGGCGCCAGCGGGTTCGAGCCGCCGAGGTTGCCGAGTGCGCCCGTCACCGAGTTGACTGCGTTGCTCAGTGCGCCCGCCGGGTTGCTGCCGCCGAGCGTGCCGACCACCTGGTTCACGACGCCTTGTACCGGGCCCAGTGGGTTCGTGCTACCGAGGCTGCCGAGCGCGCCCGTCACCGAACCGAGCGCACCGGCCAGCGCGCCGGCCGCGTTGCCGCCCGTCGGCAGCGCGTTCTGCAGGCCGCTGACGAGGTTCGTGATCGGCGCGATCGGGCTGCCGCCGCCGGCGCCCGATAGCGTGCCGACGACCTGGTTCACGACGCCTTGTACCGGCGCCAGCGGGTTCGTGCCGCCAAGGTTGCCGAGCGCGCCCGTCACCACGTTCACGGCGTCCGTCAGTGCACTGGCCGGGTTGCCATTGCCGAGCGTGCCGGCGAGTTGCGTGACGGCGCCTTGCACCGGTGCCAGCGGGCTCGACGCGCCGCCGATGTTGCCGAGCGTCCCCGTGATCGTATTGACCGCGTTGCTCAGCGCACCGGCCGGATTGCCGCTGCCCAGCGTGCCCGTGACCTGGTCGACGACGTTCTGGATCGGCGTCAGCGGGTTCGGGCCGCCGACGTTACCGAGCGCCCCTGTCACCGTGCCGAGGGCGCCGGTCAGCGCGCTGGCCGGGTTGCCGCCGCCAAGCGCACCCGTCACTTGATTCACCACACCCTGAACCGGCGCCAGCGGATTCGCGCCGCCGACGTTACCCAGCCCGCCCGTCACCGTACCGAGAGCACTGGTCAGCGCGCCGGCCGGGTTGCCGCCGCTGAGCGCACCCGTCACTTGATTCACCACGCCTTGAACCGGCGCCAGCGGGTTAGCACCGCCGCCGACATTACCCAGCCAGCCCGTCACCGTGCCGAGAGCGCCGGTCAGTGCGCCGGCCGGGTTGCCGCCGCCAAGCGCACCCGTCACTTGATTCACCACACCCTGAACCGGCGCCAGCGGATTCGCGCCGCCGACGTTACCCTGCCCGCCCGTCACCGTGCCAAGAGCACCGGTCAGCGCGCCGGCGGGGTTGCCACCACCAAGCGCCCCGGTCGCCTGATTCACCACGCCCTGCACCGGCGCCAGCGGATTCGCTCCGCCGCCCACATTCCCCACTGCGCCCGTTACCGTGCCAACCGCATTGCTCAACGTCCCCGTCGCCGTATTCAGCGCCCCGGTCAGCGCACCGGCCGGATTGCCGCCACCGAGCGCTCCCGTCACCTGGTTCACCACGCCTTGTACCGGCGCGAGCGGCGTCACCGCGCCGCCACCGCCGGCGAGCGCGCCCTGCAGCGCGTTCACCGCGCCCGACAAGGCCTGCGCCGGATTGCCCAGCGACGTCTGAATCGCGCCCGCCCCGCCCGTCGCCACGGTGACCGAACCCAGCGGCGACGCGCCGGTCGCGGCCAACCCGATCGATACGCTGTTGGTCGGCGGATTCACGATGACTTGCGGAATCGGCAGCGCATCGAGCGGCCCGGCGATAGCCGAACCGGAAACCAGTACCCCGAACACCGTCGCGACCGACAGCGCCACACCCGTCAATTTAAAGTTTTGTCTCATCCTTACCCCATCTCGTTGGCACTACGTTGATAAAGCATGGGGACGGATTGCACGAAGTGTGCCACCCGGATAAAACGGATTCATTCGTTGGCCCATTGCAAGCCAATAACGGTTTTATATGGATTTCCGGGTAAATAAACGGGTCGCGCAGCCACAATCATCTGATGATAAATGCGTCAGGAGCGCGGATGTAACGTAACGTTTGCGAGGCCGGAAGTAACGTGTTCCGGTACATCCCGGGTCACATCGGAACGTCCGTTGCGAAACGTCGCCGGATGGCCCGGACGGACCGCCTGCGTCGCATTTCATCTTCATGAAAATGCATTAATAAATCGCGCGTTTTCCGTTTTTCTTATTTCGCGATTTCTTTCCGGCCAATTGCGCAGATCATTTCCGACTGCAAGCCTTCGCACAATACGGACAGCCGAATGAAAAACTGTGACGGCCGCACGCGCGGCGGCCGTCGTATCGCAACCGGCTCAGCCGAAGCGCGCGGGCCGGTACGGATGGGGATCGATGTAGGTCGGCGCGCCCGTCATCATCTCGGCAAGCAGACGCCCGGTCGCGGGGCCGAGCGTGAGCCCGTGGTGACAGTGGCCGAACGCGAACCACAGATGGCGATGGCGCAGCGCAGGCCCGATCACCGGCCGCATGTCGGGTGTGCACGGCCGCATGCCGAGCCACGGCGCCGGATCGAGCCGCTCGCCGATGCCGAACGCGTCGCGCGCCAGCGGCTCGGCACGCGCGAGCTGCACGCCGGTCGGCGGCGCGCCGCGCAACGCGATCTCGACGCCGGTCGTGAGCCGCAGGCGGCCGCCTTCCATCGGCGCGACGACGAAGCCCTCCTCGGTATCGCACACGGGCACGTTCAGCGGCGCACGGGTCGGCCGGTAATGCATGTGATAGCCGCGCTTCGCGCGCAGCGGAATCCGGTAGCCGAGCGGCGCGAACACGTGATCGGACCACGGCCCGAGCGCGACCACGGCCGAACGGGCCGCAATCGGTCCGTGCTCGGTATCGACCTGCCAGCCGTCGCGCACCTGCGCGAGCGTCGTCGCGTCGCCGCGCACGAACGTGCCGCCGTCGCGCTCGAACAGCCGCGCGTACGCCTTCGTGAGGCCCCCGGGGCTCGACACCGTCTTCGGGTCCTGCCAGTGGAATGCGCCGCAGAACGCGTCGCCGATGCCGGGCTCGCGTTCGCGCAACGCGCGCGCGTCGAGCACACTCATCCGCAACCCGTGCGCGGCGGCCACCCGCTGCTGCGCGCGTGTTTCCGCGTCGAACAGCGCGGGCGAACGGAACGCCTCGATCCACCCGCCGTCATGCACGAGCGGCTGCGCGTCGGTGCGCGCGAGCAGCGCGTCGTGCTCGACGACGCTTGCCGCGACGAGCGGCAGCATGTCGCGCGCGGCGGCCGCGAGCCGCTGCGGCGACGATTCGCGCCAGAAGCGCGCGAGCCAGCCCGCATACGCGGGCAAGGCCTTGTAGTCCCAATAGAGATCGACCGAGCGGTTGCGTGCGTAGCGCAGCAGCGTGCCGAGCCGGCGCGGAAACGCGTACGGCACGACCGACGAGCGCTCGATCAGCCCCGCATTGCCGTGGCTCGTTTCCTCGCCGGGCGCGCGCCGGTCGACGAGCGCGACACGCAGCCCGCGATCCTGCAGATGCAGCGCCGACGACACGCCGACGATGCCGGCCCCCAGAACGATGACGTCGAAATCCATGCTTTTCCGTACCGCGTCGAGATTGGATGCGACGCGCGCCCGCACGATGGCCGGCGCGCGGCCCGGCTTACTTCGCGACGATGTCGCGCTTGAAATACTTCTGCGACAGCGCGCTCAGCGTGCCGTCCTTCTTCAGCGCGTCGAGCGCGCCGACAATCTTCGCCTGCAGCGCCTTGTCGCCCTTGCGCAACCCGAAGCCGGTGCCTTCGCCGAGCGTCGCGGGATCCTTCAACGGCTCGCCGACGATCTGGTAGTCGCGGCCGGCCGGCTTGTCGAGGAAACCGTCCTGCGCGGTCTGCGCTTCCTGCACGGCCGCGTCGAGACGTCCGGCGACGAGATCGGCATAGATCTGGTCCTGGTCCTGATACGACACGACGTCCACGCCCGCATTGGCCCAGTGCGCCTTCAGGAAATCCTCCTGCGACGAGCCCTGCAGCACGCCGACGTGCTTGCCGCGCAGGCTCGCGGCATCGGGCCGCAGCGGCGAGCCCCGGTGCGCGACCATCACGATCGGCACCACGTAGATCGCCGGCGTGAAATCGATGCTCTGCCTGCGCTTCGCGGTGATGTTCATCGCCGAATTGATCGCGTCGAACTTGCGCGCCTGCAGCGCCGGGATCAGCCCGTCGAACGCATTCTCGACCCACACGCACTTCATGTTCAGCTTCGCGCAGACGGCATTGCCGACGTCGACGTCGAAACCCTGCAGCTGGCCGGCCGGCGTCTTGCTCTCGAACGGCGGATAGGCGGCTTCGATCCCGAAGCGCAGCGTGGTCTGTTCCGCGTGGGCGGTGACGGCCGCGCACGCAAGCGCCGCGACGGCGCAGAGGGAAAGCTTCCAGTTCATGACGATGTCCTTCGATTCCGGATTGAGGCGATGAAGACCGTTCGCGCGACGCCGTCGCCGGGCGCCGGATCGGCATGCGATGCATGCCGGCCGCCGGGCGGCAACATGTCGGTCTGCATACGAAATATAGACTCTTAGTCTACTATAGACTATAGGGGATACGATAATCGCGGCCTCGCTGCTGCCCGCCGAGATTCCGTCGATCACGCAAAATGCCGTTGATTCATCGATGTTTTTTCGACAGACGGTGGCTCGAGCCTGTCCCGAAAAAGAAAAATCCACCCGGCTTCTTTTGTCTATATTAGACTTTTAATCCATCACGAACACCGCCGGACGCCCGCTTTCGAGACTGTCCTGTCCGGCCCACCGGAGAAGTTCCATGACGCAACCCGCCCCGACCCTGCCGCTGACCGTCGACGAAGCCGCGGTGCGCGCGGCGCTGCCGTCGCTCGACGTGCTCGGCACGCTGCGCCGCATGTTCGCGTCGCTCGCATCGGCCCGCGCGGTGCAGCCGCCGCAAACCCTCACGCTGTTTCCCGAGCAGGCCGGCGATTTCATCACGTACCTCGGCGCGCTCGCCGACGAGCAGGTGTTCGGCGCGAAGCTGTCGCCGTACGTCGTGACGGGCGGCAAACCGATCGTCACAGCGTGGACCGCGCTGATGTCGATGCGCACTGGCCAGCCGCTGATGTGGTGCGACGCGGGGCTGCTGACGGTCGAGCGCACGGCCGGCACGACGGCGCTCGCGGTCGACTGCCTCGCGCCGCGCGACGCGCGCCGGCTCGCCGTGATCGGCGCGGGCGCGGTGGGCCTCGCGCATCTGCGCCACACGGCGGCATTGCGCGACTGGGCATCGATCAGCGTCCATTCGCCCGCGCTCGCCGGCGACCCGGCGCTGCAGGCGACGCTCGCGCGGATCGATCCGCGCGCCCGTGCGGCCGCCAGCGTCGAGGCGTGCGTGCGCGACGCGGACGTCGTGATGTTGTGCACGTCGTCGGGCACGCCGGTGCTCGCCGACGGCATGCTCACGCGCCCCGCGCTCGTCACGTCGATCAGCACCAACGTCGCGCGCGCGCATGAGATCCCGCCCGCATGGTTGCCCGACATGGACGTCTACTGCGACTACCGGCACACGACGCCCGCGAGCGCGGGCGAGATGCAGATCGCGGCGGCCGGGCACGGCTGGACGCCCGAGCGGATCGTCGGCGACCTGCCCGCGCTCGTCGCAGGCACCTGCGCCGCACCGTCGCGCACGCGTCACGCGTTCTTCCGCTCGATCGGCCTCGGGCTCGAGGACATCGCGATCGCTCACGCGCTGTACACGCATCTGACGCGCGCATGAGCAGCACGCGCGCGCGGGGCCGATACAATGGCGCAACCGCCGCGGCGGCAGCGCGGGGGCGCACGGGCGAGCCGGTCGACGGCACGCCGGCGCGCCGCGCCGACGCGCCGCCCGGCCCCCGCTCACCCGAGATGGCGATTCCGATGCGCAAGAAGCAATCCCCCGTCAAAGACCTGCTGCTCACCCGCTACGCACCGATCGCCGACGGCATCGCGGCGCTGTTCTTCCCGTACGCGGAAGTCGTGATCCACGACCTGCACGACCAGACCGTGCTGTACCTCGCGAACAACCTGTCGAAGCGCGAGGTCGGTGACGATTCGGCGCTCGAGGAAATCGATCATTCAGCGCGCGAGCGCGTGATCGGCCCGTACGAGAAACTGAACTGGGACGGCCGGCGCATGCGTTGCGTGAGCAACGTGCTGTTCGACGACGAAGGCCGGCCGGCCGGGATGATGTGCATCAACTTCAACATCGCGGTGTTCGACGACGTCCGCGCGACGCTCGACGTGTTCATCAAGGGCGCGGGCATCGTCGCGCAACCGGACGAGCTGTTCCGCGACGACTGGCAGGAACGTATCAACACGTTCCTGCACGGGTGGCTGCGCGACCGTCAGGTCGGCCTGAACGGCCTCACGCGCGAGCACCGGCGCGAGCTCGTCGAGGCGCTGTACGCGGAAGGCGCGTTCCGCGGCAAGAGCGCCGCGAACTACGTCGCGAACGTGCTCGGGATGGGGCGCGCGACCGTCTACAAGCACCTGAAGCATCTGAAGGAAACGCAGGGCGACGCGTAAGCGGCGGGCGCTGCGGGCTTGGTTGGCTGGTTGGCTGGTTGGCTGGTTGGTTGGCTGGTTGGCTGGTTGGCTGGTTGGCTGGGTGGCTGGGTGGCTGGGTGGCTGGTTGGCTGGTTGGCTGGGTGGCTGGTTGGCTGGGTGACTGGGTGGCTGGGTGACTGGGTGGCTGGGTGGCTGGGTGGCTGGGTGGCTGGGTGGCTGGGTGGCTGGGTGGCTGGGTGGCTGGGTGGCTGGGTGGCTGGGTGGCTGGGTGGCTGGGTGGCTGGGTGGCTGGGTGGCTGGGTGGCTGGTTGGCTGGTTGGCTGGTTGGCTGGTTGGCTGGTTGGCTGGTTGGCTGGTTGGCTGGTTGGCTGGTTGGCTGGTTGGCTGGTTGGCTGGTTGGCTGGTTGCCGAGCTTGCCGCCTTCGCCTTCGCCTTCGCCTTCGCCTTCGCCTTCGCCTTCGCCTTCGCCTTCGCCTTCGCCTTCGCCTTCGCGTTCACCGTTCACCGTTCACCGTTCACCGTCACTGACATCGGCCCCGCTACCGGTTCGCGCGGTCCGTGACTATGCTTCGTGATACGTCAGGGGGCCGGCCCGTTCCACCCGGGCCAGGCCACGGCGAAGCGTCGAAGCGTCGAAGCATAAAATGCTATAGTCCCGGTTACATTTATTTGCCGCCCCGGACCGCCCATGACGACCACCCCCGCCCCGACTGCCCGCCCGACCCTGACCGTCGAAATCTGGTCCGACCTGATCTGCCCGTGGTGCTGGATCGGCAAGCGCCGCTTCGACGAGGCGCTCGCCGCATTCGCGCACGCGGAGCACGTCGACGTCGCGCTACGCGCGTACCGGCTGATGCCGGGTCAGCCGGTCGAACCGGTGGAGGCGATGCTCGCGGGCAAGTACCGGATGTCGCCCGCGCAGGTCGACCAGATGTTGCGCCAGGTGACCGACGCGGCAGCGAGCGTCGGGCTGAGCTACGACCTGCCCGGCACGTTCGTCGGCGACACGCTCGACGGCCACCGGCTCGTGAAGCTCGCGGAAGCCACCGGCCGCGCCCACGCGCTGACCGAGCGCCTGTACCGCGCCTATTTCTGCGAGCACGGCTCGCTGTTCGACCATGCGGCGCTGATCGACTTCGCGGTCGAAGCGGGGCTCGAGCGCTCGGCCGTCGAAGCCGTGCTGCGCAGTGATGCATACCGTGACGAAGTCGAGGCCGACATCGCGCGCGCCGCGCAGATCGGCGGACGCGGCGTGCCGCTGTTCGTGTTCGGCGGCCGCTACGCGGTATCGGGCGCACAGCCGGCCGGCGTGTTCGCGCAGGCGCTCGAGCAGGCATGGCGCGAAGGCGCCATCGTCGAATTCGCCGGCGACGACGCCGCCGCATGCGGCCCCGACGGCTGCGAACTGCCGCCGCGCGGATAACGCCCGGCGCGGCGCGACACGCGCCGCCGCTACGCGTCGCTCCTGCCACAAACCGGCAGGAAGCGCACGCGAACGACGTCTACAATTCAGCCTTTCAAATAACGATCAGAGAGAAGGCTGCCAGCCCATGACCCACGGGATCCACGGCGAGAAGCGCTGGTACGCGCTGATCGTCCTCTGCCTCGGCGTGCTGATGATCGTGCTCGACAGCACGATCGTGAACGTTGCGCTGCCGTCGATCAGCACCGACCTCCATTTCACCGAGACGGCCCTCGTGTGGGTCGTCAACGCCTACCTGCTGACGTTCGGCGGCTGCCTGCTGCTCGGCGGCCGGCTCGGCGACCTGTACGGCCAGCGGCGCATGTTCCTCGCCGGCCTCGTCGTGTTCACGCTCGCGTCGCTCGCCTGCGGCCTCGCGCAATCGCAGACGATGCTGATCGCCGCGCGCGCGGTGCAGGGCTTCGGCGGCGCCATCGTGTCGGCCGTGTCGCTGTCGCTGATCATGAACCTGTTCACCGAACCGGGCGAACGGGCGCGCGCGATGGGTGTCTACGGCTTCGTCTGCGCGGGCGGCGGCAGCATCGGCGTGCTGCTCGGCGGGCTCTTGACGAGCACGCTGTCGTGGCACTGGATCTTCCTCGTCAACCTGCCGATCGGCATCGCCGTCTATGCGATGTGCGTCGCGCTGCTGCCGCGCCTGCGCGCGCCGGCCGGCGCCGCGCGGCTCGACGTCGCGGGCGCGATCACCGTGACCGCGTCGCTGATGCTCGCGGTCTACGGGATCGTCGGCGGCAACGAGGCCGGCTGGCTGTCGACCCAGACCGTCGTGCTGCTCGGCGCGGCCGTCGTGCTGCTCGCGCTGTTCGTCGCGATCGAGGCGCGCGTCGCGCATCCGCTGATGCCGCTTACGCTGTTCGCCGCGCGCAACGTCGCGCTCGCGAACGTGATCGGCGTGCTGTGGGCGGCCGCGATGTTCGCGTGGTTCTTCCTGTCCGCGCTCTACATGCAGCGCGTGCTCGGCTACGGACCGCTGCAGGTCGGGCTCGCGTTCCTGCCGGCGAACCTGATCATGGCCGCGTTCTCGCTCGGGCTGTCGGCGCGGATCGTGATGCGTTTCGGCATCCGCGGCCCGATCGCCGCCGGCCTGCTGATCGCGGCGTGCGGCCTCGCGCTGTTCGCGCGCGCGCCGGCCGACGGCAGCTTCGTCTGGCACGTGCTGCCGGGCATGACGCTGCTCGGCATCGGCGCGGGCGTCGCGTTCAATCCGGTGCTGCTCGCCGCGATGAGCGACGTCGACCCGGCCGATTCGGGGCTCGCGTCGGGCATCGTCAACACCGCGTTCATGATGGGCGGCGCGCTCGGCCTCGCCGTGCTCGCGAGCCTCGCGGCCGCGCGCACCGATGCGCTCGCGGCGGCACACGCCTCGCCGCTCGACGCGCTGAACGGCGGCTACCACGCCGCGTTCGCGGTCGGCGCAGCATTTGCGGCCGCGGCCGGGCTGCTCGGCCTCGCGCTGCGCATCCGCCGCCAGGACGCCGTTGCGGGCGTCGGCCCCGCGACGCATTGACGGCCGTCCGGCCTGAATCGGGGCGAGCTCCGCCCCGCCGCCCCTCCGCGCCGCACCCGATAGCCCACCATCGGCGTCGCAACCCGGCAACGCCGGCACGCCGCCCCGCCCGGCCGGCCCGGCGCCCGTTCAAACGTTCGTTTCACCCGCCGCGAGCGGCCCGTCCGGCGGACCTTCCCGGCCGATTTTTAACGTAGTCGTACACCGACGCGCCACTTTTGCGACAATGGCAGACTTTGATGCGCGCGCCGCGGCCGCGCGCCGCCGCCGAACGCCGCATAACCGCCTGCTTCCGATGTCGCTTCCCCATATCGATCTGCTGTACTCCCTGTCCGGCCTGTTCGTCGGCATTCTCGTCGGCCTGACGGGCGTCGGCGGCGGTTCGCTGATGACGCCGATCCTCGTGCTGCTGTTCGGCGTCCACCCCGCGACGGCGGTCGGCACCGACCTGCTGTACGCGGCCGCGACCAAGGCCACCGGCACCCTCGTTCACGGACTGAAGGGGTCGATCGACTGGCGCATCACCGGCCGGCTCGCGGCCGGCAGCGTCCCGGCCGCGGCCGTCACGCTGTGGGTGCTGCACACGCACGGGATGAACTCGCCCGGCACTGCGCGGATGATCCAGCTGGTGCTCGGCGTCGCGCTGCTGCTCACGTCGCTCGCACTGATCTTCCGCCCGCAGCTGACCGCGCTCGCCGCGCGCAATCCGCTCCCGCCGAACCCCGCGCGCACGTTTTGGTCGACCGTGCTGACGGGCGCCGTGCTCGGCGTGCTCGTGTCGATGACGTCGGTCGGCGCCGGCGCGATCGGCGTCACCGTGCTGCTGCTGCTGTACCCGATGCTCGCGACCTCCCGCATCGTCGGCTCCGACATCGCGCACGCGGTGCCGCTCACGCTCGTCGCCGGCATGGGCCACTGGCTGCTCGGCTCGGTCGACTGGTCGATGCTGCTGTCGCTGCTGCTCGGCTCGCTGCCCGGCATCGTGCTCGGCAGCCTGCTGTCGGCGCGCGCGCCCGAGCGGCTGCTGCGCAACCTGCTCGCCTCAACGCTCGTCGCGGTCGGCTTGCGGCTCGTGCTGGCGTAAGCGGCGTGCGGCGCAAAACGCGCCCCAGGATCGGCCTACCTCCCCAATCCTCGTTAGTGGGCCGTTCGTCGCTGATTCAAGGATTGCGCCATGCCGCCACGGGTGGCTTCCGGGCACGGCGATTCCCCCCTCGGACAGGACAATGCCCCGGAAGTCCATGACTCCCGGGGCACCTTGCAGGACGACAGCGCCGCCATCGACACACGCCATGCGAAGCGCCGGCGTACCTGACCCGGCAGCGCCTTCACGTCACATCAGGTGGCGCGAGCCGCTCGCGACGTCGAACAAAGGACAATGCGGGACCGATTCCAGCCGCTGAAAATAAAAAAGCCGGACGACCGTCCGGCTTCCGTATCGCAGCGCGGCGGGTGCCGTCAGAGCGGCACATCGATCGCGCCCGCGCCGGCCGTGATCGCGTTCGCGCCGGGGGACGCCGAGATCGGCGGCAGGTTCGCGCTCGTCAGCGCCGGCGCGGCGCCCGGCGTGCCGCCGCGCGGCAGCGTGCGGACCACCTGCGACGGCGGCAGCGCGGCACCGTTCTTCAGGTGCCGCCACATCAGGTTCAGCGCCTGCAGGTTGTAGTAGTGGACCGGCACGAAGCGCGTGTCGAAGCCCGCGACGGGCAGGAACGCATCGAAGTGCTGCCCGTTCGTCACCTCGTAGAACACGAGCTGGCTGCGGCCGCCTTCACTGATGCTGTTCTGCGCGACGTACGCGCGCGACGCGTGATTCACGGGCACGAGCGCGTCGCTGCGGCCCTGCACGATGATCGCGGGCTTACCCTGCAGGTTCGCGTTCACGCGCACCGCATCGACGTTCGCCGGCATGTCGAGCATTCCGTTGGTCCACAGCTGGCGCAGGCACAGCGCTCGCATCGGGTGTCGCGAGCCGGTGGTCGACACCCGCGCCGGTGTTGAACACGAGACTGACGCCTGCCGTCGGCGGCACGCCGTTGCCGAGGCCGAACACGGCCGGCATCGGCGAGGTGGCGGGCGGCGCGACCGCGCCCGTCGCCGCGCTGATGGTCGCGAAGCTGAAATTGCACAGGTTGTCGGTCACGCGCGAGCGCGTGTACGCGTTCGCATAGGTCACCGCGATCGCCGGAATCGCCTGCGAATCCCACATCGGCG
Organism: Burkholderia sp. BCC1993; assembly: GCF_905339865.1. Taxonomy (NCBI): domain Bacteria; kingdom Pseudomonadati; phylum Pseudomonadota; class Betaproteobacteria; order Burkholderiales; family Burkholderiaceae; genus Burkholderia; species Burkholderia sp. BCC1993. Next base: position 336,000 of record NZ_CAJPGZ010000006.1, on the reverse strand, counting down.
CCTGCAGCAGGTCGGAATCCGCGAGATAGCCGGCCGCATGCAGTTGCGCGAGCGCGTCGGCGGCCTGGCTCTGCGTATCGGCCCCTGACACGAACCCGGCCGCGGCGAGCGTCGCGCAGCGCTGCGTGCGGATCGACTGCGTGGTGGCGGCCGGCAGCGCGCTCAGGTACGGCGCGCCCGCGAGCGATGACGACGCGGCCGCGCACGGCTCCAGCAGATTCGCGAGCGTCGCGTAGTCGGCCAGCGGCCGGCCGAACGACGGCACCGGCTGGCCGCCCTCGCGCACGACCGCGTTCGGCGCCATCCGCACGTTGACTTGCGGCTCGCCGACCACGACCGCGGTAATCCAGCGGCGCGTGTCCTGCTCGGCCGCCGCGAGCGCCGCGCCGCCGCCGTTGCTGACGGACGCGGCGATCGTCGTGATGTCGCCCGGGCGGTAGCGCACGCCGTGATGCGAGCCGTCGAGCAGCGGTCCGAACTGTTCGTTGAGCGCCCAGTACGCGAATTCGACCGACTGCAGCGTCGCGTGCCCCCAGTCCTGCTCGGGATTCTGCTGCGAATGCGCGTGCTTGAACGCGTAGCGGTTCGGGAAGCGGCTGTTGAACGCGGCCAGGTCGCCGCTCGTCACGTTGGCGGTAAAGAGACTGGCATTGCCGGCGAGCACCGCGTCGGCGAGCGTGCCGTCGATCAGCGTGATCGTGTCGGTGCCGAGCTCGTGCGCGCCGTTGCCGCCGCCCTTGTCGTTGTACGCGACCGCACAGCCGCGCTTGAGGCCCCACTCGCCGGCCGCCGAGATCGCGCCGTACACACCGCGCGAACCGGACGACGTCGCGGTGACGATGCACGGCTGCGCGGGGTCGAAGCTCGCGGGCACCTGCACGAGCAGCGTCACGTTCTTGCGGCCGCTGCCGTCGTCGGAATACGCGAGATATTCGGTGCCGGGAATCCTGCCTTCGCCGAGCGTGTCGTTGCCGTCGAGGTCGACGTTCGGTCCCCAGAAGCGGCCGTAGCCGCCGTTGGCGCTCATGTCGACGAGCGCGCGGTAGTTCGACCAGATCGCGAGCCGGCGCAGCTCGGCGCTCGTCGGCCGCGACGGATTCGCGAACGCCGGCGCGGTGGCGGCGGCGAGGCCCGTCTTGCCGAGACCGGCCGTCAGCAGGTCGTCGCTCGTACCGTCATAGGCGGTGGTGCGCACGCTACCGGCCACGAAACCGGGCAGCCGGTTGCGTTCGGACGACTCGTCGCCGTTGCAGGCGCCGAGCAACGTGACCGCGGCCAGCGCCGCGCCGACAAGAATTCGACTGCCCCACCCGTGCGTCGTCATCGCCGCCCTCTCGGTATCGATATCGTTATCGGTCCGCCGCCGCGTCGTGCGCGGCCCGCGGCCATCGGGAACACGCCGGATCGCCCCGCGTGTTCTGCCCCGAACGAAGTGCGGTTCGGGGAAGGCCCCGTCGGGAAGCCTGGCGCGAGGCGCCAGGTCCGGGGGCACGCTTCAGTGAAAACAGTGCAAACGGGCCCCGGCATGCCGGAGCCCGCCCGACGACGGCGGCGCTGGCGCGCCGCCGCCCGGCATCATTGCTGCTGAACCGTCAGCTTGTTCGTGACCGACGTCACGCCCTTCACGCCCTTCGCCGCCTCTTCCGCTTTGTCGATCTGTGCCTGGTCGGGCACCGTGCCCTCCAGCGAGATCGCGCCGCCCTTCGAGCGCACGACGATGTTCGCCACGTCGATGCCGCCTGCCTTCGTAATGGCCTTGCGCACCGCATAGCCGAGCTGGCGGTTGGCCTTCTTCGCGGTCTTGGCCGCCGCCTTCGGCGAGCTCGCTGCCGCGGCCGGCGCTTCGGTGACCGCCGCATCGCTCGACTGCGCGTACACGCTACCCGTCAGACAAGCCGCCACGGCCGCAACACCCAACGCTCTCAACACGATCGACTTCATGCTATCTCCTTGTAACTCCGGAACGGCCGTGCACAGTACGGCCGGATACCCCCAAAGGCAGCCGGCCCGCGCGCGAACGGGCGGGACGGCCGATGATTTCCACGGCGATGCGAGAGAGGCGACACGGGCCGGCGGCCGGCGCGCGCGAATGCGGGCCGGCCGGGCCGGACAGCCGCCGGCCGGGCGCGCCCGGTCTCATAACGTGCCGGGTCGCGCGCGAATCGGGCGCGGCTGCGTCGCACAATGTAATCCAGCGCCCGCCGAAGCGCAAAGCTTTTGACGCGCGGCCGCCCGCCATCCGCCTGCGCGCTCCCGTGTCCGCCTCCGCGCGACGGCGCCAGACTCCCGCACGTCGGGCGAAACCGGGTACCATCGCCGCCAGAACGCGCATCGCGTGCCTTGTCCGTGACGGCCGTCATCGATGCGTCACGCCCGTGTCATCCGCCGACCCCATGAAGCCAGCCCGCCCTCGCCCGCCCCGCCGCATCCTCGCCCGCTTCGTCGCGGTGTCGTGGCGCGACCTCGCGCTGTCGATCGGCCCCACCGTGCTGCTCGCGGTCGCGGCGATCTGGCTCGCGGTCAAGCTGATCCAGCCGGCGCCGCCGTCCACGCTCGTGATTTCGTCCGGCCCGCCCGGCAGCACCTACTGGAACGCCGCGCAGAAATACAAGGCGATCCTCGCGAAGAACGGCGTCACGCTCGACGTCCAGTCATCCGAAGGATCCGCGCAGAACCTCGCGCGGCTGTCGAATCCGGACGCGCCGGTCGACGTCGGCTTCGTGCAGAGCGGCATCGGCCCGAAGGAGCGCGACGAACACCTGGTCTCGCTCGGCAGCATCGGCTACGTGCCGCTCGCGATCATGTACCGCGGGCCGGTGGTCGCGCGCCTGTCCGATTTCAAGGGCAAGCGGCTCGCGCTCGGCGCGGAAGGCAGCGGCGCGCGCGAATTGAGCCTGGCGCTGCTGAAGATGAACGGCATCGTGCCGGGCGGCTCGACCGAGCTGCTGCCGACGGCCGGCGAGGACGCCGCGGCCGCGCTGCTCGACGGCAAGATCGACGCCGCGTTCCTGTCCGGCGACTCGACGCAGATCCCGGTGATGGCGAAGCTGTTCCGCGCGCCCGGCGTGCACGTGTACTCGTTCACGCAAGCCGAGGCCTACGCGCGGCGCTTTCCGTACCTGACCGCGATCACGCTGCCGATGGGCGTCTACGATCTCGGCCGCAACCTGCCGCCCGCCGACATCCACACGGTCGCGCCGACGATCGAGCTGGTCGCGCGCGATACGCTGCACCCCGCGCTGTCCGACCTGCTGATCGAGGCCGCGCGCGAAGTGCACGGCCACGCGACGATCCTGCAGCACGCGGGCGAATTCCCATCGGCCGTCACGCGCGGCTTCCCGCTGTCCGACGACGCGGGGCGCTATTACAAGTCGGGCAAGTCCTTCCTGTACCGGCGGCTGCCGTTCTGGGTCGCGAGTCTCGTCGACCGGCTGCTCGTCGTCGTGGTGCCGCTGATCGTCGTGCTGATCCCCGGGCTGCGGCTGGTGCCGTCGCTGTACGGTTGGCGCGTGCGTTCGCGCATCTACCGCTGGTATGGTGCGCTGATCGCGCTCGAGCGCCGCGCGCTCGGCGAGCATACGGCCGAAGAGCGCGTCCAGCTGCTCGACGAACTCGACGACATCGAGGAAGCCGTGAACCGGATGAAGATGCCGCTCGCGTACGCAGGGCAGTTTTACGTGCTGCGCGAGCACATCGGCTTCGTGCGCGAGCGGCTCACCGCGCACGACCACGACGCCGCATCGGTCACGCCGGGCACACCCGGCGCCGGCGGCCGTGCAGCGGCGCGCGACGGCGCGGCGGCGCCGCCAGCCGGCGAGCCCCCCCGGGCGACTCCCGGTTCCGCATGAGCGGCCGATCCGCGATCATTGCTGCATCCGCGCGGTTGCATCCGCGCGCCGCCACGTAACATGAAGGCCGCCGCCAGGCGCGCACGCCCCACCCTCTGGAGATCGCCATGACAACCGGCCTCGACACTGCCCAGCCTGCCTGGTTCTTCGACTTCGTGTCGCCGTTCTCCTACCTGCTGCTCGAACAGCACGACAAGTGGCCCGACGTGCCGTTCGACCCCGTCGCCGTATCGCTGCCCGACCTGCAGCGCCACTGGGGGCAGCGCCCGAGCGCCGACGTGCCGGCCAAGCGCGTGTTCACGTACCGCCACGCGCTGTTTCGCGCCGAACAGCTCGGCATCCGCTTCAAGATGCCGCCCGCGCATCCGTTCGACTCCGACAAGGTGCTGCGCCTCGCGATCGCGTTGCGCGCCGACATCGCGACCGTGCTGGAAATGTTCCGCTTCATCTGGCACGACGGCAACGATCCGTCGACGCCGGACGGGTTCGCGGCGCTGTGCGAGCGCGTCGGCGTCGGGCATGGCGACGAGCTGATCGAATTCGAGGAGACGAGCGCGCAGTTGCGCCGCAACACCGACGATGCGATCGCGCTCGGCGTGTTCGGCGTACCGACCTTCTGGATGAACCAGCAGCTGTTCTGGGGCGAGGACGCGCTGCCGATGGTGCTGTACTGCGCGCGCACGCCGAACTGGCTCGAGTCGCGCGAGGTCAAGCGGATCAGCGTGCTGCCGAAGGGGCGCACGTGATGGCCGGTATCACGCACGGCAACGTGCGGCTGCGGTAAGGTTACGCTTCTCCCGAATCACCGCTCGCCGATGGAAGACGACGACCGTACCGCCTCGCTCGATATCTGGCTCGTGCGTGTGTTGCGCACGCTGCTGCTCGAGCGCAGCGTCACGCAGGCCGCGCTGCGGCTGAACCAGACCCAGCCCGCGATCAGCACCGCGCTGCGCAAGCTGCGCGAGACGCTGAACGACCCGATTCTCGTGCGCGGCAAATCCGGGATGGTGCCGACCGAGTACGGCGCGTCGCTGCTCGGTGCCGCGTCGCGCGCGCTGCGCGAGGTCGACTTCATCGCAACGCCGCACGGCGACTTCGATCCATCGTCCGCGCGGCGCACGTTCCGCGTCGCCGCGCCCGACTACCTGAACGATTTCTTCATGCCGACGCTGATCGAGCGCTTTCGCGACGCGGCGCCGCATGCGCATCTGGAAATCGACTCGCTGAATCCCGCGCTCGATCATGCGGAGGCACTCGAATCGGGCGCGCTCGATCTCGTGATCGGCAACTGGCCGAAGCCCGACCCTCGGTTCGCGCGCCAGGACCTGTTCTCCGACACGATCGTGTGCCTGATGCGCGACGCGCATCCGCTCGCCCGTGAACCGCTCACGCGCGAAGCGTACGCGTCGGCCGCGCACGTCGCGCCGACGCCGTACACCGGCGACAAGCGCAACGCGATCGAGATCGGCCTCGCCCGCGCCCGTCTCACGCGACGGATCGTGACGACGCTGCCGTACTTCGGCATCGTGCCGCAGGTGCTGCTGCAGTCGGACCTGATCTTCACGACGACGCGCCGCTTCGCGACGCATTACGCGCAGCTGCTACCGCTCGTCGTCGTCGCGCCGCCCGTGCCGTTCCCGCGCATCAAGAGCTACCTGCTCACGCACCCGCACCCCGATCGCCCGACCGACATCGCGTGGCTGTGTGCGCTGATGCAGAGCGTGTCCGACGAGCTGACGGCCGCACGCGGCCGCAAGCGCTGAAGCGGCGCTGAACCCGCACGGAATCGCCCGCGCACGATCACGCGGCGCGGCCGCTCAGGCCGTGCAGAAGGTTTCCTGCAGATGGGTCCAGCGCACGACGCCTGCCGCGTCGCGCGCGAACACGGCGGTCGCGCGACGCGCGGGCAATTCGCCCGACGCCGCCTGCTGCGCTTCGAGATAGGTGAGCACCGCATGCGACGCGTCTGCCGCGAGCACGCGGATGTCCGACAGTGTGATGCGCAACCCCGGCTTCGCGCCGCCGAGCTTCGCGAACAGCGCGCGCGTGTCATCGCGGTCGAACGCGCGACCGTCGGTCATGATCATCGTGAATTCGGCGGAGAAAGACGCGAGCAGCGCATCGAGCGCCGCGGGGGAAGTATCGGCGCCGGACAGCCAGCGCTCGATGACGACGAGGCTCGCATCGAGCGCTTCGAGATAGACCTGATGATCGGACATGGTGCCTGCACGAAAGGACGCGCGGCCCGCTGCCGCGCGATCCGTGCAGTGTAGGCAAAAACGCGCGGATGTGGGTCGGGCGTGCCGGCCCTGATCGCTACCGCGCGCAGCGCGCGTCGTCGCGCAAGCGCCCCGCCGCGGCTGCCTTCGCATCGGCCACCGGCATGCCCGAGCGGGCCTGCAGCAGTTCCGCGCAGACGGCCACTGCGATCGCGCCGGGCGCCTTGTCGACGATGCCCGCGACGCCGATCGGACACACCATCTCGGCGAGCCGCGCCGGATCGACGCCGCGCGCGGCGAGCCGGCGCTCGAACTTCACGCGCTTGGTGCGCGAACCGATCATCCCGAAGTACGCGAAGTCGCGCCGCCGCATGATCTGCGCGGCGAGCGAGAAGTCGAGCGCGTGGTTGTGCGTCATCACAAGGAAGTACGCGCCGGGCGGCGCCGCGTCGACGACGGCCTCGGGTATGTCGGTCGGCTCCGGCTGCACGTTCGGCGGACATTCGTCCGGGAACAGCTCGTCGCGCGTATCGACCCACTGCACGACGCACGGCAATGCGCCGAGCAGCGTGACGAGCGCATGACCGACGTGCCCCGCGCCGAACAGCACGATGTGCATCGGCGGCGGCGGCGCGCCCGCGCGGTTGCGCCGGCCGGTGCCGGGCGCGAACGTCTGCGCGGGCGTGGTGCCGCACGCGCCGTCGCACCCGGCGACGGGCGCATGCGGCGCGGCACGCAGCGAACGAGCGGGCCCGTTCATGTCAGCCTCCGCCGGGCCGTTCCAAGGAGGCTGACTGCCGCCACGGGGGGCCGGGAACGAAGTGAGCGTGGGGGTCGCTTCATCTCAGCCTGCCCGCGCGGCGCTCGCCGCACGCACCGCGTTCACCGCGCGCAGGATCGACTCGCCTGTGGCCGGCGCGTCGAGCGGCGGATTCACCCGGTAGTCGCCGACCGCGGCAATCGCGTCGCGCACCGCGAAGAACACCGAAAACGGCAGCAGCAGCGGCGGCTCGCCGACGGCCTTCGAACGATGGATGCTGTCCTCGACGTTGCGGTTCTGGAACAGCCGCACGTTGAATTCGGGCGGCGTGTCGTTGACGGTCGGGATCTTGTACGTGGACGGCGCATGCGTCATCAGCTTGCCGCCCTTGTTCCACCACAGCTCCTCGGTCGTGAGCCAGCCCATCCCCTGGATGAACGCGCCTTCGACCTGACCGATGTCGAGCGCCGGGTTCAGCGATGCGCCCACGTCATGCAGCGCGTCGACGCGCAGCGTGCGCATCTCGCCCGTCAGCGTGTCGATCACGACTTCCGACACGGCCGCGCCGTACGAGTAGTAGTAGAACGGCCGGCCCTGCAGCTTCGACTGATCCCAGTACAGCTTCGGCGTCGCGTAGAAACCGTCGGACCACAGCTGCACGCGCGCGAGATACGCCTTCGCGATCACCTCGCCGAACGGCACGCTCGCGCCACCGATCCACACGAAGTCGTTGCCGAACTTCACGTCGGCCGCATCGACCTTGCCGTCGCCGTACTGCTTCGCCGCGAACGCCGCGAGGCGCTCGCGCAGCTGGCGCGCCGCATCCTGCGCGGCCTTGCCGTTCAGGTCGGAGCCCGTCGACGCAGCCGTCGCGGACGTGTTCGCGACCTTGCTCGTGTCGGTCGCCGTCACGCGGATCCGGCCGAAGCGGATGCCGAGCTCGTGCGCGACGACCTGCGCGACCTTCGTGTTGAGCCCCTGCCCCATCTCCGTGCCGCCGTGGTTCACGAGCACCGAGCCGTCGGTGTAGATGTGTACCAGCGCGCCGGCCTGGTTGAAGTGCGTGACGTTGAACGCGATGCCGAACTTCACCGGCGTGAGCGCGATGCCCTTCTTCAGCACCGTGTTGCGTGCGTTGAATTCGCGCACGCCCGCGCGCCGCGCGCGGTAGTCGCTCGTCGACTCGAGTTCGCCGAGCAGTTCGTGCAGCACGTTGTCCTCGACCGTCTGCCCGTAAGGCGTCACGTTGCGCTCGGTCTTGCCGTACAGGTTCGCGTAGCGCACGTCGAGCGGATCGCGGCCGAGCGCGCGCGCGACGTCGTCGAGGATGTACTCGATCGCGAACGCGCCCTGCGGGCCGCCGAAACCGCGGAACGCGGTGTTCGACTGCGTGTTGGTCTTGCCGCAGTAGCCGGCAATGGCGACGTCGCCGAGCCAGTACGCGTTGTCGAAGTGGCACACCGCGCGCGTCATCACCGGGCCCGACAGGTCCGCCGAGAAGCCGCAGCGCGACGTCATGTCGAGCGCGACGCCGTCGAGGCGGCCGTCGTCGTCGTAGCCGACGTCGAAGCGGTAATGGAAGTCGTGCCGCTTGCCGGTGATCATCATGTCGTCGTCGCGGTCCGGACGCAGCTTCACCGGGCACAGCAGCTTCCACGCGGCGAGCGCCGCGCAGCATGCGAACAGGCCCGACTGCGATTCCTTGCCGCCGAACCCGCCGCCCATCCGGCGGCATTCGACCAGCACGTTGTGCGACGCGACGCCGAGCACGTGCGCGACGAGATGCTGCATCTCGCTCGGGTGCTGCGTCGAGCAGTACACGTGCATCCCGTCGTCGTCCTTCGGCACTGCGTATGCGATCTGCCCTTCCAGGTAGAACTGCTCCTGGCCGCCGAGCAGCATCTCGCCCGACTCGCGATGCGGCGCGGCCGCGAGCCGCGCGCCAGCGTCGCCGCGCGCGAGCTTCAGCGGCGGGATCACGTAGGTTTCGGCGCGGCGCGCGTCCTGCGCGGTCAGGATCGCGGGCAGTTCCTCGTAGGCGACCTGCGCGCGGCGCGCGGCGAGCCGCGCGGTTTCGTGCGACGTTGCGACGACGATGAACATCGGCTGGCCGACGAACTGCACGATGCCCTTGGCGAGCACCGGGTCGTCGTGGATGATCGGGCCGCAATCGTTGACGCCGGGGATGTCGTCGGCCGTGAACACGGCGACCACGCCGGGCGTTGCGCGCACCGCGTCGAAGTTCATCGACACGATCTTCGCGTGCGGCTTCGCGGACAGCCCGAGCGCCGCGTGCAGCGTGCCCGCGACGAGCGGGATGTCGTCGGTGTAGGTCGCGCGCCCGCTCACGTGCAGGTGGGCCGATTCGTGCGCGCGCGAGACGTGCACCTGCGCGGCGTCGGCCTGCGGGTCGAGGGTGTTCAGGAACGGTTCTGCTTGCTGGTTCATGTTCGGTGTTCTCCCTCGTCAGACGCGCGCCGCGTCGTTGGCAACTTCGGCGGCCACTTCACGCACGTTCAGCGCTTGCAGCGGCAGCGGGTCGTGCGGGCGCGTCTCCAGCCAGAATCGGTACATCAGGTTCTTCGCGGTATCGAGGCGATACGCGCTCGTCGCACGCATGTCGGTGAGCGGCTGGTAGTCGCGCTCGAGCGCCTGCATCGCGGCCTGCGCGGTGGCTTCGTGCCACTGCGCGCCGTCGAGCAGGCTTTCCGTATGCGTCGCGCGCTTCGGCGTCGCGGCCATCCCGCCGAACGCGATGCGCGGCTCGCGGATCAGCTCGCCGTCCGCGATGAACGCGAACGCCGCGCACACCGCCGAAATGTCGGAGTCGAACCGCTTCGACAGCTTGTAGGTGCGGAACTGCAGCTTCGCGCGCGCGCCGGTGCGGGTCGGCACCTTCAGGCCGACGACGAATTCGTGCGGCGCCATGTCCTTTTGCTGATAGCCGGTGTAGAGCGCCTCGAGCGGCAGCTCGCGCACCGTGTCGCCGCCGCGCAGCACGACCCGCGCGCCGAGCGCGATCAGGCCCGGCATCGAGTCGCCGATCGGCGAGCCGTTCGCGACGTTGCCGCCGATCGTCCCCGCGTTGCGGATCGGCAGCGACGCGAAGCGCTTCCACATTTCGGTCAATTCCGGATACGTGCCGGCGAGTGCCGCATAGCCGTCCTCGACCGTCACGCCCGCGCCGATCTCGATCCAGTCGTCGCCGTGCGCGATGTGCTGCAGTTCGGCGATCTGGCCGACGTAGATCAGGTCGTCGAGGCGACGCATCTGCTTGGTGACCCACAGGCCGATGTCGGTGCTGCCGGCGAGCAGCCGTGCATCCGGGCGCTCGACCTTCAGCGCGGCCAGCGCGTCGAGCGTGCGCGGCGCGGCGAAGCGCGCGCCGTCGAGCGTCGTGTAGTCGAACGTGTCGTCACGCTTGAGCGACGCGAGCGTGCGGGCCAGCGCGGCCGTGTCGACCGGTGCCGCCGGCGCCGGCGCATCAAACATCTGCACGGCCGCATCGACGATCGGGCGATAGCCGGTGCAGCGGCACAGGTTGCCGGTCAGCGCATCGGCGATCTCGGTGCGCGTCGGCACGTCCTTCGCCTTCGCGCACGTGCCGGCGCAGCCTTCGTGGCCGTGCTTCTCGTACAGCGCCCACATCGACATCACGAAACCGGGTGTGCAGAACCCGCATTGCGAACCGTGGCAATCGACCATCGCCTGCTGCACCGGATGCAGCGAACCGTCCGGCTGGCGCAGGTCTTCCACCGTCAACAGCGCCTTGCCGTCGAGCGTGGGCAGGAACTGGATGCAGGCATTGACGGCCTTGAACGCGACCGTACCCGTGTCGGTCAGCTCGCCGACGACGACCGTGCACGCGCCGCAGTCGCCTTCCGCGCAGCCTTCCTTGGTGCCGGTGCAGTGCGCATCCTCGCGCAGGTACTGCAGCACGGTGCGGGTGACGTCCGCGCCGCTGACTTCGCGGACCGCGTGACGATGGTAGAAGCGGATCGGCTCACTCATGTCTCTATCGTTCTTCCGGTGGGGGCAAGGCGGCCTGCGCGGGGCGCTCGACCGACGTTTCTCTGACAGTTTGCACGCTATCACCATCAAATTCCGCAACCCATAGCCCATCACGCATGGGGCGCATATAACTGCCGCGATATGCGCGCCGGGGCCGCCCGGCAGGCGCCGGGCGCCTTGCCCGGCCTGGGTTCCGGGCCGGCCCGCAGCGGTCCGTCAGCCATTCTTCGGCGTCGAAAAGGGGGCGCGATTAACTAAATGGTACCTGCGTGAAAACCGGTTCCATGGGAAAATCCCGATTCCGTTTTTCGCCGCTTTCCGTTCCGTTTCGCCCATTCGATCCGACCCCATGTCAACCGATTCCGCCACACCGCCGCGCAGCGGGTTTGCCGTCACGCTGCAAATCGTGTCCGTCGTCTGTTTCACGTTCATCTGCTACCTGACCATCGGCCTGCCGCTCGCGGTGCTGCCGGGCTTCGTCCATGACGACCTCGGCTTTTCCGCGATCGTCGCGGGCGGCGCGATCAGCGTCCAGTATTTCGCGACGCTCGCGTCGCGCCCGCTCGCCGGGCGCTTCGCCGATACGCTCGGGCCGAAGCAGACGGTGCTGCGCGGGCTGATCGGCTGCGGCGTGTCGGGCGTGCTGCTGCTCGTCGCGCTGTTGCTGGCCCACTGGCCGGTCGCGAGCCTCGTGCTGCTGGTCGCGAGCCGGCTCGTGCTCGGCGTCGGCGAGAGCCTGTGCGGCACCGGTGCGATCCTGTGGGGCATCGGGCGGGTCGGCGTCGCGCACAACGCGAAGGTGATCTCGTGGAACGGCATCGCGACCTACGGGGCGCTCGCGCTCGGCGCGCCGGTCGGCGTCGCGATCGCGCACACGCTGAATCCGGCGCTGATCGGCGTGATCGTGATCGCGCTCGCCGCGATCGGCTTCTACCTCGCGCGCCTGATCGCTTCCGTGCCGCTCGTGCACGGCGAACGGATGTCGTATGCAAGCGTGTTCACGCGCGTGCTGCCGCACGGCCTCGGCCTCGCGCTCGGCTCGGCCGGCTTCGGCTCGATCGCGACCTTCGTCACGCTGTACTACGCGGCGCGCCACTGGCCGAACGCCGCGCTGTCGCTGACCGTGTTCGGCACGCTGTTCATCGGCGCGCGACTGCTGTTCGCGAACACGATCAAGACCCACGGCGGTTTCCGCGTCGCGATCGTGTCGTTCGCGTTCGAATGCTCGGGCCTCGTGCTGCTGTGGCTCGCGCCCGTGCCGCACGTCGCGCTAATCGGCGCCGCGCTGACCGGCTTCGGCTTCGCGCTGATCTTCCCGGCGCTCGGCGTCGAAGCCGTCGCGCTCGTCCCGCCGGCGAGCCGCGGCGCGGCGCTGTCCGCGTATTCGGTGTTTCTCGACCTGTCGCTCGGCATCACGGGCCCGCTCGCCGGCTATGTGGCGGGCGCGTTCGGCTATCCGCAGGTGTTCCTGTTCGCGGCGGTGGCCGCGGCGGCGGGCGTCGCGCTGTCGATGGTGCTGTACCAGCGGCAGGCGCGGGTCGCGGGGAGCGGCGCGGCGGCGTGAGTCGTGCTGCCGCACGCGCAACGCCGTTCAGCGCAGCAACACGTTGAAGTCGCGCAGCACGCGGACGGCGTGGGGATGATGCCGGAACGGAACGGCGCTCCTGAGCGAGAGTCTGGATGCGGCACGATCGAAGAGCACGAGCGCTTCCGACGTGTTGAGATGGCGGGACATGTATAGAAAGCCGTCGACCCGCCGCGGATGCCGGTGGACGGCAAGCGACCATTGCCGCGGAACGTCGTACGGCACGATGGTCGACAACGCGCCATCGCCACCCAGGTTTTTCAGCGGCAAGCCGTGCAGGACGGCCACGGTCAATGGCTCGCCGTCGAAGGAAAGCACGTAGCGATCGAGTTCGGTCGTCACGAGCGGAAAGCCGCCCAGCACCAGATCGGCGACTTCGTCGTGCAGCACCGTTTCGGCGAACGCGCAATGCAGATCGAAACCGAAATAGCTGGTGCCGTACCGCCGCCGCGGGCGCGGATCGTCGAAGCGGTTGCCGCCGGACTTGCCGAAGTACGGCTCGCCAGTCGCGTATCGCGAGATGCGAACCAGCGCCGTCGGCGTCACCTCGCGAATCGTCAGCGATGTGCTCGCGAAATGTTTCCCCGGCGCCTTCAACACATGCGCGTCCTAGCGTCCCGCGAACGCCATCGCCGCACGCTCGACCTCGTCAAGCTTCCCGCGCGACAGCGCGACCAGCGGCGTGACGTTGCCCAGGGACGCCTTGGGTGTTGTGAAGAACTGCCATTTGCTCCACCCCGGCAAGGCCCCAAGACGCTGAGTCACCTTCCCGAGCGTCTTGCGATCGATGTCGCCCGCCAGATAGAACGCCGGGTAGTAGTGCGCGGCGCCGACATCGACCGTAAAGATCCGCCCCGATGCCACTGCCTTGCTGAGCGCCTGCCGCGTCATGCCGAGCCCCGTCCAGATCTGCGCGGCCGGCAACAGCGTGCCGTCGGCGACCAGCGCGTGTCGTTCGGCCTGCGCATGCCGCTCCAGATCGGCGACGGTGACGCCGGTGCGCGTATCGGCCGCCCCCTTCTTCCGGCCGGACGGCTTCCTGTCGCGCGTCGCGGCGGCCGCGATACCGAACGTGATCGTGCCGGCCAAATCGATGACCTGCGCGATGCCTACCTTGAACAGGTGCCCAAGTTGCTCGTCCGACAGCCTGAGCAGCGCACGGGCGCGATCCGGCCCGAGCATGGTTGCCGCGCCGACGGCGCTGCGCAGCGCCTCCTCGGTCTCGATATCGAGAACCGCGGCCGAACCTTCGAGCGCGTGAGCGTGCGTGACCATCATCACCTCCTGATGCAACCGGAGGATCAAGCCTAGTCCCGAATCGAAATCAAGTCAACCAAGTCAACTTTTCCGCGTGATATCCGGACAGTGCCATACGACGTCGATCAAGCCGTGCGCAGGAACAACCGGCGCGTCAGGTCGAACGCAACGAGATTGCCGGCCAGCACGAGCAGCAGCCCGATCACCGCGAGCGGCGACCACTGGTAGCCCTCGAAGACCGTCGACACGGCCAGCGCGACGATCGGGAACAGCACCGTGCAGTACGCGGCGCGCTCCGGCCCGATCCGGCCGACGAGCGTCAGGTACGCGGTGAACCCGATCACCGAGCCCGGCACGGCCAGATAGACGAGCGCGCCGAGATAACGCGGGCTCGGGTCGATCATGAACGGCAGCCCGGCCACCGCACTGCCGACCGTCAGGATCGCCGCACCGATCAGCATCGCCCAGCCGTTGGTCGCGAGCGGATGCAGCCCCATCGACTGCATCCGGCTCGACAGCAGGTTGCCGGCCGAGAAGCACATCGTGCCCGCGAACGCGATCGCGAGGCCCGTCCAGGTCGCGTGATCGTCGAGGTGGCCGGCCATCTGCTGCCAGAACAGGCAGGCGATGCCGGTCAGCCCGAGCAGCGCGCCGGCAATCGCGGACGGCCGCAGCGGGCGGCCCATGAACAGCCGGCCGTTGATCGAATTCAGCAGCGGCGCGGTCGAGAAGATCACCGCGACGAGGCCGCTCGGCACGACCTGCTCCGAGTAGTAGAAGCACAGGAAATTCAGGCAGAACAACGCGAAGCCCTGCGCGACGAGGTAGCGCCACGCCTCGCGCGGCGGACGCATCGGCCGGCGCATCACGCGCAGCAGCGCGAACAGCACGGCGGCCGCGAGCCAGAAGCGCCACGCGATCGACACGGGCGGCGGCACGGCGCCGAGCTGCCATTTGATCGCGATCCAGGTGGTGCCCCAGATCAGCACGGTGACGAAATAAAGCGACAGGTTCATGGCGGCAACGAAGCGAAACGAGTGAAACGGACTCAGACTGTGCCGCCGCCCCGCCCGCGCGGATTGTCCGGAATTGCGGTCTTTTTCGGGCGACCGCACGGGGCGCCGCGCGCGCGCTTATACTCGTCGCACCATGAGTCCGCCCCTGTACGCCCCGCCCGCCGATCATGCCGCCGCCCTTGCCGGCGGTGCGATGCCGTTCGGCCTGCAGTCGGTGTGCCGCACGCTCGCCGAGGCGAACGCGACGCTCGAGCGCTTCACGTGGCTCGGCGATCATCTCGCGATCGCCGAATGGACGCGCATCACCGACGAAAGCGAGACGATTTACGAACAGCCGGGCCACCACACGCTGTCGTGCTATCTCGACGGCGGCTACCGGACGGAGCGCGAACGCGTGCCGCGCTACGGCGCGCCGAGCCTGCTGTGCGCGCTGCCGGGGGACCATGAATCGCGCTGGTGGGTGCGCGGCGAGATGCACTTCATCCACCTGTACTTCCTGCCCGAGCACTTCACGCAGCGCGCGATCCGCGAACTCGACCGCGAGCCGCGCGAGCTGAAGCTCGCCGACCGCACCTATTTCGAGGATGCGCGCGTCGCGGCGCAGTTCCGTTCGCTTGCGCTGGAGCGCTGGGACGATGCCGACGGGCGGCTGCGCGTGAATGAGGCCGCGCACGACGTGCTGAGCCTGCTGCTGCGCGGCCAGAGCACGACGCGCACCGACGTGCCGTTCCGCGGCGGACTCGCGCCGGCCGTGCGCCGCCGCGTGCGCGACTACATCGACAGCTACCTGTCGCAGCCGCTGACGCTCGGCGAACTGGCGGAGGTTGCCGCGCTGTCCGAATACCATTTCTCGCGGATGTTCCGGCTGTCGTTCGGCCGCGCGCCGCACGCGTGGGTGGCCGAGCAGCGGCTCGCACGGGCGCGCCTGCTGCTGCGCACGACGACGCTGCCGCTCGCGCAGGTCGCGGCCGAATGCGGCTACGCGAACGCCGGCCACTTCAGCCATCGCTTTCGCGACGCGCACGGCACGACGCCGAACGCGTACCGGCGCGCGATGCAGGGCGGCTGAGCCCCGCGCGCACCGTTCAACGGCCGGCTGCGCCCCGCGCACCCGGCACCACCGTCGCCCCGCTTACCCGCCCCGCTGCGACAGTTCCTGCTCGAGCGCGGCCACGCCGGCCGGCAGGTCCACCGGCACCTTCAGGTCGATCATCGTGCGGCCGAACGCGTGCAGCGTGCGGAACAGGTTGTGTTCGCGGCACTGTTCGCCCATCTGCCCGATCCGCACGATCGGCAGCCCGAACGAGCCCGAAATCTCGACCTGATACTGCTTCGAGATATGGCCGCACACCATCCCGGGCGTCAGCCCTTCGGGCGTCTCGATCCCGACCACCGAATTGAGCCGGCAGTCCTTCGGCGCATAGAGCGCGAGCCCCATCGCCTCGACACCCGCCTGCAACGCGAGCGAGCAGCGCAGGTGGCGCGCGAAGCGGCTTTCGAGCGTCTCCGCGCAGACGAGCCGCAGCGCCTCGTGCAGCGCGAGCACGCCCGACACCGGCGCCGTGTAGTGGTAGCCCGCGTTGTGCCAGAAGTTCTCCGCGAGCGCCATGTCGAGGCACCAGTGCGCGTTCGGTTCCGGACGCTGCTTCATCCGGTCCCACGCGGCGTCCGAGAACGCGATCAGCGATACGCCGGGAATCGACGACAGCCCCTTCTGGCCGCCCGTGATCACCGCATCGATGCCCCACGCGTCCATCTCGAGCGGCATCGTCGACAGTGTGCACACCGCGTCGACGACGACCAGCGCGCCGGCCGCCTTCGCGAGCGCCGCGATGTCGCGCAGGTCGCGGTTCCACACGGTGTTCGACGTCTCGCCCTGCACGATCGTGACGATCTCGGGCCGCTCGCGCGCGATCGCGTCCGCGATCTCGTCGAGGCTCGCGACCGAGCGGTCGGCCACTTCGAGCGTGGCGACGTCGGCGCCGACGCGCGTGGCCATCTCGGCCATCCGCGCACTGAAGAAGCCGTTGCGGATCGACAGCACGCGCGTGCCGCGCCAAGCGAGGTTCGAGATCGCCATTTCCATCGCGGCGGAACCGGGGCCGGCAACGCCGAGCACCCACTTCGTGCGGGTCTGGAACACGTAGCGCGCCATCTCCTTCACCTGCTCGATGATCTTCGCCATCGTCGCGCCGAGGTGGTTGATCACGATCGTGTTCGCCTTCGCGACGGCGGCCGGGATCGGGACCGGGCCGGCCCCCATCATCAGCAGCGGTTCTTCGGGCAGGATCGCGTCGAGCGGCACGACGACGGGACAGGGAATCGGCGAGTAATCGATGGACATGGCGGGTAAAAGAGGAACGGAGAAAACGCTCGGACGTCGTTCGCCGCACGGCACGGCGAACTGATCGATCATTCCGCGTTCCGCGCCCGTGCGCAAGAGGCACGCGCGCCCGGACAGCGTGACGCTGGCCCGGTCGGCGGACCGGGCCAGCCGGCCGCGCCCGCGTCGCACGACCGGGTTTCGTATTGCCGCGGTATTGCCGGCCGCATGCGAAACGGTTCCACCGGACGGTCGATGCCCGCGATTTTCTCCGGCAATATTGAGACGCGCATCCTGACGCCCGGGTTCAGCATGCCGCATGCATCGACCGGAATACCGGTCATCACGATAAAAATCGCGTGACTGGCATCGGCGCACGAAAACGGGACTGCACAAAAACATCCACTATCGCAGCATCTATTGGTGAGCGATTTCACCTATTACCGCACCCTGTCGCATTCAAAAAATTCCAACACATTGATTTATATGACAAATATTAAAATCAAAGGCGGGTTCCCCCCAATACGCGCCGGGCTAACACCGGCGCACGCCAGCGCCCCGATCCGTTAAATCGATACCCGCGATTTCGATTTTACGCAAGCCGCCCCTTTTCTCAGGTTGACGATATTGCTTCCGTAATGAACAATCGTCTGTAGAATCGAAAAACCGATTTTTTGAGACGGACGAGAACCGGGGGTAGCGCGACGGTTTTCCTGGTCGTCCAACGAAAAATCACAACCAAAATCAATCAACCGGGCCAGAAATTCGCGAGCCATGAACCAGATTCAGACCATGCGTGTGTTCGTCTGTGTCGCCGAGCAGCAGAGCTTCCGGCGCGCGGCGCACCATCTAGGCGTGTCCAACGCGCTCGTCACGCGCTCGATCGCGATGCTCGAGTCTCACCTGAACACGCGGTTGATCCACCGCACCACGCGTAACCTGTCACTGACCGAGGCCGGCCTGCGCTACCTCGACGGCTGCCGTGCGCTGCTCGAGGAATTCGACCACCTCGAGGCATCCGTCGCGCACGCCGTGCGCGAGCCGGCCGGTACGCTGCGCGTCGTCGCATCGGGCCTGCTGTCGCCGCTCGCGCTGACGCCACTCGTCAGCAGTTTCCGGCACCGCTACCCCGAACTGCGCGTGCAGCTCACCGTCGCCGAGGGGCCGCTCGACGTGCTCGATTCGGGCTACGACGTCGGCATCGTGACCGGCAACCGGCTCGACGGCAACCCGACGCTGATCGGCCACGCGCTCGCGCCGAACCCGTTCGTCGCCTGCGCGGCGCCCGCCTATCTCGAACGGCGCGGCGAGCCGCGCGCACCCGACGACCTGCCGGGTCACGACTGGGTCGCGCTCGCGCCGCACCAGCATGCGCCGGCGTGGCGGCTGATCGGCCACGACGGCGTCACGCATTCGGTCACGGTGCGCCCGACCTGCACGGTCAACCAGCTGGCGCTCGTGCAGGCGGCGGCCGTCGCCGGGTCCGGCATCGCGGTACTGCCCGAGCCGAGCGTCGCCGATGCACTCGCCACCGGCACGCTCGTGCGGCTGTTGCCCGCTTACCGGATCGACGACCCGGACGCGCAGCTGTCGCTCGTCTACCCGAACCGTCAGTACGTGCCGGCCCGCACGCGCAGCTTCGTCGAGCATGCGCTCGAACATTTCGGCGCGCAGGCGGCCCGCGAGCGGACCGGCTACGGCTTCCTGCGCACGCCCGATCGCGTCGAGATCGTCGCGGGCCGGCAGACGGGCCTGCAGTAAACTGCACGCGACAGCCATCGGAGGTGCAGCGTGCGTGTGATCCTGTTCAGCAGCCGGCAGTACGACGACGAATCGTTCACCGCCGCCAATCGGCCATTCGGTTATCGGCTGCACTTCCAGCCGTCGCACCTCGACGCGGAAACCGCGATCCTCGCGCACGGCTACGAGGTCGTCTGCCCGTTCGTCAACGACACCGTCGACGCGGCCGTGCTCGAACGGCTCGCCGACGGCGGCACGCGCCTGATCGCGCTGCGCTCGGCCGGCTTCAACCATGTCGACCTGACGGCCGCCGAGCGGCTCGGCATCGCGGTCGTGCGGGTGCCCGCGTATTCGCCGCATGCGGTCGCCGAACATGCGGTCGCGCTGATCCTCGCGCTCAACCGCCGGCTGCCGCGCGCGGTCGCACGCACGCGCGAAGGCGACTTCTCGCTGAACGGCCTGCTCGGCTTCGACCTGCACGGCAAGACCGTCGGCGTGATCGGCACCGGCCTGATCGGCCGCGTGTTCGCGAAGATCATGATGGGCTTCGGGATGCATGTGCTCGCACACTCGATGCCGCCGTACGACGACGAACTGATCGCGTTCGGCGCGCGCTACGTCGAGCTCGACGCGCTGCTGCACCATGCCGACATCATCAGCCTGCACTGCCCGCTGCTGCCGTCGACGCACCATCTGATCAACGCGCAGACGCTCGCGCGGATGAAGCACGGCGCGATGCTGATCAATACCGGCCGCGGCGGCCTGGTCGACGCGCCGGCGCTGGTCGACGCGCTCAAGAGCGGTCAGCTCGGCCATCTCGGGCTCGACGTGTACGAGGAGGAAAGCGGCCTCTTCTTCGAGGATCACTCCGACCTGCCGCTGCAGGACGACGTGCTCGCGCGCCTGCTGACGTTCCCGAACGTGATCGTCACGTCGCACCAGGCGTTCTTCACGCGCGAGGCACTCGCCGAGATCGCGCACACGACGCTGCTGAACATCGAGGCGTGGCACGCCGGAACGCCGACCAACGTCGTCACGACGGGCCGCTGACCCGCGGCTCCCGGCGCACGCGATCCGGCAACGATTCGTCGATTTATTTCGACTGATGTAACGCCGCACGCGCGGCGTCTGCTATCGTTGCGCCGACCTCCCCCTGCTTCTGCCGCTCATGCGTTTCGACGACTCCGCCATTGCCGCGGTCTACCGCGCCATCTTCGAACGGCGCGACATGCGCCACTTCACGCCGGCACCCGTCGATCCGGCCACGCTCGCGCGGCTGCTGCGCGCCGCGCACCACGCGCCGAGCGTCGGCTTCATGCAGCCGTGGCGCTTCATCCGCATCACCGATCCCGCACTGCGCACCGCGATCCATGCGCTGGTCGAGGCCGAGCGCCGCGCAACCGCCAACGCACTCGGCGAGCGGCAGGACGAATTCATGCGGCTGAAGGTCGAAGGCGTGCGCGAATGCGGCGAACTGCTGGTCGTCGCGTTGACCGACGACCGCGAGCGCCACGTGTTCGGCCGCCGCACGCTGCCGGAGATGGACCTCGCGTCCGCCGCCTGCGCGATCCAGAACATGTGGCTCGCCGCGCGCGCCGAAGGGCTCGGGATGGGCTGGGTGTCGCTGTTCGATGTCGACGCGCTGCGCACGTTGCTCGGCATGCCGGCCGGCGCGAAGCCGATCGCCGTGCTGTGCGTCGGGCATGTCGACGCGTTCTATGCGAAGCCGATGCTCGAGGAAGAGCGGTGGGCCGCGCGGATGCCGATCGAGGCGTGCCTGTTCGAAAACGGCTGGGATGCGCCGATGACTACGGTTGCCGCCGAAAGTGCTGCGACCACTGGCACGGTTGGCGGATCGGCGCCGTCGCCTGCGGGCGGCGCAGCGGACGGTGTCGCCGACTCGGCACCCACCGGCTCGCTTCCCGTACGCTGACTGAACGCTCATCCGCGCATTCGAACGGCCGCCTCCGGATCGGCGCGGTCGCCTGAGGGCGACGCAGTGGACGGCGTTACCGAATCGACACCGACCAGCACGCTGACTGACCGATCATCCGTGCGCAATTGAACGGCCACCACCGGATCGGCGCCGTCGCCGGAGAGCGACGCAGTGGACGGCGTCACCGATTCGACGCCGACCGGGGCGCTTCCCGAACGCTGACCAACCGCTCATCCACGCGCACCCGAACCGCCGCTTCCGCAGCTTCGCTCCGGACCGACACTCCGCCACCGCGCCGGCCCCGGACGCTGCCCAATCCCACACTGTGGCGCGCACGACGCATTACCGCGTCGCACGCCGGCAACATCCGTTTTGGCCCCAAGCATAGGGGTTTTCACTGAAGTAGAATCGCGACTGACGTCTCTCCGCCCTGCCCGCCCGCGCATCCCGCGCCGATCTCGGGCCGCGGCCTTTTCCGTAGCCCACCGCGATGCCATTACCTCTTTTCGCCCTTGCCGTCGCCGCATTTGGAATCGGTACCACCGAGTTCGTGATCATGGGGCTGCTGCCCAACGTCGCCCGCGACCTCGGCGTGTCGATCCCGGCCGCCGGGATGCTCGTGTCGGGCTACGCGCTCGGCGTGACGATCGGCGCGCCGATCCTCGCGATCGTCACCGCGAAAATGCCGCGCAAGCGCGCGCTGATGGGCCTGATCGGGCTGTTCATCGCGGGCAACCTGTTCTGCGCGATCGCGCCCGGCTATGCGGTGCTGATGGCCGCGCGGGTCGTCACCGCGTTCTGCCACGGCGCGTTCTTCGGGATCGGCTCGGTAGTCGCGAGCAACCTCGTCGCGCCGAACCGCCGCGCGCAGGCGATCGCGCTGATGTTCACCGGCCTCACGCTCGCGAACGTGCTCGGCGTGCCGCTCGGCACCGCGCTCGGCCAGGCGTACGGCTGGCGCGCGACGTTCTGGGCCGTCACCGGCATCGGCATCGCCGCGGCCGCCGCGCTCGCGGTGTGCCTGCCGAAGCACCTCGCGATGCCCGACACCAGCATCACACGCGAATTCAGCGTGCTGAAGCACCCGCAGGTGCTGATGGTGCTCGGCATCAGCGTGCTCGCGTCCGCGAGCCTGTTCAGCGTGTTCACGTACATCACGCCGATCCTCGAGGACGTGACGGGTTTCTCGCCGCGCCAGGTCACCTACGTGCTGCTGCTGTTCGGTCTCGGCCTGACCGTCGGCGGCACGCTCGGCGGCAAGCTCGCCGACTGGCGCCGGATGCCGTCGCTGATCGCGACGCTCGCGCTGATCGGCATCGTCCTCGCGCTGTTCGCGGGCACGATGCACCTGCCGTTCGCGGCACTCGTGACGATCTTCGTCTGGGGCATCCTCGCGTTCGCGATCGTGCCGCCGCTGCAGATCCTGATCGTCGATCGCGCGAGCGACGCGCCGAACCTCGCGTCGACGCTGAACCAGGGCGCGTTCAACCTCGGCAACGCGACGGGCGCGTGGCTCGGCGGGATGGCGATCGGCTCCGGCGTGTCGCTCGTGAACCTGCCGTGGGTCGGTGCAGCAATGGCGGTCGCCGCGCTCGCGCTCACGCTGTGGTCGGCGTCGCTCGAACGCCGCCCGGTGAGCGGGCCGACCGGATACGTATGACGCGCGCGCGGCGGCGACGCGCGGCAGCACGGCGCGCGCCCGCGCGCCGCAGCGATCGTTGCACACGCAACCCCATTCGATCCTGATGGCCTTCATGGACCTTTCAGGGGCCGCGGTGTAGCATCGCGGCCGATGAAAGCCATTCTCAATCGTGATTTCCTCGCGCTGATCCTGAGCGTCGCGGTGGTCGGTCTCGGCACCGGCGCCACGATGCCGCTCACCGCGCTCGCCTTGACCGAAGCCGGACACGGCACCAACGTCGTCGGCATGCTGACGGCCGCGCAGGCCCTGGGCGGCCTCGCGATCGTCCCGTTCGTCACCGCGCTCGCACGGCGCATCGGCGCGCGACGCGCGATCGTCGTGTCGGTCGTGCTGCTCGCCGCGGCCACCGCGCTGATGCAGTTCACGTCGAACCTGATCGTGTGGGGCGCGCTGCGCGTGCTGTGCGGCGCGGCGCTGATGCTGCTGTTCACGATCGGCGAGGCCTGGGTCAACCAGCTCGCCGACGACTCGACACGCGGCCGCGTGGTCGCGATCTATGCGACCAATTTCACGCTGTTCCAGATGGCGGGCCCGGTGCTCGTCAGCCAGATCGCCGGCGCGACGCGCATCCGCTTCGCGCTGTGCGGCGCGCTGTTCCTGCTCGCGCTGCCGGCGCTCGCGACGATCCGGCGCGCGCCGCTCGCCGGCGACGACGCACATCACGCAGCGCACGACAGCTGGTTCGCCGTGCTGCCGCGCATGCCCGCGCTGATCATCGGCACGGGCTTCTTCGCGCTGTTCGATACGCTCGCGCTGTCGCTGCTGCCGCTCTATGCGATGGATCACGGCGTCGCGAGCGCGACCGCCGTGCTGCTCGCGTCGATCATGCTGTTCGGCGACACCGCGATGCAGTTCCCGATCGGCTGGCTCGCAGACAAGCTCGGCCGCGAACGCGTGCACCTCGGCGCCGGCTGGATCGTGCTCGCGGGCCTGCCGCTGCTGCCGTTCGTGATCGCGAACCCGTGGCTGTGCTGGCCGCTGCTGTTCGTGCTGGGCGCGGCGGCCGGCAGCATCTACACGCTGTCGCTCGTCGCGTGCGGCGAACGCTTTCGCGGCGCGGCGCTCGTCACCGCGAGCTCGCTCGTGTCGGCGTCGTGGAGTGCCGCGAGCTTCGGCGGTCCGCTGGTCGCCGGCGCATTGATGGAGCAACTCGGCAGCAACGCGCTGATCGGCGTGCTGGTCGTCTGCGTCGCCGCGTTCGTCGCGGCCGCGCTGTGGGAACGACGCGCCGCGTTGCAGCGCGCGGTCTGACGCTGGCGCTGGCCGCGATCCGTCACGCGCCCCGCGCGGGAAGGATCTTGCCGGCACACGTGCCGAAGCCGACGCGATAACCATCGCCCTGGCACCACCCGGCGAGCGTGAGCTCGTCGCCGTCCTCGATGAACGCGCGGCTGCCGCCGCCGTTCAGCGCGAGCGGCTCCTTGCCGTTCCACGTCAGTTCCAGCAGGCTGCCGAACGAATCCTTCGTCGGCCCGCTGATCGTGCCCGAACCCATCAGGTCGCCCACGCGCGTATTGCAGCCCGCGACCGTGTGATGCGCGAGCTGCTGCGCCATCGTCCAGTACATGTGCCTGAAGTTGGTGCGGCAGATCGACGTCGCTTCGGCGGCGCCTTCCGCGCGCAGCGTCACTTCGAGCGCGATGTCGAATGCATGCTTGCCCGCGTGCCGCAGATACGCGAGCGGCTGCGGCGACTGTTCGGGCTGCGCGACGCGAAACGGTTCGAGCGCGTCGAGCGTGACGATCCACGGCGAGATCGTCGTCGCGAAGGTCTTCGCGTTGAACGGGCCGAGCGGCACGTATTCCCACTGCTGGATGTCGCGCGCGCTCCAGTCGTTCAGCAGCACCATCCCGAAGATGTGCGCTTCGGCATCCTCGCACGCGACCGGCTCGCCGAGCGCATTGCCGCGGCCGACGATGAAGCCCGTCTCCAGTTCGATGTCGAGCTTGCGGCACGCGCCGAACACCGGACGCTCCTGGTCGGGCAGCTTCAGCTGCCCGTTCGGGCGCCGCACCGGCGTGCCGCTCACGACCACCGACGACGCGCGGCCGTTGTAGCCGATCGGCATCTCCGACCAGTTCGGCAGCAGCGCATTCTTCGGATCGCGGAACATCGAGCCGACGTTGGTCGCATGCTCTTTCGACGAATAGAAATCGGTGTAGCCGGGAATGTCGACCGGCAGGTGCAGCGTCGCGTCGCGCTGCGCAACGAGCGCTTGCGCGCGCAACGCGGCGTCATCGCGCAGTCGCGCGTCGTCGCGCGAAAACAGCGTCGACAGCTGCACACGCACGCTGCGCCATGCGTCGCGGCCGAGCGCGATGAACGCATTGAGCGTCGGCGCGGCGAACACGTCGGCGCCGGCCGGCAGCGTCACGAGGCCCGCACGCGCGAGCGCGGCGAGGTCGACGATCTGGTCGCCGAGCGCGACGCCCGCGCGGCGCGCCGGTTGCTTCGCATCGCTGAAGATCCCGAACGGCAGGTTCTGGATCGGGAAATCGCAGGCGGGATCGTTCGCCGTCTCGACCCAGCTCTTGCGAGCCGGGTCGAGCGTCGCGCGCCAGTCTTGGGTATCGCTCATCGTTGCTCCGGATTGAAGTGTTTCCTGATGCCTTGCCAGCATTCGAAGTAGTCGGCCTGCAGCTGTGCGGTATCGAGCGCATAGCGCGTCGGCCGGATCAGCGTGCGGGTTTCGAACATGAACGCCATCGTCGCGTCGACCTTGTGCGGCTTCGTCGTGTCGCTCGCCGACGCCTTCTCGAACGTGTCCGCATCCGGCCCGTGGCCCGACATGCAGTTGTGCAGGCTCGCGCCGCCCGGCACGAAGCCTTCGGCCTTCGCGTCGTACGCGCCGTGCACGAGCCCCATGAACTCGCTCGCGACGTTGCGGTGGAACCAGGGCGGACGGAACGTATCCTCGGCCGCGAGCCAGCGCGGCGGGAAGATCACGAAGTCGATCGTGTCGACGCCCGGCGTGTCGCTGGGCGACTGCAGCACGAGAAAGATCGACGGATCGGGATGGTCGAAGCTGATCGAGCCGATCGTGTTGAACAGTCGCAGGTCGTATTTGTACGGCGCGTAGTTGCCGTGCCACGCGACGACGTCGAACGGCGAATGGCCGATGTCCGCGCGCCACAGGCGCCCGTTCAGCTTCGCGACCAGCTCGAACGCGCCTTCGCGATCCTCGTATGCGGCCTGCGGCGTGAGGAAATCGCGCGGGTTCGCGAGCCCGTTCGAACCGATGGGGCCGAGGTCCGGCAGGCGCAGCAGCGCGCCGAAGTTCTCGCAGATGTAGCCGCGCGCATCGCCGTCCGGCAGCGCGACGGAAAAACGCACGCCGCGCGGAATCACCGCGATCTCGAACGGCTCGACGTCGAGCCGGCCGAATTCGGTCGCGATGAAGAGCCGCCCCTGCTGCGGGACGATCAGCAGCTCGCCGTCGGCGCTGTAGAAGAAGCGGTCCTGCATCGAGCGGTTCGCCGCGTACAGGTGGATCGCACAGCCGTTCATCGCGGCCGCCGAGCCGTTGCCGGCCATCGTCACGAGCCCTTCGACGAAATCGGTCGGCTCGACCGGCATCGGCAGCGGATCCCAGCGCAGCTGGTTCGGCGGCGTCGGCGGCACGTCGGCCGAGTCGCCGAATTCCGACACGAGCCGCTGCGGGCCCGTGAACGGCTCGAACGGCCGGTGCACGGCCGCCGGCCGGATCCGGTACAGCCACGAGCGGCGGTTGTGGCTGCGCGGTGCGGTAAACGCGGTGCCCGACAGCTGCTCCGCATACAGCCCGTACGGCGCGCGCTGCGGCGAGTTGCGGCCGTGCGGCAGCGCGCCCGACAGCGCCTCGGTCGCGAATTCGTTCGCGAAACCGCTCAGGTAGCCGGCGGTCGCCGGTTTCGACAGGTCAAGCGTCATCGTTTCCTTTCTCCATCAATTCGTGGCGACGTTCGGCGCTTGCGCACCGTTGCGCCGCGTGACGCCGGCCAGACCCAGCACGAACAGCGCCGAGCACAGCACGGGCACCGCGGCCGCATGGAACAGCGCGCCGTTGGTCCAGTTGAGCGCAATCAGTTGTCCGCCGACGAGCGGCCCGAGCACCGAGCCGATCCGGCCGATGCCGAGGCTCCAGCCGATGCCGGTCGAGCGCAGCGACGTGGGGTAATACTGGCCCGCGAGCGCGTTCACGGCCGGTTGCCCGCCGACCACGCAGAACCCGCCCGCGAACACGACGAGCAGCAGCCACGGCAGCGCATGCGCGACCGAGCCGATCAGCCCCACCGACACGGCCGCGCATGCGAAGCACGCGAACAGCACGCGCATGAAGCCGTAGCGTTCGATGAACCAGCCGAGCGACAGCGTGCCGATCACGCCGCCCGTCTGCAGCACCGTGCCGACGATCACCGCCGTGCCCGGCGAATAGCCCGCGTCGCGCATCACGGTCGGCAGCCAGTTCGACAGGAAGTACAGGTCGATCAGGTTCATGAAGCTGATCGCCCACAGCAGCAGCGTGACCGGCAGGCGGCCATGGCGGAACAGCTCGGCGACCGGCGCGCCGCTCGCCGCGCGCTCGCGCACGACGACGCGCGTGTTCGCATCGATGCCGGCCTGCGGCGCGAAGCGCGCGAGCCAGGCGCGTGCCTGCGCGTCGCGCCCTTTCAGCACCAGGAACTGCAGCGACTCGGGCAGCCGCGCGAACATCGCGAGCGTCAGCACCAGCGGCACCGCGCCGCCGACGAAGAACACCGAGCGCCAGCCGAGCGCCGGAATCAGCGCGGCGCTGATGAAGCCGCCGAGCGCGGCGCCGAGCGTGAAGCCGCACGACACGATCATCATCCGCTTCACGCGATGGGCGGCCGGGCTGAATTCGCCGACCAGCGCCATCGCGTTCGGCATGATGCAGCCGAGGCCGAGGCCCGTGACGAAGCGCAGCGCCATCAGCACCGGGATCGAACCCGCGAACGGCGTCGCGAGCATCGTCACCGCGAAGAACAGCGTCGAGCCGATCAGCACCGGGCGCCGCCCGATCCGGTCGGCCAGCACTGACAGCCCGAGCGCGCCGAGCAGCATCCCGAACAGGCTCGCGCTGAACACGGGACCGAGCGCCTGCTTCGGCACGCCCCATTCGGCGATCACGCTCGGCGCGACATACCCCATCGCCTGCGCATCGAAGCCGTCGATCACGAGACACAGCCCGCACAACACGAGCAGCATCCAGTGAAAGCCCGGGCGATGCGTCTCGTCGATCACGCGCTCGACTTCGAGCACGCGCGCGTCGGCCGGCGCCGCGCTCATTGCACCGCCTCGGCGGCCGGATGCACGGGCGGCGTCACGCCCTGGCGCGCGAGCGCCATCGCTTCGCGCAGCACGTCGGCGTCGCCGATCTGGTTCGCGAGCAGCAGGATCAGCTTCGCGTTGACGAGCTGGCTGTCGGCGTCCGACAGGTCGCGATGCATGTCGATCAGCGCTTCGTAGAACGCGTCCGGATCGGCCAGGCGCGGGCGGGTGTCGAGTCGGGGCATGACGGGTGTCTCCGGTATCGTTGTCGTAGTCAATGCGCGGTTGCGCGTGCGCAGGTCGCGCGCGCCAGTGCGTCGGCGATCGCCTGGCGCTCGAGCGTGCGCATCCGTGCGCAGACGTGCTGGTCGGGACGCAGCAGGTAGAACGTGCCGGGCTTCGCGTCGTAGCGTTGCGCGACGAAACCGTCGACGTCCTCCACAACGTCGACGCCGGCCACCGGTTGCGCATGCCCGGCCGGCACGACCAGCACCGGCCGCACCGGCAGCGCGAGGCCGTCGAGCGCCTGCGCGAGCGCGGCGGCGTCGCCGGGCAGCCCGAACAGCACGCCCGCGAAGCCGTCGCCCAGATGCCGCAGCAGCCAGCCGGACGCACCCTGCACGCGCACCGGCGCATCGGCCGCCGCCGCGCCCGGCCGCATCTCGCACGCGAACGCGTCGCCGTTGCGGTCCGGCGTGTTCAGCGGCGAATCGGTCAGCACGGCAGGCACCGACAGGCGGCCGCTGTTCACGAGCTTGCGCGCGAATTCGCAGTCGCGCGCGAGCTTCAGCGTCGCGTCGCGGAACACGCGCGACACCGCGCTCTTCGGCGTGATGAAGTCGGTCGAGCGCGTCGAATTGCGGATGTTCTCGTCGGCCGCGAACTCGCGCTCGCTCGCATAGGTGTCGAGCAGGCGGTCGTGTGCGCGGCCGTCGAGCACGAGCTTCAGCTTCCACGCGAGGTTGTCCGCGTCCTGCACGCCGCTGTTCGCGCCGCGCGCACCGAACGGCGACACGCCGTGCGCGGAATCGCCCGCGAACAGCACGCGGCCATGACGGAACGTGTCCATCCGCTGGCAGCGGAACGTATAGACGCTCACCCATTCGAGCTCGAACTCGACGTCCGGCCCGAGCAGCGCGCGCACGCGCGGGATCACGCGTTCCGGCTGCTTCTCGGCGACCGGATCGGCGTCCCAGCCGAGCTGGAAGTCGATGCGCCACACGTTGTCGGGCTGGCGGTGCAGCAGCACCGACTGGTTGCGGTGGAACGGCGGATCGAACCAGAACCAGCGTTCGGTCGGGAATTCCGCCTTCATCTTCACGTCGGCGATCAGGAAGCGGTCCTTGAACGTGCGGCCGCGGCTCTCGAGGCCCATCGCCGCGCGCATCGGGCTGCGCGAGCCGTCGGCCGCGATCACGTATTGCGCGCGCAGCGTCTCGATCCCTTCCGGCGTCTCGACGGTGAGCGTGGCGTGTTCCGCCGACTGCGCAACACCCGTCACCTTGTGCTTCCAGCGAATGTCGAGGTTGGGCAGCGCGAACGCGCGCTCGGCCAGATAGCCTTCGACGTAGTACTGCTGCAGGTTGATGAACGCGGGACGCGCGTGACCTTCCTCCGGCAGCAGGTCGAACGCATACAGCTGTTCGTCCTGCAGGAATACCTTGCCCACATGCCAGCTCACGCCCTTGTCGACGAAGCGCTCGCCGCAGCCGAGCCGGTCGAAGATCTCGAGCGTGCGCTTCGCGAAGCAGATCGCGCGCGAGCCCGTCGACAGCGTGTCGTCGTCGTCGAGCAGCACGACCGGCACACCCTGCTGCGCCAGGTCGATCGCGGCCGCCAGGCCCACCGGGCCCGCGCCGACGACGATCACCGGGTGGAGGGCCGCGTCATCGCCGGCGGCGCGCGTCGCGCGCGGCCGGTAGTCGAACTTCAGCGTCTGGTAATCGATGCTCATGGTCGCCATCCGCTCCTCAGCCCTGCCGTGCGCATGCCGGCGCGCGCAGCGTCGTTCCGCTCATGCCCGTTGTCCGCCGCCGCCGCGGCCCGCCCTGTTCCGTCCACTTTCTGTCAACCGCCACGTCTCGCTCCTTGCTTCCTGTTGATCCGATTCGGGAAACGGCACCGCTCCGGGCGCCCGAACGCCGCTTTTCTTGATCGGCGACACATTCTTGGATTTACGAATAGTAAAACCAATTACGAATAGTGAAATCAACGTAAACCCTAGCCGCCGGTTCCAGAACGGGATAACCATATGAGCGAAACGCCAAGCCGAGCCGGGCTCGCGCTGCTAATATCGAGAGGTGAGGCGGCCCTTTCGGCCGCCATTTTTTCCTTCCCACGCCGATGATTCCGCCCAACATTCCCGAGCTGGTCGTCCGTGCCGGGCAACTGCCGTATCTGCGGGAACACCTTGCGCTCGCCGAGGGCGGCACCGCGTGCGCCAATCTGCCGGAGCGCACGCTCGCGAGCGCCTATGAACCGATCTACGACGTGACGATGCCCGGCGCCCCGCAGTCGACGTCGTTCGCCGACGCGATCGAGCGCTACGGCGACGAACTCGGCTTCCAGGCCGTCACGCTGGTCACGGGCACGCCGCACGACCCGGTCGATTCGGCCGTCGACGACCAGACGCTCGTCGCGATCGACCGGCTGTCGCGCGCGCTGCACGCGATCAACTTCTTCGGCGCGCAACGTCACGGGCTGCTGTTCCTGCGCGTGCACGAACGGCTGCTCAAGAGCGTGAAGTACGACCACGGCAAGCATTTCTCGTCGGTGCTGCAGCGCTTCGGGCTGCCGACCGAGCGGATCGTGATCGAGTTGCCGGCCGTCGCGGTCGCGCACAAGACCTTCCTCGGCTACCTGACGCGCAGTTACCAGCATCACGGCTTCAAGGTTGCCGACAAACTGCCCGACCCGGGCCGGATCCTCGCGGTCGAATCGGAGATGGCGCGGCCCGACTACATCAAGATGGATGCGGGCATCGCGCTGCGCGACGGGATGGTGAAGGCGCTGGTCGCGTATGCGCAGCGCGTGCGGATTCCGCTGATTTTCGACGGCGTCGTTGACGAGACACAGTGCGAGCTGCTGCGCCAGCACGACGTGCGGTTCATGCAGGGGCCGGTGTTCGCGAAGGTCGTCACGGCCTGATCGACGGTGTGGCTGCCGGCGCGCGGGAGCAGCCGGCGCGCGGGGAGCGCCGCGCAGGATCGTGGATTCGATTCAGCGAGCGGGTTGCGGCGGGGATCGGGATGTCGGCACGCCGGATCGTTCGTGATGCGATGCCGGACGGTAGCCGGTGCCTGATTCATCACGCGCAAAGATCGGAGCTGCGTTGAGCACGCTCGCGTGGTCGTGCTGCCGCGTCGGCCTCGATGCCGCCGCCTATGCTCTTCCGCCGTCGGCGTATTTCGGCAGATCGTCGTCGATCTCGATACCCGGGAAACGATCCCCGTACCAGACGTGCCATGCGGGACGCAGCCGCGCCGGCTCGTCGAGCGTTGCGTAGTTGATTTCCACGGTCGTCGGCGCATCCGCCAGCCGGTACTCGAGCTGCGCGCCGCAGCGGCCGCAAAAGCGCCGCTCGCCCCACGCGCTCGACGCATAGACCGTCGGCTCACCCTGCACATACTCGAATGCGTCGATCGGCACCGAGGCCGACGCGACGACCGCCGCGCCCGTCGTGCGCTGGCAGAGCCGGCAATGGCAAAAGCCTGCGTCGGTCGGAATGCCGGCGATCCGGTAGCGGATTGCCCCGCATGCGCAACCGCCTTCCAGGGTTTCCGGGTGTGACATCGCGAACCTCGTCAGCGTCGGGAAGCAGGTGGACGATGATGAGCGCGGTTCGCGCGCGGTGCAACCGGCGGCAGCGCCCGTTCGCGTGCCCGGGCACCCCGGCGACGCGCCGCGCGCGGTGCCCGTTTCAGACCGTCTGCCCGAGCCGCTGCGCGAGCGCCTTCAGCTTCGGCCCGACCTGCGTGCGGAACACGTCCTCGTCCATCGACGACGCAGGCCCGCTGCAGCTCAGGATCAGCCAGCGCCCCTCGCGCGGCTCGCGAAACGGCACGGCCGCCGCGTTCACGTCCATGTGCCACGCGCGGAACGAATAACAGCATCCGCCCGCGGAGAATTCGGCCACCGCGTCCTGTGCGGCCGCGACGAGCGCATCCGCGTCGGCCGCGCCGCCCGCCGCCCGGTGCAGATCCGCATAGAGCGCGCGGCGCACGTCCTCCGGCTGCACGGCCAGGTACGCGCGCCCCATCGAGCTCGTCAGCATCGACAGCCGCGAGCCGGGCGCCAGCCCGAGCGTCAGCGCCGTTTCGCTGCGGATCGTCTCCAGATAGATCATGTCGAGCCCGTCCCGGCAGCCGAGCGACACGGCCGCGCCGATCTCGCGCGCGAGCGCCTGCATGTGCGGCCGCGCGAGATCGAGCGTCCCCGAGCCGGACAGCAGCGCGTAGCCGAGCGACAGCACACCGGCGTCGAGCGCATACTTTCCGAGCGTCTCGTCGTAGCGCAGGTAGCCGAGCACGGTCAGCGTGTAGGCGAGCCGGTTCACCGTCGCCTTCGGCAGCCCGGTGCGCTCCGCGAAGTCGCGATTGCCGAGCATCGTCTCGCCGGGCCGGAATGCGCGCAGCAGGTCGAGCCCGCGCGCGAGCGCAACGACGAACTTGCGTTCGTCGATCGTGGTTTCGTCGATGGTTGAAAGTGTCATCTGATGCTACACTGGGTTCGTTTTGCAAAACATTGTTCCGCACAGCGGAACTTCAGTCAAGCGAACTTTAGACATCGGGCCAGGCAGCGAAGCGCCAACCCGGGACGACCGCAAAGCATGGGGCCGGAGCAAGCGCTGAAGCACCGACTCGGGCCGACCGCGAAGCCGACAGGAGATGAAACGATGGCTGCTGCAACTTTTCATTGGGACGATCCGCTGCTGCTCGACCAGCAACTGACCGAAGAAGAGCGGATGGTGCGCGATGCCGCACACGCGTACGCGCGGGACAAGCTCGCGCCGCGCGTCACCGAAGCGTTTCGCCATGAGCGCACCGACGCCGAGATCTTCCGCGAGATGGGCGAGATCGGCCTGCTCGGCCCGACGATTCCGGAAGAATACGGCGGCCCCGGCCTCAATTACGTGAGCTACGGGCTGATCGCGCGCGAAGTCGAGCGCGTCGACTCCGGCTACCGCTCGATGATGTCCGTGCAGTCGTCGCTCGTGATGGTGCCGATCCACGAATTCGGCTCGGACACGCAGAAGCAGAAATACCTGCCGAAGCTCGCGAGCGGCGAATGGATCGGCTGCTTCGGGCTGACCGAGCCGAACCACGGCTCCGACCCGGGCAGCATGGTCACGCGCGCGAAGAAGGTGCCCGGCGGCTATTCGCTGTCCGGCGCGAAGATGTGGATCACCAACTCGCCGATCGCCGACGTGTTCGTCGTGTGGGCGAAACTGGATGAAAACGGCAAGGACGCGATCCGCGGCTTCATCCTCGAGAAGGGCTGGAAGGGCCTGTCGGCGCCGGCGATCCACGGCAAGGTCGGGCTGCGTGCGTCGATCACCGGCGAGATCGTCCTCGACGAGGTGTTCGTGCCCGAAGAGAACCTGATGCCCGACGTGAGCGGCCTGCGCGGTCCGTTCACGTGCCTGAACTCGGCGCGCTACGGGATCGCCTGGGGCGCGCTCGGCGCAGCCGAGTCCTGCTGGCACACCGCGCGCCAGTACGTGCTCGACCGCAAGCAGTTCGGCCGTCCGCTCGCCGCGAACCAGCTGATCCAGAAGAAGCTCGCCGACATGCAGACTGAAATCACGCTCGGCCTGCAAGGCGTGCTGCGTCTCGGCCGCATGAAGGACGAAGGCACGGCGGCCGTCGAGATCACGTCGATCATGAAGCGCAACTCGTGCGGCAAGGCACTCGACATCGCGCGGCTCGCGCGCGACATGCTCGGCGGCAACGGCATCTCGGACGAATTCGGCGTCGCGCGCCACCTCGTGAACCTCGAAGTGGTGAATACGTACGAAGGCACGCACGACATCCATGCGCTGATCCTCGGCCGCGCCCAGACGGGCATCCAGGCATTCTTCTGATCATTCGCAGGCACGGCGCGGCGCCCTTCGCGTCGCATCGCTGCCGCTGAAACGACACGGCCCGCCCGGCATCGCTGCCGGGCGGGCCGTTTTCATCGACGCGCGTTCGTCACGCGCCGCCGATGCGGCAGCCGCTCTTTACTTGTTCGGCTGCGGCGTGAGGCGCAGGTACGGGCGCACGGCGTTGAAGCCCTTCGGGAAGCGCTTCTTCAGCTCTTCCGGATCCTGCAGCGACGGCACGATCACGACGTCGTCGCCGTCCTTCCAGTTGCCGGGCGTCGCGACCTTGTAGTTGTCGGTCAGCTGCAGCGAGTCGATCACGCGCAACACTTCGTCGAAGTTACGGCCGGTGCTGGCCGGATAGGTGATGGTGAGCCGCACCTTCTTGTTCGGGTCGATCACGAACAGCGAGCGCACCGTCAGCGTTTCGTTCGCGTTCGGGTGGATCATGTCGTACAGCTGCGAAACCTTGCGGTCCGCGTCGGCGATGATCGGGAAACCGACCACGGTCGACTGCGTTTCGTTGATGTCGTTGATCCAGCCCTTGTGCGATTCGACGCCGTCGACCGACAGCGCGATCACCTTCACGTTGCGTTTCTCGAATTCGCCCTTCAGCTTCGAGGTCAACCCGAGTTCAGTCGTGCACACGGGCGTGTAGTCGGCCGGGTGCGAGAACAGAACACCCCAGCTGTCGCCCAGCCACTCGTGAAACTTGACGGGGCCCAGGCTCGATTCCTGCTCGAAATCCGGTGCGATGTCGCCAAGACGCAGACTCATGATGTTCCCTCCTCGAACGATGCTGGTTGAAACCGCGCGCGGGATGGCGCGGGACAGTCCATCAGCTTACGGGAAGCAATGAGACATGCGAACGATTATTACGTTTGATATTCATACTTTTTTGTCATTTTTGCCGGGTGGCGGCGCGGCACGGATGGCGCCCAGGGAAACTTTTCGTATCGTCTGCAGCTCTGTCGATGATTACGAGTCGTTTACCATGCAGTCTTGCACTGCCGCCGTGTATTTGTCCGGCTCGCCAGCGGGCAGGCGTTTCGCTAGGATGTGAACCTGCAGCATGACAGCATGAAGGGAGTTGCAATGTCGGAAATCAAC
The DNA here is from genome assembly GCF_905339865.1 of Burkholderia sp. BCC1993. NCBI lineage: Bacteria > Pseudomonadati > Pseudomonadota > Betaproteobacteria > Burkholderiales > Burkholderiaceae > Burkholderia > Burkholderia sp. BCC1993. Next base: position 301,143 of record NZ_CAJPGZ010000006.1, on the reverse strand, counting down.
AAGGAGAAACTGATGTCGGATATCAAAACCGTTCTCGCGGACGCCGAGGATCTGCTCAAGCAAGCGGCGAGCAGCACGGGCGACCGTGCGGCCGAACTGCGCGAAAAAGCCTTGTCGCGCCTGAAGCAGGCCAAGGAAAAGGCAACCGACGTCCAGGTCGTGGTGGTCGAGAAAGGCAAGAAGGCCGCGCGCGCGACCGACGACTACGTGCACGAGCATCCGTGGACGTCGATCGGCGTCGCCGCCGGCGTCGGCGTGTTGATCGGCCTGCTGATCAACCGCAAGTAACGCGCTCAGCGCCGTTCCGCCCCATGCGCCGCCCGGTGCGGCACATGGGCGCCGAAGCCGGCCGGCGGTTCGCCGCCGGCCGGCTTTGACCTAGACGCTCACTGCGCGCGCAAGCGCCTCATTCATGACGACAGACACCCACTCGCAGCCGTCCGGCCAGGGACCATTGCGCCGCTTCGTCGGCTCCGCGATCGGCCTCCTGCAGACGCGCCTCGAACTGGTCGGCATCGAACTCGCCGAGGAGAAGGAACGCCTGATGGGCGTGCTGTTCCTCGGGCTCGCGGCCATGATGCTCGCGACGATGGCACTCATCAGCCTGACCGTGCTCATCACGATCGCGTTCTGGGACACCTACCGGTGGCAATCGCTCGCGGTCATCACCGCGCTGTACGCGATCGCCGGTATCGCATGTGCGCTGAAGGCGCGCACGGGCCTGCGCGAGGCGCCGACCGTGTTCGAAGCAACGCTCGCCGAGCTCGAAAAAGACCGCGAGGCTTTCCGCGGCAAGCCGTGAACGCAGTCGCGTTCACCCCTCTCACCTACTTCGCCGACGCGCCATGAGCCAGAACGTCACGGGCCACTCGCCCCGCCCCCATTCGTCGCGATCGAAGTGGAGCGCGTCGCAGCATCGCGCGCTCCGCAAGGAATTGCTGATCCTGCGATCCGAGGTCGAGCGGCTCGAGCTTGCCGAAGCCGCCGCCGAAATGCGCCACGCCGTCACGCGCTTCAGCTGGCTCAAGGTGTTCATCCCCGGCCTGGCGAGCGGCAAGTTCAGCCAGTCCGCCAAGAACCTGAACGCGAACCTCGGCCAGCTCGTCAACCAGTATCCGATGCTGAGTTCGCTCGCGTCGCTCGTGCTGGCGAAACCCATTCGATCGCTGCTGCGCGCGAGCGCGGGCCCCGCGCTGAAGTGGGGCACCGTCGGCTTCGCCGCGTGGGAGTTCTACCGGATCTGGAAACAGTCGCGCGATGAACGCGCAATGGCCGCGAACGGCGACTGATACGCAACGACGGGCGTGCACGGCCATCCGGCGGTGCGCGTTTTCCGTGCGTGATCGGGTAATCGGGTAATCGGGTAATCGGGTAATCGGGTAATCGGGTAATCGGGTAATCGGGCGATCAGCGCACGCCCCAGCATGTGCGCTCCAGTGTCTCGGTCGCTGCGTCGCTCGATCCCGTATTGCCTTTCGTGCCGTCCGAACGCAGCGTGAATGCGCCGCATGCATCGGCGCGCATCGGGCCTGCCTCGAGCGGGTTCGCAACGAGTTCGTAGACGACCTGCGCATCGTCGCCGACCGATCGCTTCAGCCCCACGCGGTAAATCGCCTGCCCGTCCGGCGGTGCCTGTGCGTATGCATCCGGCAACGTCTGCGGCGCCGGGCCGTCGAGCGTTTCGAGATATTGAGCGGCGCGATACAGCGCGGCAACCGCGGATGCGCGATGCATGCGCGCGACATGTTCGCGATACGACGGGATGCCCCACGCGGCCAGCACGGCGACGATCGCAAGCACGATCATCAGTTCGAGCAACGTGAACGCCGCCGACCGGCGCAGCGATGCAGGCGCTTTCATCGATGCACCGCCGCGACGCGACGCCAGCGCTGCGCAACGACGCGTCCGTCGCGCAGCGCGACCTGGCTCTGCAGCCAGACCACGCTCGACGCATGGCCGCCGACACCACGCGCGGTGACGAGGTAAGCGCGACTCCCTTGCGGACCGACGCCTCGCCAGGCTTCGATCAGGCAACGCGGCGGCTGGGCCGCCATCGGCCAGGAGGCGAACGGCGCAAATGCGTCGGCGACGCCCAGCGCGGGCGTACGCCGCCATGCATCCGGCTCGCCGGGTGACAGGGGTTCGTCCATGTACGGCGCCCCGCCGCGGAGCAATCGCGCGGTACAGGCTGCCAGTGCTGCGTCGGCCGCGTGAAATGCAAACAACCGGTCCGACAATGCACGCGTGCGGCGCGATTCCGTCAGCGCGGATTCGAACCATGTACCGGTCAGCGCAGCGACCGCCGCGCCGACCGCGATCACGGCAGGCAGTGCAAGGCCCGCGTCGCGACGCCAGCCGCGGCTGGCGGATGGCAAGCGGGTGCGCGTTGTTCTTCCGCTCAGCATGAGGCCCTCACCGCGTGCTGCGAGTCGAAGAACGCGACGGCGCGCCCCCTTGCGCGGCCGGCCGCGATTCGCATCGCAAGCTCGCCGACGAATCCGGTTGCATGGATCATCGCACTACCTCGTGGTCCTGCGCCGCGTCGCGTACGGGATCCGCGAATGCGACCGCGGCATTGCGCAACGCAACGATTCGATGCAGCACCAGATGCGCGCGATCATCTCGCGAAACCGCCGTGCGACCGTCGCAATCGACATGACGCGCGGGCCCGTCAATCGGTTCGCCACGCGCCCGCACGCATACATGCACGGCGACGACATCGCGCCAGTCGCCGGCACCCATCGCCTCCGCGTCGACGAACCGCGTGCCTTCGCGACGCAGGTAGCGGACCCGCAGCTGATCGATGCCGGACACGACGGGTTGCGGCGTACCCGGGCGCCCGCTTCCCTCGCAGTACAACTCGGGCTCGCCCGTCGACGGGCTGACATGCGCGTCGAAACGGTTTTCCACGAGCGGCCGCTCACCGGGAGCGCCGACACCCTGCCCGAGACAATCCGACACCTGTGCACCGACCGTCGGCCACGTCGACACGGCATCGCCGACATACCGGACCAGCACCGCATCCGACGCTGCGCGCACGGCTTCGCAGCGCACCTGCGCGCCATCGCCTCGCACGCGCCCCGCGGAACAACCGAACACCGGCGGCAGCGACGACGCCCCTTCGACATCGAGCGGACGAAACCCGGCCATCTGGATCTGCTGGCCGATCAGCATCAGCGCGGTCGCGGCCGCATCGCGCATCCGGAACCCGTCTTCCGCGCGCCGCTGCGCGACGCGCTGGGCGTGATACAGCGCACCGGCCGCGGCAAGCACGAGCAGGCCGACGGTCATCGCGATCAGCACTTCGAGCAGCGTATGCGCGCGGCTGTGGCGATCAGCGTTCGTCCGCATCGGCATGGGCCTCCCGAAACGGTATTCGCACGCACGACGCCGGCTTGACCGTAGCCCCCGCACCTTCACATCGCGTGGAAGTCGCCGCGTAGGCGTTGGTGTCGCGCCAGCCGACCATCACGTAGCGGACACCGGCCGGCCCATCGTCGAGCGTCATCGTACCGCCGGGCAGCGATGCAGCCGCGAGCGCCGCGATGCCGTCGTCGGCGCCCGTCGCCGCGTGCCGGCGCTCGATGCGAGCGTCGGCCAGCCACAGCGCGCGTTCACGCCAGATCGTCGCCCGCTGCGCGCGCGTCATCGCGAGCTGACTGCCGGCCACGGCCAGCATCACGATTGCGAGCAGCGCGATGGCCAGCACCGCTTCGAGCAGCGACGTGCCACGCATCGACTTGCGCGCGCGCTTCATGCCGCGTCGCAACGACCGGCGACGACGCGTGCCCGACCGCCCGCCGCGATCCGGATGCAGCGCGACACGCGTGCGTCGTCGCCGGACAGCGCACGCTGCGGCCGCAATTCGAAACGCCTGATCCCGCCGATCACCTGGCCTGCCGACGGCGCAAATGCCAGATCGTGCGCCGCGCCCGCGATAGCAACGTCGGCATCGCGCGGATAGCGCCGCAGCACGCGCGACTGCCCGTCGACCTGCCCGCTGACGATCCAGCCGCACGACCATTCCGCCGGATCGCACCGCTCGCCGGGCCGCACGCAGTCGCCATCGCGCCCGGCCCTGCACAGCGTGACGCGCACGCCGAGACGTGTCGCCTCGGTGCGCGCGAACGACAGCGCACCGAGCAGCGCGAGCGAGCGGGCCTCCACGCGTTCGCGCATGCGCCACTGATCGAATGCGGGTGCGGCGTAAAGTCCGATCGCGGCTGCCAGCGCGATCGCGACCATCAACTCGACGAGCGTGAAGCCGCCGCATCGCATGCGTTTTTCAACACCCTGCCGGTGCAGTCCCATCGCGATCGCCCTCCGTCAACGTGATGCGTCGACTGTAGCGACGCGAGCGAACGCGCGCCATTAGCCGAACGGCCGACTGGCGACATGCGATCGCAGCCGACACAATCGGCGCGAACTGAACCAACGGAGAAGACGATGAACGGACGCAGCGCGTCAGCGCTTACGCGGAGGCTTGGAGGGGGACGCGCGACGGAACTCTTCGATCACGTCGGCAAATTCGGAAACGTCCTCGAACCGGCGGTAAACCGACGCGAAACGGACATAGGCGATCGTATCGAGGCCGCGCAGCTCGTTCATCACGAGTTCGCCGAGCTTCTCGCTACGCACTTCACGCTCGCCGGTTGCGAGCAGCTGATATTCGATGCGGGCGACCGCCGCGTCGATCGCGTCAGCCGCAACCGGCCGCTTGCGCAGCGCGAGTTGCATGCTGGCGACGATCTTGCGACGGTCGAATTCCGTGCGGCTGCCGTCCTTCTTCACAACGGCCGGCAGGTTCAGCTCGACCCGCTCGTACGTCGTGAAGCGCTTGTCGCAAGCCGAGCAACGACGGCGCCGACGAATCGCGGCGCCATCTTCGGACACGCGCGAGTCGACGACCTGCGTGTCCTCATGCCGGCAGAACGGGCAGCGCATGCCGGATCAGCGATAGACCGGGAAACGCTTGGTCAGCTCGGCCACTTGCGCGCGCACGCGCTCGATCGTCGCTGCATCTTCCGGGTTCTCGAGCACGTCGGCGATCAGGTTGCCGACCTGCTCGGCTTCCGCCGTGCCGAAGCCGCGCGTCGTCATCGCCGGCGAACCCAGGCGGATGCCGCTCGTCACGAACGGCTTTTCCGGATCGTTCGGGATCGCGTTCTTGTTCACCGTGATGTGCGCCGCACCGAGTGCCGCTTCCGCTGCCTTGCCCGTGATGTTCTTCGCGCGCAGGTCCACCAGCATCACGTGGCTTTCGGTGCGCCCCGACACGATCCGCAGGCCGCGCTTGACCAGCGTTTCAGCCAGCACGCGTGCGTTCTCGACCACCTTCTGCTGATATTCCTTGAACTCCGGCGACAGCGCTTCCTTGAACGCCACGGCCTTCGCCGCGATCACGTGCATCAGCGGGCCGCCCTGGATGCCCGGGAAGATTGCCGAGTTGATCGGCTTCTCGTATTCCGACTTCATCAGGATCACGCCGCCGCGCGGGCCGCGCAGGCTCTTGTGCGTCGTCGTCGTCACGAAGTCCGCGTGCGGCACCGGGTTCGGGTACACGCCCGCTGCGATCAGGCCCGCGTAGTGGGCCATGTCGACCATCAGGTACGCGCCGACCGACTTCGCGATCTTCGCGAGACGCTCGAAGTCGATCTTCAGCGCGAATGCCGATGCACCCGCGACGATCAGCTTCGGCTTGTGCTCGTTAGCCAGCTTCTCGGCCGCGTCGTAGTCGATGTCTTCCTGTTCGTTCAGGCCGTAGCTGACGACGTTGAACCACTTACCCGACATGTTCACCGGCGAGCCGTGCGTCAGGTGGCCACCATGCGCGAGGCTCATGCCCATGATCGTGTCGCCCGGCTTGAGCATCGCGAAGAACACGCCCTGGTTCGCCTGCGAACCCGAGTTCGGCTGCACGTTCGCGGCTTCCGCGCCGAACAGCTGCTTCACACGGTCGATCGCCAGCTGCTCGACCACGTCGACGTACTCACAGCCGCCGTAGTAGCGCTTGCCCGGATAACCTTCCGCGTACTTGTTCGTGAGCTGCGAGCCCTGTGCGGCCATCACGGCCGGGCTCGTGTAGTTTTCCGACGCGATCAGCTCGATGTGATCTTCCTGGCGGCGGTTTTCCTGCTCGATCGCTGCAAAGAGTTCGGGATCGACGTTCGCGATGGTGCTTTGGGCTCTGTCAAACATACGGTTTCCGTTAAGTGTGTACAGGTTGACCGGGGCGGCCGAGTACATTGCGTTGCTGGCGGGACCAGCTCGACGTGGCGGAAGAATCCGTATGACGCGAGACGGGACAGCCACCGGCGATGCACGCAACGGCGCACAACGGCTGCCCAGGCGAACGGCAAAAACGGCGCCCCGCGCTTCACGGTGGGATGCTCCACCTTGAACCCGAAGGGTTCTATCGCCAGTCACGCAGGGGTGATGAGCGCGTTAGTGTATTGGATGCGTCATGAATAGGCAACCGCGCGGCAGCGGCCCCGAAACAATAAGGGCCAGACTCTACGCACCCGTGCCGACGCGCTTTGGCGCCTTGCCGCGGTGCGGCAATCTCAGTAGGCTTGCGGGATACTATCCGCTACTTTGTTACCGACCAGGAGCAGCAATGATCGTGTTCGTCACAGGCGCGTCCGCCGGCTTCGGCGCCGCCATCGCCCGAGCCTTCGTCAACGGCGGCCATCGCGTCGTCGCAACCGCGCGCCGCAAGGATCGTCTCGATGCGCTCGCGGCCGAACTCGGCGAGGCACTGCTGCCGCTCGAGCTCGACGTGCGCGACCGCGCCGCAGTAGAAGCCGTGCCGGCCGCCCTTCCCGCCGAATTCGCGGCGCTCGACGTGCTCGTCAACAACGCCGGTCTCGCGCTCGGTGTCGAGCCGGCCCACAAGGCCAGCCTCGACGAGTGGCAAACCATGATCGACACGAACTGCTCGGGCCTCGTGACCGTCACGCACGCGTTGCTGCCCGGCATGATCGAGCGCGGCCGCGGCCATATCTTCAACCTCGGTTCGGTGGCCGGAACCTATCCGTATCCGGGCGGGAACGTATACGGCGCAACCAAGGCTTTCGTCCGACAATTCAGCCTGAACCTGCGCGCCGACCTGATCGGCACGCCGTTGCGCGTAACCGACATCGAGCCGGGCCTCTGCGGCGGCACGGAATTCTCGAACGTCCGCTTCCGCGGCGACGATGCGAAGGCGGCGAACGTCTACCAGAACGTCCAGCCGCTCACGGCCGAGGACATCGCCGACACGATCTACTGGATCGCGACGCGCCCCGCGCACGTCAACATCAACACGATCGAGATGATGCCGGTCGCCCAGGCCCCGGCCGGCCTCACGATCCATCGCGGCTGACACGGCGGGCGCAGCCGCGGGCCCGCCTCCGGCCGGCCTGCGGCATGCTACGACGTACTACATTCCGTTACGAATCGGTTACGAATCAGGCCTCGGCCTTCCGGTAAAATGCGCGCCATGACTCAGCCTACCCGCTCCCCGGACGCGCACTCCGGCTTCACCTGGCCGGTACGCGTGTACTACGAGGACACCGACGCAGGCGGCATCGTCTTCTATGCCAACTACCTGAAATTCTTCGAGCGCGCTCGCACCGAATGGCTGCGCGCGTGCGGCATCGACCAGCGTCGGCTCGCCGACGACACGGGCGCGATCTTCATCGTCCGCAGCACGTCGCTCGACTACCGCGCGCCGGCGCGACTCGACGACACGCTGACGATCACGAGCCAGCCCGGACGCATCGGCCGCGCCTCGGTGGAATTCACGCAGGAAGCGTGGCGCGGCGACACGCTGCTCGTCGCCGGGCACATCCGCCTCGGCTGCGTCGAACAGATCGGCATCCGGCCCGCGGCGATCCCGCCGGTCGCGCTCGACGCGCTGCAACGCGGGCCCGTCATCGACGCCGGGCAGACTGCTGTATTGTCAACGAAGCTCGGATGAGCACCGTTTAGACAAGGCCCATGAACTTGCCTTCCTGAATCGATACTAAGCAAGGTTCGGCGCCAGGCCAGGCCGGCGCGCCGCGCCACACGCATACCGCGCGCCCTCGCCGGACACCCCCGAAGGGACGTTACTCAAACCTCTATGAACACTTCTCAAGACCTGTCGATCATTTCCCTCGTCCTCAACGCGAGCGTGCTGGCCCAGGCCGTGATGGGGCTGCTGTTGCTGCTGTCGCTGATGTCGTGGACCTTCATCTTCCGCAAGTGGTTCGCGATCCGCCGCGCACGCGCGCAGACCGAACGCTTCGAAAGGGATTTCTGGTCGGGCGGCGACCTGCAGGCGCTGTATCAAAGCGCGGCCAACAACCGTCACACGATCGGCGCGCTCGAGCGGATCTTCGAATCGGGGATGCGTGAATTCCTGAAGGCGAAGGAAAAACGCATCAGCGACCCGGGCCTCGTGCTCGACGGGGCGCGTCGCGCGATGCGCGCGTCGTTCCAGCGCGAAATGGACGTCCTCGAAGCGAACCTCGCGTTCCTCGCGTCGGTCGGCTCGGTCAGCCCGTACATCGGCCTGTTCGGCACCGTCTGGGGGATCATGAACTCGTTCCGCGGCCTTGCGAACGTGCAGCAGGCGACGCTCGCGAACGTCGCACCGGGCATCGCCGAGGCGCTCGTCGCCACCGCGATCGGCCTGTTCGCCGCGATTCCGGCGGTGGTCGCGTACAACCGCTACGCGCACGACATCGACCGCCTCGCGATCCGCTTCGAGACCTTCATCGAAGAGTTCTCGAACATCCTGCAGCGCCAGGCCCAGTAAGGAGCACGCCATGGCAGGAAGTCCCATTCGATCCAGCATGCGCGGCGGCCGCTCGCGCCGCGCGATGGCCGACATCAACGTCGTGCCGTACATCGACGTGATGCTGGTGCTGCTCGTGATCTTCATGGTCACGGCACCGCTCGTCGCCCCGTCGATCATCAATTTGCCGACTGTCGGCAACGCAGCACCGCAGGAACAGACGCCCCCCGTCGTCGTCAACATCAAGGCCGACCGCACGATGAGCGTCAAGTACAAGAGCGACGCCGGCGCGACGCAGGAAGACACGATGACCAAGGCCGAGCTCGACAGCTTCATCTCGGCCCGGCAGGCTGACCATCCCGACCAGCCCGTCGTGATCGCGGCCGACAAGACCGTGCAGTACGATGCGGTCATGACCGTGATGTCGGACCTGAAGGCGCGCGGCGTCAAGCGCGTCGGCCTCCTCGTCAAATCGCAATGAACCGGCAGCAATCCACGCGCGGCAACGCCTACCCGTCTCAGCCCCCGCGCGAGCGCGGCACCTGGCGCGCGTTCGCGCTCGCCGCGCTGATGCACGTGCTGCTCGCGCTGTTCCTCTATCACGGCGTGCAGTGGCAGAACAGCACGCCGGCCGGCGCCGAAGCCGAGCTGTGGACCGAGGTGCCCGACGTGCCCGCGCCGCGGCCCGTCGTCACGCCCGCGCCGCCCGCGAAGCTCGCACCGCCCCCTCCCCCGGTCCGGGACGAGCAGGCGGACATCGCGCTGCAGCAGAAGAAGCGGCAGCAGGAAGCGGCCGCGCGCGAAGCGCTGCTCGAGCAGCAGCGCCGCGCGCAGCAGCTGAAGGCCCAGCAAGAGGAAACCCGGCGCGAGCAGCTCGCGGCCCAGCAGGCTGCCGCGCTCGCAGCGCAGAAGGCCGCCGAGCGCGAACGGCAGAAGCAGGCGGACAAGCTCAAGCAACAACAGCTCGTGGAGCAGCAGAAGCTCGAACAACAGAAACTCCAGCAGCAGAAACTGCAGCAACAGAAGCAGGCGCAGCTGGAAGCGCAGCAGGCAGCGAAGGCCAAGGCCGACGCGGCATCGAAGGCGAAGGCGGAAGCCCAGGCCAAGGCGAAGGCTGAAGCGACGGCGCGCGCGAAGGCCGACGCCGCAGCGAAGGCGAAGCTCGACCGTGAGCGCAACGCGCGCCTCGCGCAGATGCAGGGCATGTCCGGCGCCGGCGAAGGCGGCGGCGAGGGCCTCGCGAAAAGCGGCACCGGCACGGGCTCCGGCGGCAATGCCGCATCGCCCGGCTATCCCGACAAGGTGCGTCGCCGCGTGAAGCCGAACATCGTCTGGGGTGGCGAGCGCGCGGGTCTGACGACCGTCGTCGCGATCCGCTGCACGTCGTCGGGCGACGTGCTGAGTGTTTCGATCCGCCGTTCGAGCGGAAATTCGGGGTGGGATCAGGCCGTGGTCAATGCGATCCAGTCGTCGGTCCCATTGCCGCCCGATTCTAACGGTCGTACCCCGTCCGACATTACGATTACCTTCAAGGCGGCGGAGTGATCGCAAATGCGCTTACACTCCGTGCGTCGCTGCCGGACGGGAACGAATCGGGTATTTTTACTGTCTCTGCGGTTGCGCAGCGATCCAAGTCACATGGGAAGCAAGAAGCATGAGTTTGATGACGAAACTAGGTTTCAGGGCACTCGTGGCCTCGTGTCTGATTGCGGCCGGCGGCGCCGCTAACGCGCAGGTCAACGTGCTGATCACCGGCGTCGGTTCGACCCAGTTCCCCATCGCCACCGCGAACTTCGCGAACGAGGCAGGCCTGCCGCAGCAGGTCACGTCGATCGTCCGCTCCGACCTCGCCCGGAGCGGCAAATTCACCAATATCGACGCGGGCAGCACGCCCGTGCCCGAGACCGCATCGGTCGACCTCGGCGCATGGAAGGCCAAGGGCGCGAACGCGTTCGTCGCCGGCAGCGTGAACCGCGAAGCGAACGGCCAGTACAAGGTGAACTTCATCCTGTACGACACCGTGAAGCAGCAAAGCCTCGGCGGCCTGTCGCTGACGGCAGCAAACGATGGCTCGCTGCGCAAGGCCGGTCATCAGATCGCCGACTACATCTACCAGAAGCTGCTCGGCACGCGCGGCGTGTTCGCCACGCGCCTGTCGTATGTGGTCAAGATCGGCAACAAGTACAAGCTGCAGGTCTCCGATTCCGACGGCCAAAACGCAATTAGCGCACTGACTAGCACCGAGCCGATCATATCGCCGGCTTGGTCGCCAAACGGCACGAAGGTCGCGTACGTGTCGTTCGAGCGCAAGAAGCCGATCGTCTACATCCACGACCTGCCGACCGGCCGCCGCTACATCGTCTCCGACCAGAAGGGCAACAACAGCGCGCCGGCGTGGTCGCCGGACAGCAACACGCTGGCCGTTGCACTGTCGCTGACGGGCAATACGCAAATCTATACGGTCAATGCAAACGGCGGCGGCCTGCGCCGGCTCACGCAGAGCAGCTCGATCGACACCGAGCCGTTCTACTCGCCGGACGGCCGCTGGATCTATTTCACGAGCGATCGCGGCGGCGCGCCGCAGATCTACCGGATGCCCGCGCAAGGCGAAAGCGCCGGCGCGGCACAACGCGTGACCTTCACCGGCAGCTACAACACCAGCCCGCGCATCAGCCCGGACGGCAAGCTGCTCGCCTACATCTCCCGCACGGGTGGGGGGTTCAAGCTGTACGTTCAGGATCTGCAATCCGGCGCGGCGAACGCCGTCACGAATACCAATCACGACGAATCGCCGAGCTTCGCGGCAAACGGCCAGTACCTTCTCTACGCGACCCAGTCGGGTGGTCGTAACGTGCTGGCAGCAGTGCCCTCCGACGGCAGCGCGCCGCCGCAAATCCTGTCCGTCCAGGGCGGCTCCGTTCGTGAGCCGTCGTGGGGGCCCTTCATGCAATGACCACAAGGAGAGTAACCATGATGTCGAATAAAGCTCGTCTGGCCCTGGCCGTGATGATGATCAGCGCGCTCGCAGCGTGCAAGTCGGGCGTGAAGCTCGACGACAAGGCCAACGCAGGTGCGATGAGCACGCAGCCGAGCGCCGACAACGTCGCGCAAGTGAACGTCGATCCGCTGAACGACCCGAACAGCCCGCTCGCAAAGCGCAGCATCTACTTCGACTTCGACAGCTATTCGGTGAAGGACGAGTACCAGCCGCTGATGCAGCAACACGCTCAGTATCTGAAGAGCCACCCGCAGCGCCACGTGCTGATCCAGGGCAACACCGACGAACGCGGCACGAGCGAGTACAACCTCGCGCTGGGCCAGAAGCGTGCGGAAGCGGTCCGCCGTGCGATGGCACTGCTCGGCGTGAACGACTCGCAGATGGAAGCCGTGAGCCTCGGCAAGGAAAAGCCGCAAGCAGCGGGTCACGACGAAGCATCGTGGGCGCAGAACCGTCGCGCCGACCTCGTCTACCAACAGTAAGTAACGGAAGAATCGCCGTATGACGCACCGTGTAACCTGGCTGCGTGCAGCCGCAGCTCTCTGCGTCGCCGGCGCGGCGTGGTCGGCCGCGCCGGCGCACGCCGGCGTGTTCGACGACAACGAAGCGCGCCGCGCCGTGCTCGATCTGCGCAGCAAAACCGACAACCTGGCGAGCCAGTTGTCGGCCGCCCAGCGTACGATCCTCGATCAATCCGGCCGTATCGACCAGCTGAACCAGCAGGTCGCGACGCTGCGCGGCGAGAACGAGGATCTGACGAACCGGCTGACGACGCTCGAGCGGCAGCAGAAGGAGTACTACCAGGATCTCGACACGCGGCTCAAGAAGTTCGAGCCGCAACAGGCGACGATCGATGGTGTCGAAGGCACCGTGCAGCCGGGTGAAACGGATGCGCTCAGCGCGGCACAGCAGCAGTTCCGCAACGGCAACTTCAAGGCTGCCGCGGCCTCGTTCCGCAGCTTCATCGCGAAGTACCCGCAGAGCCCGTACCAGCCGACCGCGCAGTACTGGCTCGGCAATGCGCAATACGCGCTGCGCGACTACCGCGGCTCGACCGCGACGTGGCAAGCGATCGTGAGCAAGTATCCGCAGCATCCGCGTGCGGCCGACGCACTCGTCGCGATCGGGACGAACCAGCTCGAGCAAGGCCAGAAGGCGGCCGCGAAAAAGACGTTCGAGCAGGTCGTGTCGCAGTACGCCGGATCGAACGCTGCGCAGACTGCGCAGGGCAAGATCGAGAGCATCAAATAAATTACCGTGTCGAATTGTTGACAGCCCTTCAATTCGCCGATATAATTTTTTGCTCTTTGGGTCGTTGAGCAAGTTGTCAGCGCAACGGACCAACCGGTTTCAAGAACGTGGGGTGGTAACTCAGTTGGTTAGAGTATCTGACTTTTAATCAGAGAGTCGAGGGTTCGAGTCCCTCCCACCCTACCAACTATCTTTGATAGTGCAATAAAAGCCTCCCGAGTGGAGGCTTTTTTGCGTCTGCTTCCTGCAGTATTGCGCGCTGCCGGTCTTACGTGCCCCGCTGCGCGCGCCGCCAGCGCCCCGGCGTCGTGCCGAGCACCGCGCGAAACGCCTTGCCGAACGCCGCCTCGGACTGATAGCCGACCGCCTGCCCGATCTCCGCCTGGCCGCGCTGCGTGTCCTGCAGCAGCGCGCATGCATGCATCATCCGGATCTGCGCGACGAACGCGCCGACGCTCATCCCGGCCTTCTCGCGGAAATGCCGCGCATAGGTCGCGCGCGACATCGCGGATGCCGCGCCGAGCGATTCGACCGTCCACGCTTGCGCCGGCGCCTGCAGCACGGCCTGGACCGACGGGCCGAGCCGCGCATCGGCAGCCAGCGCGAGCCAGCCGGCCGGCACGCGCGCATCGCGGCCGTACGCACGCAACGCGTAGGCGAGCAATGCCTGCCCCAGCGCGTTCACGATCGCGCGCGCACCCGGCTGCGCGCTCGATGCCTCGGCACGCAGCACGCTCGTCAGCAGTTGCAGCGACGCGGGCCCCGACGCCGCGCGCAGCCCGACATGCAGCACGCGCGGTAACGTACGCATCAGCAATTCACCGGCGCCGCGCGCATAAATGAAGCGCCCGCAGAGCAGGTCGACGCTTGCATCGGCCGGATCCGCGGGATCGCGATTCGACTTGACCGGCAGCCCCGCGCCGCCGGCCGCGCCCGGTTCACGCAGCGACGCGACCGGCCGCGCGCCGCCCCCCTCGACATCGGACACATCGTGCGCGTCGCCCGCCGGCAGCAGCACGAAGTCGCCGTCGGCCAGCCGCAGCGTGCGCCCGTCGGCCGTGCGCAGCCGGCACGTTCCGGACAGCAGCAGGTGAAACGCCGCTTCGCCGGGCGGCAACGGATCGTGCGGCATCGCGAACGGGCCGTCGAGCAGGCAGCGCACGTCGAGCTCGACATGGCTGCGGCCCAGCGACAATAGTTGACTCAACGCGTCCATGAGACGTTTGCGCTAAAAATTGACACTCTAGCGTATCGAAACCCTCAGCGCGAACGCTCAGAATAAGTCCTGCATCGCCCGAGATCGCGGCATCCGCCGCCTGATCCACCTCTTCTCGAAAGGACGCATCATGCTGAACTGGAACGAATACCGGAAGGAACTCACGACACGCATCGGCGACATCGCGAAGCTCTCGCCCGACACGCTGGCCGGCTACCAGGCACTGGCCGGCGCCGGCGCCAAGACGGGGCATCTCGACGCGAAGACGCGCGAACTGATCGCGCTCGCGGTGGCCGTCACGACGCGCTGCGACGGCTGTATCGCGGTGCACACGGCCGAAGCCGCGAAGCATGGCGCAACCAAGGAGGAAGTGGCCGAGGCGCTCGGCGTCGCGATCGCGCTGAATGCGGGCGCGGCGCTCGTCTATTCGGCCCGCGTGATGGACGCGCTCGGCGAGTGACGCGCGCATGAAGGGTGCGGCGCCCGCCGCATCCTTCACGGACGATCGCCGGCGCAGCCGGCCAGCCGGCGGACGCGGCGCAGTCGCGTACGCCGGCGCCGCGAAGTCGGCTACCATGCGCGAGAAGATTCATCGCGAAGGAGCGCTCCATGTGCCGCTGGCTCGCCTATACGGGTAATCCGATCCATCTCGAGACCGTACTGTTTCGCGCGAAGCATTCGCTGATCGACCAGAGCCTGCATTCGGAGCTGGGCGCCACGACCACCAACGGCGACGGGTTCGGCATCGGCTGGTACGGCCGCCCCGAGGAACTGCCGTTCCGCTATCGCTCCGTGCATCCCGCATGGAACGACCGCAACCTGCGCGAAGCCGCGCGCGCGATCCGCTCGCGGATGTTCATCGCGCATATCCGCGCGGCAACCGACACGCCCGTCCAGGAAACCAACTGCCACCCGTTCCGCCACGGCCGCTGGCTGTTCGCGCACAACGGGCTGATTCGCGATTTCCACAAGCTGCGCCGCGACCTGACGATGAAGGTCGACCCGGCGCTGTTCCCGACGCTCGAAGGGACGACCGACTCCGAGCTGATGTTCCGTCTCGCGCTGACCTACGGCCTCGAGCAGACGCCGCTGCCGGCGCTCGAGCGGATGGTCGGCATGGTCGAGGAAACCGCCGCGCGATACCGCGTTGCCGAGCCGCTCAACATGACGATCTGCGCGACGGATGGTGAGCGGATCATCGCGGTGCGCTACTCGAGCGAACGGCAATCGCGCTCGCTGTTCCACAGCACGTCGTTCAAGCATCTGCACGAACTCTATCCGCACAATCCGCGCATCGCGGAAGCGGGCGACGACGCGTTCATGGTCGTGTCGGAGCCGCTCGTCGACTTGCGCGGCGCATGGGAGGAAGTGCCGGAAAGCATGGCGATCGTCGCGCACGGGGCGGATGTGCAGCAGCGGCCGTTCAATCCGCGGCGCAAGTAGGCCGCGACGGCGGGTGCACCGTCAGCCGCGGCGCGTGAGCCGCATGCGGACCGAATCGAGTTCTGCCGGCAGCCGGCGCGAGCGCTGACGCGACCGCGTCAGCACGGCAAAGCCGAGCCGCTCGTACAGTTCGCGGGCACGCACATTCCGGGTCAGCACGTCGAGCACGATGTCGCGGCTGCCGTCGTCCGGTAACGCACCGGCCTCGAGCGCGTCGCGCAGCAGTGCGGTGAAGACGCCCGTGCCGCGCCGCTGCTCGTCCGTCGCGCAATGCGCGATGAGGATCTGCGCACGTTTCGGCGCCGGAATCTCCGTTTCGAGCACCAGCCCGCGCAGCAACTGGCCGATCGTGCGGCGCACGCCGAAAAAGCGCGCCAGGGCCCACACGACGTGAAGGTCGTCGAACATCGTCCGGCGCCCGTCATGGATGGCCATCACGGCATGCACCGTGCCGTCGGCGCCGACCGCGACCCGATGCCGGCGCCATGAGAACCGGCCATGACGCGAGCGGAACGCCTGTTGCAGGAACGCAATGCAGCGCGCGTCGCTTTCACCGAGGAAGAAGCCGAATTCGCCGACACCGGATGCAAACACCAGCGGCGCGCAAGCCGCCGCATCGTTCGCGCAAGCGGCGCGAAACGGTGTCGACGCGTCGGCATGCGGCGCGTCGAAGGATGGTGCGAGCGCCGCGGCGGGCATCACGTTGCCCGCCCCGCCAGGCGGGCCAGCACGGCGACGGTCCGGCTGATCTGCGCCGGCTCGTGCGTCGAGCAGATGAAGAAACGCAGGCGCGCGGCCTTCTCCTCGACGGCCGGATAGAAGATCGGCTGCACGTTGATCCCTTCGTCGAACATCGCGTTGGCCCACTGCGCGGCTTTCAGTGAACTGCCGGTGATCACCGGCACGACCGCATAGCCGGCGCTCGTGCCGGTGTCGAGCCCCGCGGCGCGCGCCTCGGTCAGAAACTGCCGCCCGCGCGCCTGCAATTGCGCCACCCGCTGCGGTTCGGCCTGCAGGCGTTCGAGCGCGGCCAGCGACGCTTCGGCGAGCGTCGGCGCGAGTCCGACGCTATAGAGAAAGCCCGGCGCCAGATGGCGCAGCATGTCCACGAGCGGCTGGCAGCCGGCGATGAAACCGCCGCAACCGGCCAGCGTCTTGCTCATCGTGCCCATCCACATGTCGACCTGGTCGGGCGCGACCGCGCAATGCTCGCGGATGCCCTTGCCCGTCCCGCCGAGCACGCCGAGCGAATGCGCTTCGTCGACCAGCAGGAACGCGCCGTGGCGCGTCTTCACGTCAACGAAGCGCTGCAGGTCCGGAAAATCGCCATCCATGCTGTACAGCCCCTCGATCGCGATCAGCACGTGCCGGTATTCGCGACGCACGCGCGACAGCAGTGCGTCGAGCGCCTGCCAGTCGTTGTGCGCGAAGCTCAACCGCTTCGCGCCGCTCAGCTGCGCGCCCTGCACGATGCTGTTGTGCGCGAGCGCGTCGTGGACGATCAGGTCGCCGGGGCCGAACAGCGCACCGATCACGGTCACGTTGGTCGCGTGGCCGCTCACGAACGCGACGCAGTCGTCGGTCTCGTAGAACGCGGCCAGCGCCCGCTCGAGGTCGCGCTGCACCGGACGCTCGCCCGCGACCATCCGGCTCGCGGACGCCGACGTGCCATAGCGATCGATCGCGGCCTTCGCCCGCTCGGATACGGCCGGATCGCCGGCGAGACCGAGATAGTTGTAGTTCGCGAAGTTCACGTATTCGCGACCGCCGATTTGCGTGGTCGCGCCGGCGATGCCGTCATGCACGCGGAAGAACGGCGAGTCGACGCGCAGCTTCTCGCCCATCTCGCGCATGATCCTGACCTGCTGATACTGCGGCATCGATTCGAAACGGCTGCGCGCCGACGCGGCCTGTGCCGCCGGTGCAGCGGGAACACCGGGCGCCGCGACGGCTTCCGTCGCGCGCTCCAGCTGCCGTTTCAGGGCTTTCGCGGCCAGTTGCTGGCGAAGGTGTTCTCCGAGTGCCATGTCTTTGGTTCCGGGCAATCCGTGCGTTGCGTCCGCGTTACGCGGACACGTCAACCCATTCGTACGCGTCGGGCGTACCGAGCAGCGCGCTGAGGAGCCTGTAGTTCATTTCGTGGGTGGGGCGATGCGCGATGACACGCCCGAGCAGCGGCGAACCCGCGAGCGCAAGGTCGCCGACGAGATCGAGCACGCGATGACGCACGAATTCGTCGGGCGCACGCAGCCCGCCGATCACGTGATTGCCGATGATCGACGCCGTGCACGACGGTCGTGCGCCACGCAGGATCGGCGTGCCCGTCAGGTAGCCGACCGCGATCGCGGGCACGGCCCACTTGATCCGCCCGTACGAACGCGACGACGAAATCTCGCTGGCAAACGTCCCCGGCGTGAGCTCGCCGTCCCACTGCATGTCGCCGAACCCCTTGAGATCGTCGCGCACACTGAATTCGTATCGCTCGGCGGGCTCGACGCGCAATTCGCGCCGCGACGCACCTTCGCCGTCGGCCACGCTCACCGGCTTCAGCACCCGGAGGAAGCGCTTCGAACGCTGCAATTCGGCACGGCCGCCGGCGGTGATCGCGTCGATCCAGGGCCGCGCGCTACCGTCGAGAATCGGCACTTCTTCCGCATCGAGTTCGACGATCGCGTGATCGATCTCACAGGTCAGCAGCGACGCGAGCAAGTGCTCGACCGTACGCACGCCCATGCCGTCGTCCGCTCGCAGCATCGTGCAGAGCGGTTGTGCGCGACGCACCGCCGGGCCGGCGGCGAGCCTCCCCAGTTCATGCTCGCCGCGCATGCGGCGAAACACGATCCCGTGCCGTTCGCCCGACGGGGCCGCGGGCAGGATCCGCACCTGGACCCGGCGCCCGGTGTGCAGGCCATGTCCGGTCATCGTCACCGGCCGGGCGACCGTCCCTTCGCTGGCCCGCCATCCTTGCGGCGCTTTCACCCGGCATGAACCGGCGTCGACTTGCATGTTGCTGCCCCCTGGTTTTCGTGATCCTGATTGCGTGCGAGTGTCGCCCGCGCCTCGTCGCCCAGCCCATGCCGCGCGACCAACGCATCCGCCAGTTCGTCCGCTGCCGCAACATTCTCGTCGCCGTTCTGCGCATCGAGCAACTCGACGATGCGCTCGGCCAGCGTATGCACCGTCGCGCCTTCCGCGATCGCCATGATCGACAGCTTGACGCCGAAGGTCTCCTCGACGGCCATGCCGAGCTCCATGCCCATCAGCGAGTCCATCCCGAGATCCAGTACCGACCGGCCGGCATCGACGCGCTCCGGCGACATGTGCAGAATCCGCGCAATCTGGCCGCGCAGCGCCGTCTCGACGAGCGCGACGGCCTCGGCCGCCGGCAACGTTCGCAATTGCTCCAGCAACACGCGATCCTCGCTCGACGTCTCGGCCGCCCCACCCGTTTGCAATGCCGCGTAACGGCGCGCGTGCGCGGCCGGCATGCCGCGCGAGATGGCCCCCCAGTCGAGGCGCACGACGGCTTCGCCGGCAGCCCCTTGCGCAAGCGCGCATTCGAGCGCGGCCATCGCCTCGTCCGACGTGATCGACGCACCGCCGATCCGCGACTGCAACGCCTCGCGCGTGCCGGCGTTGCGGGCCAGGAAGCCGACGTCCTCGATCGGCCCCCACGCCATGAACATGGCCGGCTGGCCGGCAGCGCGACGATGCGCGACCAGCGCCTCGAGGAAGCCGTTGGCGGCGACGTACGCGCCCTGCCCCGGATTGCCGAGATAGGTCGTCGCCGACGAATACATGACGAAGAAATCGAGCGCGCAACGCTGCGTCGCGCGATGCAGGTTCCATGCGCCCGCCACCTTCGGTTCGAGCACGGCCGCGAAGCGCGCGTCATCGACGTTGCGCAGCAGTCCGTCGTCGATCCGCATCGCCGAATGCAGCACACCCTTGAGCGGTGTCCCGCGACGCTCGATCGCGTCGATGAGGTTTTCCAGCGCCGCGCTGTCGGTCACGTCGCATCGTGCGACCGACACGTGCGCGCCGAGCGCGTCGCGCCAGCGATCGGCTTCCGCCTGCATCGCGGCGCCCAGTGCGCCGCCGCGACTCGCGAGTGTCAGGTGCCGCGCGCCGCGCTCGATCATCCAGCGCGCGGTCGCAAAGCCCAGCCCGCCGGTGCCGCCGACGATCAGGTACGCCGCCTGCGGGTCGAGCCGCAGGGTCGGCACCGCGACGCCGCGCGTCGGTACCGGCGTGCCCGACGGATAGGTGACCAGCACCTTGCCGATCTGGCGCGCCTGCTGCATGTAGCGGAACGCTTCCTCCGCACGCGCGGCCGGGAACGCGCGGTACGGCAGCGGATGCAGCACGCCGCCCGAGAACAGGTCCATCACTTCCTCGAACAGTCGCGTCGTCAGCGACGGCAGCACGCCCATCAGCTGATCGGCGTCGATGCCGAAATAGCTGATGTTGTTGCGGAACGGCCGCAGGCCGATCTGGCTGTTCTCGTAGAAGTCGCGCTTGCCGAGTTCGAGGAAACGGCCGAACGGACGCAGCGTATCGATGCTGCGCACCATCGCTTCGCCGGCGAGCGAATTGAGCACGATGTCGACGCCTTCGCCGTGCGTGCGCGCGAGGATCTCGTCGGCGAACGCGAGGCTGCGCGAATCGAACACGCGGTCGACGCCGAGCAGGCGAATGAACTCGCGCTTCTCGTCGCTGCCGGCCGTGGCGAAGACTTCCGCGCCGAGATGCCGCGCGATCTGGATCGCCGCGATACCGACCCCGCCCGCACCGCCGTGCACCAGCACGCGCTCGCCGCGTCGCAGCCGCGCCAGTTCGCAAAGTGCGTAGTACGCGGTGAAAAACGTCGTCGGGACCGTGGCGGCCTCCTCGAACGACATCGTGTCGGGCTTGCGTGCAATCGCGGTTGCGCGCGTGACCACGCGCGTCGCGAACGATGCCGGCGCGAAACCCAGCACCGCATCGCCCGGCGCAAAACCGTCGACGTCCGGGCCGACCCGGGCGACGCGCCCCGACATTTCCATGCCGATCGTCGCGCCCGCGAAACCCGTCTCGACGGCTTCGTCGGACAGCAGCCCCATCGCGTACATCACGTCGCGGAAATTGAGCCCCGTCGCCATCGGCGCGATCTCGACCTCGCCGGCTGCGAGATCGCGCGCCGGCATCGCGAACCATTCGAGGTTGCGCAACGAACCCGGCATGTCGAATGCGAGCCGCGCTCCCGGGTGGTCCGATGCGATCGACAGCGCGTTGTCACGCTCGGCCGCCTGCGCGGCCGGCAGCATGCGCGGCACGTAGCGGCCTCGCGGCGCAAGCAGCACTTCTTCCTCTCCGTCGTCGCCAAGCAGCGCCATCGCGAGTTGCAGCGCCGGTTGCTCGACGGCCTGATCGACGTCGATCAGACGGATCGGCAGCGTCGGATACTCGTTCGCCATCACGCGGCCGAGGCCCCACAACGTTCCATGTTCGGGATGTGACGACGTACCGGCAGCAAACGGCGCACCGCCGCGCGTCACGACGCACAGCCGACCGCGCGCCGTCGCACCAGCCGCCTCGAGATCGCGCACGAGCGACGCCAGCGCGAGTGCGCCGCCGTGCTGCGCGCGCATCACGGCCGCACCGTCGGCCGAGTCGAGCGATGCAAGCGGCGCCACGAACACGACATGCGCCGGATGCTCGGCCGGCTGACGCGCCGACCATCCCGCGGCGTCGCGCACCGCTGCCGACTCGACGCGGCAACCCAGTCGCTCGAGTTCACCCGCCAGGGCGATGCCGAACGCATCGTCATCCTCCTGCACGATCAGCCAGTGCGCGCCGTCACGCTCCGCCATGCAACGCATGCGATCCTCGGCCCGCGATGCGCCGGCCGTTTGTTCGTCGGCAACCGGCTTGCGCGCGACGACGAACGTCGGCATGCCCTCGAGATCGAGGCCTTGTTCGGTATCGCGCACCACGTCGACCAGTCCGGCGCGTTCGCACATCGACTCGATCGCGGCGGGCGCCAGCGCGCCGTACGTGCCGGCGGCAACTTCGCCACCGGCCGTGCCGAACACGATGTCGGAGAACCGGCTGCGTCGCGCCTCGGCGACGACGACGAGCCCGCCCGGTGCGAGCCGGTCGGTGATCGCCGTCAGCGCGGCGAGCGGATCCGGGTGATCGCCCAGCATCCGGTTGACGATCACGACGTCGAACGGCGTCGTATCGCAACATTGCGCGAACAACGGCGCGTCGGTCGCAAACGCCAGCGTTCGTACCTGCGCGTGCGCTTCTGCATCGAACCCGGCGAGCTGCTGCTGCGTACCTGCCAGCAGGTATTCGCAGCGACCGGCCGGCACGTCCACGTCGAGCGGTTGCAGCACGTCGCCGCTCGCGGCACCGATCTCCAGCACACGCAAGCGGCGTGCGTCCGGCCACGCCGCGACGGCCTGCGTCACGCAGGCGGCGAGCAGCGCGCGTGCATGCGCCCAGGTCGGCGAGGCATCGAAGAACTGCTCGACCAGACTGCGCCCGGTCGACGACAGCAGCGCGCCCTCGGACGACGCGTCGCGCAGCACGCGCGGCAGCGCCGCGCCGACGTGCGCCAGCAACGTCAGTTCGGCGACATGGGCCGGCGATGCCGCCAGCACGTCGCGCCACAGCGCGTCGCGCGCGGGCATCGCCGCGCAGGCTTCGTCATCGCGAACCAGACGATCGCCGTCGAAACGGGCCAGCCCGTCCTCGACGACGATCTCCGCCAGTCGCGCGACCTGTTGCGGGTGCGTGTCCATCGGCAGCGCCGGCCGGGCGAAGACGCCAAGCGCATCCAGTGCATCGAGCGCATGCAGACCGGCAAGCACGTCGAGCAGCGGCAGCATTTCGGTCAGATGCTGCGTGCGGCGCGCGAGGTCCGCGCGCGCCGCGACGTGCGCGTTCGCACGCTCGACGAGCACGCCCGGCTGTGGCAGTGCGGCGGCCGTGTAGCCGCCCGGCAGCGGCCGCGCTTCGAGCACGTAGGCAAATCGTGCCGGCGCGCCGTGACGGCGCCCGGCGAGATCGACGCGACGGAAGCGGCACGCGGCAAGGCGCGCGACGATCCTGCCGTTGGCATCGATGAATTCGAACGATGCGACGATCGAATGCGGGCTGCGGCGGTGAATGCGCGCCAGCACGCGATGAATCGATTCGCCGCTCAGGAAATCGACGCGGCCGATCTGGACCGGAACAAATGCCGCATGCGCATCGTCCGGTGCGGCACCGGCCTGCCCCAGCACCGCGAACAGCGGATGGAAACCGCTGTCCATCAGCGCGGGATGCAGCAGATAGTCCGACCGCGCACGCGCATCGGCGAGGACCGACGGCACCTCGAGCTCGGCAAGCGCGTCGTCGCCCGACACGCACAGCGACCGCACCCACCGGAACGCCGGCCCGTAGCTCAGGCCGATTGCCGTCGTGCCCGCATACAGTGCGTCGCCGGACAGCGCCGGACACGACTGCAGGCGGGCGATGACGGACGCCTCCGGCATGCTGTCCGCATCGAGCGTATTGCCGCTTTCGAGCAGGCGCCCCGTCACGTTCAGGTTCCACGGGCCGTCCGTCATCCGGTCGCGCGTCTCGATCGTAAACGACGCCGTGCGCACGTCGATCGCGAACCGGAACAGCTTCGCGTGCTGCGGCTGGAACACGACCGGCATGCGGATCTCGACGTTCTCGATGGCCACATCCGGCGTCCCGAAGAACGTGCGCGCCGCCGCGAGCGCCATTTCGACATAACCGGCACCGGGGAACGCGACGCCACCGTCGACGACGTGATCGGCGAGCATCGCTACGCGCTGCGGATCGAGCTGGTTCTCCCAGGCGAACGCATGCTCGTGCAGGCGATAGCCGAGCAGCGGATGATCGACGCGCCGGCTCACGAGCCCGTAGCCCTCGACGCTCGGCACCAGCCAGTAGCGCTCGCGCTGCCACGGATAGGTCGGCAGCGCGGCGTGCGGCGCATCGGGCACGAAGCGGTCGAGATCGACGCGCGCGCCTTGCGCAACCGCCGACAGGACCGAATGGGCGAGCATCTCCGCGCTATCGTGCTGGCGCTTGAGCGTCGGCACGACGACGCCCGGCGCAACGCGCGCCGCAAGCGTCTGCTTCACGTAGGTGCGCAGGATCGAGTGCGGCGCGATCTCGACGAACACGCGCACGCGATCGTCCGCCAGGCGGGAAATTGCGGCGCCGAAACGAACCGGCTCGCGAATGTTGCGCCACCAGTAGCTTGCATCGAGCGCGGTACCCGGCAGCGTGTCGCCGGTCACCGTCGACACGAATCGCGTATGCGTCTCGCGCGGCGCGAGATCGGCCAGCCCGTCGCGCACGACCGGCTCGATCGCGTCCATGCGGCTGCTGTGGAACGCGTAATCGAGGTCGAGCATCTGGTAGAAATGGCCGGCGTCCGCAAGCGCCGCGCCGAGCGCGTCGAGCGCCGCTTGCGAACCCGCGAGCGTCACCGAGTCGGGGCTGTTGGCGCCCGCGATTTCGATCGCTGCGGCGAGATCGAGACGCGCGATCCAGTCGCGCGCCGCGGCTTCGCCGATGCCGGCCGCCGCCATCCTGCCCGCGCCACGTGTCAGGCCCTGCGCACCGCTGCGAATCCGGATCACGCGCACGGCCTCGGCGAGCGTGAGCGCGCCCGACGCCCAGGCAGCGGCGATCTCGCCGACACTGTGGCCGACCGCCGCGTCGAAGCGGATGCCGCGCGCGGTCAGCACACGCGTGATGCCGACCTGCATCGCGAACAGCAGCGGCTGTGCGTTTTCGGTCGCGGCGAGCCATGCGGCGTCGACACCTTCGCACATGACTTCGACGAGCGACGCGTTGCCGTCCGCACGCCAGAGCGCATCGACTTCGTCGAGTGCCGCGCGAAACACGGCGTCCTCGCCATAGAGCCGCTTGCCCATCCCGGCCCATTGACTGCCGTTGCCCGCATAGACGAACGCGACCGGCGCGTCGCCTTCGACGGCCTGCCCCTGCACCGCGCACGCCGGCAGCCCGCGCGCCGACGGGTCGGCAAGTGCGGCGAGCGCGGCCAGCCCTTCGGCCCGATCGGCCGGCGCGACGACCGCGCGATGCTCGAGCCACTGGCGACGCCGTGCGGCGGCGGCGGCGAGTGCAGCCCAGTCGGCACCGGACTGCAGGCGTGCGAGATGGCCCGCG
Source organism: Burkholderia sp. BCC1993 (assembly GCF_905339865.1). Lineage (NCBI taxonomy): Bacteria > Pseudomonadati > Pseudomonadota > Betaproteobacteria > Burkholderiales > Burkholderiaceae > Burkholderia > Burkholderia sp. BCC1993. The sequence continues at coordinate 276,273 of NZ_CAJPGZ010000006.1, read as the reverse complement.
GCGACGGCCGCCAGCGCGGCCGGTGAACGTGCGGTGAGGACGAGCGGCGGCAACGGTGCATCGATCCTTGCCGCCGACTGCGCGGTGGGCGCCGGTGCCGCTGCTTCGGTGATGACGACGTGCGCATTCGTGCCGCCAAAGCCGAACGAGTTGATGCCGATCGTCAGCGGTGCTTCGCCGCGCTCGAGCGGCGTGAACCGATCGACCACGCGCAAGCGTCCGCCATCGAAATCGATGCCGGGATTCGGCGTGTCGAAATGCAGCGAACGCGGCACCGCGCGGTGCTTCAGGCACAGCACCGCCTTCAGCAAGCCCGCCATGCCCGACGCGGTTTCGAGGTGACCGATATTGGTCTTGACCGAACCGATCAGCAGCGGATCGGATTCGGGCCGGCCGCCCGACACCGCATCGATCAACGCACGCGCCTCGATCGGATCGCCGACCGCCGTGCCCGTCCCGTGTGCCTCGAGATACGCGAGCGTGCGCGGATCGATGCCCGCGCGCCGATACACGGCGCGCAGCAGATCCGCCTGCGTCGCCGCGGCCGGCACGTTGATGCCGCCGTGCGAATGGCCATCCGAATTCACGCCCGATCCGGCGATGACCGCGTGAATCGTGTCGCCGTCGGCCAGCGCCTGATCGAGCGGCTTGAGCAGCACGAACGCACCGCCCTCGGCACGCACGTAGCCGTCGCCGGTCGCGTCGAACGCACGGCAGCGGCCGCGCGGCGACAGCATCGACGCCTTCGAAAAACTGACGAATCCGAACGGGTGCAGCAGCAGGTTCACGCCGCCGGCCAGCGCCATCGCGGTCTCGCCCGACTGCAGCGCCCGGACCGCCTGATGGAGCGCGACGAGCGAAGACGAGCATGCGGTGTCGACCGACATGCTCGGTCCGCGCAGGTCGAACAGGTAGGACACGCGGTTCGACGCAATGCTGAGCGTGTTGCCGGTTGCCGAATACGGATCGATCGTGTTCATGTCGTCCATATTGCGGTTGCCGTAATCCATGCCCGCCACACCGACGAACACGCCGCAGTCGCGGCCGCGCATCGCGGCCGGACGCACGCCGGCGTCCTCGAACGCCTCCCACGCGAGTTCGAGCAGCAGGCGCTGCTGCGGGTCCATCTGCGCCGCCTCGCGCGGCGAGATGCCGAAGAATTCGGCATCGAAACCGGCGACGTCATCGACGACACCCGCTGCGAACGTGTAGCTCTTTCCCGGCTCGCGCTTCGACGGGTGCTGGTAGAACGCCGTACCGAAACGGTCCGGTGGGATGGCGGTCACGGCATCGCGTTCGTCACACAACAGTTGCCAGAAGTCGTCCGGTCCTTCAACCCCACCGGGAAAGCGGCACGCCATCCCAATAATTGCAATTCTTTTTTCCATCATCACGCCGGCGTCTGCAGCATCCCGGTCGGCGAAGCGGCGCGCGTGCAATCGACGTGCACCATCGCGCGCTGTATCGCGGCACCGAGACTCTCGACGCGAACGTTTCGTTGCTCGCCGAAATCGTTCGCGAAGTTGCGCCAAATAAAGTAGTCGCTATTGGTCGGTTCGGTTTCGAGCGCGTCGAACACCGAAGTCAAAGCAGGAACGTGATCGCCGTAAAAGCACAGCACGGTCGGTCGTTCCCGCATGCGGAGATAATCAGTCAGCTTGCCGATCATGCCGTCGGCATTCTCGACATGTCGAAGATAGGCGGTCAGGTCGCGCCAGCGCGCGTCGTCGCCGAGCGTATGCCGCGATTCGGACTCACCCGGCCCGACCGACTCCAGATGCAGCGGGCCATGGTTTTCCATCGTGATCGCAAATGCGAATACCGGCCTGTCGTCATGCGCCTGGAGGGCCGCGATGATCGCATCGGCCACCGGACCGTCGCCGATATACGGCCCGATTCGCGCCGCACCGCCGAAATCCCGAATGTCCAGAAAGCGGTCGAAATGCATGAACCGGAATGCCCGGTCGCGCCCGAAGAAGTCGGCGTGATACGGATGAATCGCGAGAGTGCGATATCCGCCTTGCTTGAACCAGCCCGCCAGCGACGCGCACGCGCGGCGCACGTACATGTACGGATAAAAGCGCGAATAGCCGAGCGCCGCCGACGGCAATCCCGTCAGCATCGCGAATTCGCTGCGCATCGTATTGGCGCCCCAGGCGGGAACGTCCAGGCTGCCCTGCATGAATGCTTCTCTGCGGACGCGATCGAGGTTCGCGTAAGGCTCCGACAGCACGCTTGCGCCGAGACGGCGCGCGTCGAAATAGGATTCGCTCTGGATGACGATCACGTCCGGCGTGCTGTCCGGACGGCCGCCGGAGAATGGCCCGGCATCGACCGCGCGAAAGAACGCATTGCGTTCCGCGCGCCGCAGCCCGTTGACGAGATAAGCGACGAATGTCGCGAAGAAACCCGTCCGGTGCTGGTCCGACATCGGGTCGAGCGTCAGCGGCATGCGACGCGACAGCGCGACGCAGACCGGCACGCAAGCGGCCGCGATCAGTGCGGCGGCGCTACGCGCCGTCGTGCCGGCCGATTGTTCGAGCAGAAACCCGGCCGTCGCGACCGCCACGGCGGCAGCGATGCCGAGCACCTTGCCGGCACTCAGAAACGGCAGGTAGAGACGCGGATGAGCGAAGACCTGGCTGAACAGGCTCAGGTCCGTAAAGACGAAGGGCTCGCGCAGGGATTCGTATTTTGCGTTGCTGATGACCGCCAGCAAGGCGATCAGCACGAGGGCGACGGATGTCGAGAAAAGCGGCCGTGCCGTCACGGCGAAAGTCGCGCCCGCCACGATCGCGAACGCGCAGACATGCAGTGCGATCGCCGCCGGCGAACGGGCGAGCGACGCGCGCGGATACGCGATGGCCTCTACGAGAAATGAGAGTGCGGCTGCGGCAGCCGCGAACGCGAATCCGGGCAGCACGTCACGCCTTCCCGCGCGGGAGGTAGGACAGACGACCGAGAATGGCATCCGCCAGCGTGGCCGGCAGCAGGCGCAGCAACTTGATGCCGAAGGCAAGACTGAACGGAAATGCGATTTCCACGCGGCGTCGCGCGAGGCGCTTCTTGATGTATCCGGCGGCCTTGTCCGCACTCCACATGAACGGCTTGCTGCCCGGGAAGACGTCGCTCATCGCCGTGCGGACAAAACCCGGCATCACGACAGACAGGCCGATGCCCTCGCGTGCGAGGATCGGGCGCACGGAATCGCAGTAGGCGACCAGCGCCGCCTTGCTCGCGCAATAGGCGGGCGAGATGGCCATGCCCCGCAATGCGGCGAGCGAGCTGACGACCGCGATCTGTCCGCGCCCGCGCATGCGCATCCGGTCGATGACCGGCAGCACCGCATGCAGTGCGCCGTACAGGTTGGTATCGACGACGTCGGCGGTACGCGCCATGTGCTCCCAGTCGTCGGCGGACTGCAGCGTGCTGGCGACGCCCGCATTCGCAATCATCAATTCGATCGGGTATCGCGTATCGAAATCGATCATCCAGTCCTGGACGGTGGCCGAATCGCGCACGTCCATGCAGCCGATCACGACGCGGGCGCCGCGCGCGCGGCATTCTGCAGCGACGGATTCCAGCCGTGCCGAATTTCTGCCAATCAACCCCAGCGTGATATCGGGCGCGGCATAACTCAATGCCAGCGCGCGCCCAAGCCCGGCACTACTGCCGGTTATCACGATTGCTCGTGGCCCGTTTGCGCTCACCTGCCCTCCCCGGTTGCGAATATTGCTGTTTTTCCATCGTTTTAAACGAACATTGTTTTTCAGCGGCCGTCTGGTTATCGATCTCCAAGCGCCAAGCGCTGCCTGATATTTCGACCAAGCAGCGGACAACATTGTCGATTTATTGCGTTTGATTTGACTATGCCCGCAACATGCCACGCACTGATAAGGCACATCGACGTGACGACGTGCGACCGCCCGAATCAGGGTTGCGAAAAAATGTGCGGACCATGCAGCGAACGGCACCACATGGAAATTTGCGCGGCGCGAAAGGCAGTTGGCCACAAGCTTACAACGCGCCGACGCGATCATACATCAATATTAATATTCGAGTAATACCTTACGTGTTACAACCGCTTACATCAGACGTGCGCCGGCCGTCCTGCTCCATGTAAAGGTAGAAACTCGCGTTGCCTGCAATCCTCAAGTACCGGCCGCACACCGATTCCCGAAGTACAAATATCGGAAAAAAATGCCGAACCGCTCTCCTGACCGTCCGGTAGCGACCCATCCTCAAGATGCTTTTAATCGCGCAGATAACCGATGCGCGCGACGCCACGCGGCGGACTGCATGCGGCCCATCCTGCAAGCAATTCTTAAAGTTTTCCGGCTATTTGTCAGACGTACCCTCGGACCTGGCGAGTTCGACGAAAGGCTGTCTGGTGGCATTCTGCCCCGTCCAATTGGGACGGATAGAATTCCTCGAATGTTCTTTGCAAATCTTGATGATCCTTCGACTCGCTTGATTCGCTGAACTATGTATGGAGATCGTCAGGCGGCGCCTTCGACCGGCGCCAGACCGGCGAAGCGAGCGCAACCGGACGGCCGCGCCATCGGTAAAAGTGAATGCACTGCCCTCGGTCGAGCTGCCGGCCAGCGCATCGGCGGCGTGCGGAATTCGTCTGATGGTATCGATTGTTATGGCACGTTCCCTCGTCGTGCAAAGATCGGTGCTTCTTCGATACTGACAATCGCTTTACGCAGGCCACATGGAAGAAAGGAAGGTGCCCTTAACGAATCGGCAATTCTCGCCCTTCACTTGGACTGATTCGACTACGCGCACTGAAATCACGATTGCTCACGGGCACGGCGCTCTCGCCACGACCAATAGAGAACCATCCCGAAGCCGACGCAAACCGTTACGTTGAGCGGAATCAGAACGTAGTTCTTCTTCTGAATCGCCAGCAAAATCGTCACGAGCGAATAGGAAAACGTGGCGATTTCTCCGGCCAGCAGAACTGCATTGATGCGCGGCATCGTGGAACGATAGGCTTCCTTGCCTTTTGGTGTGCGGTGAAAACCGCTATACACGCCAAAAACGGCGCGCACGCCCCCCGCAAAGTAATACCAGGCCATCGGCAAGAACATCGCGATATAAAGGTAGGTATCCCATACGGTTTTCAGAACGCTCGGTTTGTCGTCGAATCTCGCGCCCTTGCGTGAACCAAACGCATTCGCAAGCGCCCAGATTGCCACCAGTACAAAAAAGGCGAATGCGCCGAGATGAATACCCTCGCCGTCGAAATGCACCAGGCAGGTCAACGGGAGGCTGAGCAGGATCAGCACATAGATCGAAGCCAGCAGCACGGACGAGAACATCACCGAGATCGCGTGCATCCGCTTCATCAGCGGCATGCTTTGCGACAACATTTGCCCGACATGCTTGAACCCGCTGTGGATCAGGCCGCGCCCCCAGCGTTCCCGTTGAATGCGAAACGCGCTGATGGTCTCCGGCAGCACCGACATGGAAACGACTTCTCGCAGATACGCGTATTTCCATTCACCGAACTGCGCGCGATAGCCGAGGTCCACGTCTTCGGTGACCGTCGACGCATTCCAGCCGCCCAATGCGTCAACGCACTCCTTGCGCCACACACACGAGCTGCCGCTCAGCGAAGCCATGTCGCCGTCCTCGCTCAGCCCTACCGTCACGTACTGCTGGTGGCCCATTTCCATGGCCTGGAAGCGCGTCAAAAACGACGCGTCGCGATTCTCGTAGCCGATGCCGGTCTGAAGGAAACCGAGCTTCGGATCGGTGAAGCATGGAATGGTCTTCAGCAGGAAATCGGCCGGCGGCACGAAGTCCGCATCGAAGATCGCAAAGAACTCGCCGCACGACTGCTGGATGCCGTTGACCAGATTGCCGGCCTTGTAGCCCGTTCGCGACTGACGCTTGACGAGCCGGATGTTGATTCCGTCGGCGGCGTAGCGATCGACTTTCGCCCGTGCCAGTTTCGTCGTCGCATCCGACGAGTCGTCGAGCACCAGGATCTCGATCTCGTTCGGCGGATAGGTCAGCCGGCAGGCCGCGTCGATCAGCCGCTCGACCACCTCGGACTCGTTGCAGATCGGCAGCAGCACGCTGACCCGAGGATGAAACCCGTTTTCGGAAATCCGGACGGGCTGCGCCAGGTCGGTCAGCTTGCGCCGTTCGACCTTGCGGGAAATCAGCAGCACGCGCAGTTCGAGCAGCACGTACAGCGCAAAATAGAGCACCACCAGCAGGAACACCAGCTGGGCAGCATAGGAGAGCAGCGCGAGCATCGTGACCGCTTCTCCTCAGATCTTCACGACGGCGCAGATTTCCTCCAGCCGGTGCGCCCACGTATGGTTTTGCCGTACGTAGCGTGCGCCTGCCTCGGCTCGGTCCAGATCGTCCTGCGACGGACCGTGCCGAAGCCGCGAAAACAACTCACGCGCCTCATCAGGCGTATCGATCACATGGCAGAACCCGCGGAAGTACCGGTCGACCGAGCGGCTCGCGTTGGTCACGGCGATGCCGCCGCACGCGAGGATTTCGACCAGGCGCCGCGAGAACATCGTCTCGGAGCCCGTCACGGAATTCACGTTGATCGAAATCGCATGGGATTTGTACACATGCGCCGTTTCCCGATGCGGCACCTTGCCATGCACGCGCAGCCCGCTCTTCTTCGGATAGCGAAACTCGAAGAAGCGCGACAGGCGATCGTGATTGCGGTCGAATACGTTGAGCGGCAGATTGCTGTGCTCGCAGGTGTCGAACACCATGTCGAGAAAGCGGCGGCGTTCGTTCAGGATGCGCCGGTAATAGCTGCCCGTGAAGCACGCCTCGTTGCGCACGAAATTGAAGCCCGTGAAGTTATGTGACGCCGGCTGATACGGCATCACGAGCGTGTTCACCGGCACATGCGCGGGCACCTGCTGCCGATACCGGTCGAGACACTCCTCGTCGGTCGTGAACACGTAGTCGAATACCTTCGCCACGTCGATGAACGTGTCGAAGAACGCGCCGTCGTCCTTGTTCCAGAATACGGTCGGCACACCCGCGCGCCTGGCGAAGTCGACCAGGCGAAAGATCGCCGTCGGCTTGCTCAGGCGCATCGGCGGCGACTGTCGCGCCAGCTCGTAGCGCCAGCTTCCGTCCACGCCATGAAACGCCGATTCCACGAGAACGAGATCGGGCTTCCAGTTGCCGATCACGTCCGCGTAGTTGGCAGGCGTCATGGTGCGCACGCGGCATTCTGCCGACAGGCAATCCGCCGTGAAGTAATCCGTGACGAGCGCGATCTTCAGACGCCCGAAGCGCCCTGCCTGCTCCACGTCCTCGGCAACCGTCGGGTAGTCGTAGACCAACGAACCCAGTTTTCTAATGACCCTGCCGACCATTTAACCCCTCACCCTGCGACATTGGCAGTGCGTTCATGACAAATTCGCGCCAGCGGCGCTGCGTGGCCGCGTATTCTCTCGCCTGACCGCGCAACGCCGCGAGCGTGCCGCGATCGGACAGCGCCGCATCGATGACCCGCGCCAGGTCGACCGCATCGCCGGCCTTGAAAAACCAGCCGGCCGGACTCGGGCCCAGTTCGTCGCGAAACACCGGCAAATCCGGCACGATCACCGGCTTGCCCATCGCAAGCGCCTCCACGAGCTTGATCGGCGGCACGATCTCGCAAACCTTGAACGGTTTGCGCGGAATACACACCAGCGCGCAACGGCCGAGCGTCCTGCGCGCCTGCTCGGGCGAGGTTCGCCCCAGAAAGCGAACCTGCTCCGACAATCCGAGGCGCCGGACCTGTGCCTCCAGCGCCGGCCGTGCCTCGCCTTCTCCGACGATCTCGACCCGCACCGTGCGCCCTTCCCCGATCAACCGCCCGACCGCATCGATCAACGTATCGAGCCCTTCATAGCCGATCAGCGAACCCGCATAGCCGATCGTGTCCGCGTCGATCTCCTCGGGTGCCGACGGCGTAAACCGCTCGGGGTCCACGCAATTCGGCAGCAGATGCATCCGCTCGCCGGCAATCCCCCAGCGGTCCCGCGCGAACCGCCCCAGCTGCGCCGAGATCACGAACAGCTTGTCCGCGTGACGGGCCACCAGGCCCTCCAGTTGCAGCCCCTGCGCGAACCCCTGGCGCCCTTCGTATTCCGGCATGCGCGAGATGCGCGTCAACTCCCACAACCCGCGCATCTCGTACTGGAACGGGATGCCCAGTTGCCGTGCCGCCAGCAGGGCGGGCAGCGCGTTCACGTGATTCGACGCCGCGTGGATCACGGACACGCGATGCTGCATGGCCACGCGCGCGATGACCGGCGCCGCCTGCAACGCATACATCAGCACCGGCCGGTTGTTCAACGGTGCGCTCGCATGCAGATACCGGACCTCGCTGACCTGCGTGTCGCTTCCCGCGACATCCGTCAGGCGATCCACGCGATCGCCGGGATAACCGGGCCGCGTCAACGGATGCACGCGACCGCCCGCAGCGGCCAAGGCACGAACGACTTCGTGCGTGCGCGTCGTATAGCCGCTCGTGTGATACGGCAACGCGCTCGCCGCCACGTACAGCATGCTGTCCGGATCACCGACGAACGGCACGCCACGCGAACGCTGCTTCAACTTGCGCTCGAGCACATGCGCCGTCAGTCGACGGCTCATCGCGAGCAGCGGCTCGGTCAACGCCGTCTGCAACGAATCGAGCATCGTGCTCATGCTTTCACCGCCCCGGCCGCCCTCAGTTCGGCATGGGCGAGATCGGTCGTATGCGTGGTCCGGATCTTTCCTCGGGCCTGCAGGTCCAGGAATTCCGCCGTGGTGATCACGTCGTAGTCCTTCGTCAGCCGCGACAGCAGCTTGCGGTAGCCTTCGACGCGCTGGTCGTCCCGGTAGGTCGCGTGCCCGTTTTCGTCCCAATACAGCAGCGACCACGAATGGAGCAGGAAGATCGAGAACGTCGGACTGCCGCTGAACGCGTCGAGCAGCAGCTTGCCCCACCACGGACGGAACCGGAAATACGGCGACTCAGGGTAAGTCAGGCGTGCCCACCATTCTTCCTTGCCGACCTTCGGCAGGATCTTCTTTTCCGTCATCGGCACCTCGATCACGCCGTTCGACCACTGGAACGGCAGATTCGTGGGCTCGCTGTAGTTGCACTGCCCGGCATGGACGGCGCACAGGGAATTGTTGAACGACAGTTGTACGCCGGTGGACTTCAGCGCCCGGATCGTCGACGCGTTCCAGCGGAACGAACCGGCACGGTGCGCCAGCACCGGCTTGCCCGTTTCCGCCGAAATCAGCCCGCCGAAGTGGCGAATCACGAACTCCGCACGCGCATCGTCCGTGTATTGGTTCATGTATTGCGGACGCCGCGCAAGGCCGTGCTCGGCCCAGAACGCGTCCGGCAGGTATTCGGGATGCGTGTGCAGTTGCACGTCCTGCCCTGCGGCATCCAGTCGGCGCACGACGTCCTTCGTCTCGTCGAGATACGCATATGCGCCGCACTGGTCCACGAAGAACACGTGCTTGACGCCGAACTCGTCGCCGATGGAAGCCATTTCACCGACCCCCGCCCGTCCCTTCTCGTGCACACCCCACATCAGCCGTTTGACGTGATCCTCCGTGGCGCGCTTGGGCAGCGCCTCGGTATCCACCGTCAACATGGCATAGCGATTTCTATCCATCATGTTCAGTTCACTTCCACCAGTGCCTTCCAGTCGGCGTCGTTGGCCTGCGCCACGGCCGGCGGCACGATCCGCGCATCGCGATAGCGCCACGCAAGGTACGCGCGCTTTCTCTCGCGATAGGAACGGTCCTCGCCGCTCAATTCCGGCAGGTATTCCACCAGCCAGCCCAGCCGCGAATAGAAGGCGAAATCGGCCACGTCGGTCACCAGTACCGGCGCCAGCGCATCGTTACCTTTCAGCCGCGCGGAAAATCCTTCGCACGCACGGCGCAGTGCATCGCGCTCCGTACCCGGCGCCCAGATCAGCAGCGTGTTCGCTTCGGCCGAAACCGGTGCGTGCTTCAGGGTCGACAGCCACGGATATTTCGTCACGTGAGGCGGAATCACGCCCAACGTGGCCAGCAGGCGCCTGGCACCGCGCCACGCGCGCTCCTTCAGCGTGGCAGGCGGTTTCCCGGCGAGCAGGTCGTGGCGCGTCAGCAACGTCCAGTCGGGCCTCGCCGCCAGCGCACGCAACTCGCGCCTCAAGGTTCGGGTTTGGTCGATGATGCTCAATGCGTTCGCCTCTTGTCAGCAATCCTGGCGATGATCTCGTCCGCCGCGAGCGACGCGCCGTTCATCGGCACCGCGCGCTGCGCCGGTCCTGCATCGGGCAACAGGTCCAGCAGCGCGTCGACGGCAGTCTTGCGTTCCTGTTCAGTCTCGCACGCCGAAACGACAGCCGGCATCACGTCGGCGACCATCAGTGCGCGACGCACCTGATCGTCCACCAGTTGCGCGTTGGGCACCAGCAGCGCGGGAACGCCCGACTGCACCAGTTCGCAGCAGGTGTTGTAGCCCGCTGCGCCGACAAATGCATCGAACGCACGCAGATAGCGCGCCAACGGATAGACCGAGACCGGCAATACGCCGGCCGGCAATTCGACGTCACGCACCGAAATGGGCGCACGCGCCCAGACCACCTGGAAACCGGCCGCCTCGAAAGAGGCGATCAGTCCGTGCCCGATGCCGGCGACATCCTTCAGATTGCCCGGGCCGAGCGAAAAGAGGACGAAGCGGCCCGCCTGCGGCAGGCCAAGCGCGTCTCTCGCCGCTCCTCGGTCGAGCAACTCGTCGTCCTCCAGCAGGCAAACCGGCGGAACCGTCAGCCGCGTGCCGCCGTTCGTCAGGGCCGCGCGTGCTTCGGCCGCACCCAGTTCACCGGGCTGGATCACGAGATCGAACAACGATTCGTCCACCGGCACCGCCTTGGTATCGGCTTTGAGCAGCCCGCGATTGGACCACACGAGGACGGGCGATCCATACATTTCGCTGGCCGTCAGCAAACCCTTGAACGGCCACGTGCCGTCGAATACGACCGCATCCGGACGTACCCGCTCCAGCATCAGGCCCAATCGGACGGCCAGTTCACTGTTCCAGCCGAACGTCGAACTCGACGACCAGTAATGCGAAACGAAGTAGTCCGCTTCGAATCCCATCTCCTCGATGATTTCGATCGCCGACGCCAGCGAAAAGAAATACGGGCGAGCGCGGCCCCGCAGGCGACGCGCGTATGCGAGGCAACGGTTCAGATGGCCCATGCCCGAGCCGTTCACGTTGAAGAACAGGATGCGCGGCAACGCGCTCGCCGCGCCTACCGCGTGACCGGACTGCTGGTCGATCATGCGTCCCCGCCGAACAGGTCGCGCGTGTAGACCTTGGCTGCGACGTCGGTCAGATCGTCGGTCAGGCGGTTTGCAACGATCACGTCGGCGGAGTGCTTGAATTCGGCCAGATCGTGCACGACCGACGAATTGAAGAACGTCGATTCGTGCAATGCCGGCTCGTAGACGATGACCTCGACGCCCTTGGCCTTGATGCGCTTCATGACGCCCTGGATGCTCGACGCGCGGAAATTGTCCGACCCAGCCTTCATCACGAGACGGTAAATGCCGACAACCTTCGGCTTGCGCTTGAGAATGCTCTCGGCGATGAAGTCCTTGCGCGTGCTGTTCGACTCGACGATCGCGCGGATCAGGTTCTGCGGCACGTCGCGATAGTTGGCCAGTAGCTGCTTCGTGTCCTTCGGCAGACAGTAGCCGCCGTAGCCGAAGCTCGGGTTGTTGTAGTGCGCGCCGATGCGCGGATCGAGACAGACGCCGTCGACGATCTGATGCGTATCGAGACCGTGCTGCGCGGCGTAGGTGTCCAGTTCGTTGAAATAGGCCACGCGCATCGCCAGGTACGTATTCGCGAAGAGCTTGATCGCCTCGGCTTCCGTGCTGCCGGTGAACAGCGTCGGAACGTCCTGCTTGATCGCCCCCTGCTTCAGCAGATCGGCGAATGCTTCGGCTCGCCGGGAACGCTCGCCGATCACGATCCGCGAAGGGTGCAGGTTGTCGTACAGCGCCTTGCCTTCGCGAAGGAATTCCGGCGAGAAGATCAGGTTGTCGGTGCCGAGTGCCGCACGCGTGCGCTCGGTGTAGCCGACCGGAATGGTCGACTTGATCACCATTACCGCGCGCGGGTTGATCGCCATCACGTCGCGGATGACGACCTCGATCGAGCGGGTGTTGAAGTAGTTCGTATCCGGATCGTAGTCGGTCGGCGTGGCGATCACCACGTAGTCGGCCCCGGCGTACGCGTCTTCCTTGTCCAGGGTCGCGCGGAAGTTCAGATCCTTGTGGCGCAGGTAGTCCTCGATCTCGGCATCCTCGATCGGCGACTCCTTGCGGTTGAGCATCGCCACCTTCTCGGGGACGATGTCCAGAGCCACGACTTCATTGTGCTGCGACAGCAGGACGGCGTTGGACAGGCCGACGTAGCCTGTGCCGGCGATAGCGATTTTCATGCAAACATCTCTCAGACAGATAAAGAAATCCGCTGCCTTCCTTCCGGCCAGGACAAGCGCACCCATAGGCGATCCGTGCCACGAAAAGCAACTTCATTCCATTGCAAACATCCCCCAACGGCCGAGGCCAATGGGCCGTCGTCCAGGGGAAGTCTGTTCAAATTCAGCGGTGCCCGACATTGCGTTTGAATGCCGCGCTTTCAGAGCCAGCCTCCAGTGCCAACAGGATCAAACCGACCACATCGTCACACTCAACTGCGAAACGGGAGCCCTCTGACATGCGGCAACGCACCCGCTTCCGCGACATGATCCGCAACCTCCACAATCCGTGGCCGCTTCACTCGCTAGTTCGCGGCGTCATGTGACGTCCGAATCGCTTTCAACACCAGATCAGAGACGAAGTTACACGGCACCTCAGACTTGCAGTCCCTCGGGCGATCTCTATTGTCCGCCGGTAAGCTAAACCACGAAATCGCATAATTGGCGTCGGCGCTATCAGGTGCCGCATCCCCAATGGCGACAGGACGAACATTCAGCTCGGCGCCCTTCGGGGCCTGACGATCCTTGATGGCAATTGTCGGCGCCCATACGCTTGCACCAAGCACTTGTCGAGCCTTGAGTGAATCGCCATCGTACGCAAACGTCTTCGTACCGATATCCCGTTGATGAACCTGTTCGATCAGGCGACCGCTTCTCATCTTCACGCCCGAGAAATTGATCTCACTCGGAATCGTTCCGCCGCCCCTCGGGTCCCACCGATAGGTCCATTGGGTCGCTGGCACTGACTTCCACCCGTTGTTCTCTCGTCTGGCGTGGAACAACTGTGTAGCACCGGTCGAATCGAATTTCAGGTATGAGATGACCGGGCGGCCTATTGCATCGAACCCGATCCGGACATTGTTGATCAGTCCGCTACCCTTCGGAATGGCGTCCACAACTTCAGCTGTGGCTGGCGTGATAGGCAATGGTACAACCTCTCCTCGACTATTCCTCCAGGTGCGCAGATCAGAGCTCTTCGCATAACTGACGTTAAAGTTGGTTTCGACTCTGTAGGTCTCCCGCCAAACCCAGGCTACGTGGAAGAAGCCGTCCGGCCCTAACTGGTAATCCGAATGGTAAGCGTTGACCGTGCTCTTTCCCGAGTTCGGAGCGAAGATCGGCTGGTCTGTCCAGCGGACCCATCGCGAACCTTCCAGCCGGTTGATCAATTCAATACCGTTGCCACTCCGGCCAGATCGGTATGAATATCCGAGCGCGCCATCAGCGAAGCGAAAAAAATACGGATAGGTTGTTCGAGTCTCGTCCGTTCCGGTCATCGGTCGTAGCGCATCAAGTCCAGTCAATCGATCCGGGCCGTCTGTTCGGGCATAAATCAATGGAGACACATGCATATTCCCCGATACATGCAGCCGGTTCTTGTCGTCCAGCACGAGGGAAATATAGTTGTGCTCGTCCCACCCCTCGAAGCGAGACGGAACCCTGACTTTCTCCTTGTCACCGGTGCATTTATTGATTTGCGCAACGGTGAGCCAGCGATCAGCGTCGTAGTAGGCAACGTAGACGAATTTCTCGCTTTCGAGAGAAGCGAACTCGACGTGCGCGCTCCCCCAGACCTGATCGATCGGCAGTTCTGGCGGCAGAACCTTGCAAGTATCGATGTCGCTGCCTGCAAACGACGAGGTTGAACAAGCCATCGCCGCTGCCACAGCAAGACATCCGATCAAATATCTCGGCATCTCAACCCCTCTTTTGAGCAAAAACCACTTTTCCCATCGTTCAAGAACTCTTCAAACTGACGCTACAAATTTCGCAAGAGTTCCACTTACCCCAGCGACTTGCCTGTACCGATCCTTGCGTTTCCTACATTTGACGAAACTCCGCAGCTCTCAGATCGTATTCACGAACCGCCGCCTGAACAGCGCTATGCAGGTCTTTGATTGCCGGAGACGAGAATGCTTCCCGAACTCGCCCCGGATAATCAGGATGCAATTTTTCGAGTGCGGCATTACCTTCGGCAACCAACTTGACTTTCTCACCCTTGAAGCTGGCAGTTCGCACGTGGAATACGAACGACCACGGAGACAGAAGATTTTTATAGCCTGCCTTCAGTCCACGCATGCAGAAATCATTTTCCTCTCCATAGCCTCGCGGAAATGCTTCCTCATCAAATGTACCAATTTTGTCGACAAGTTCCCGCTTGATATACATACAGAAGCCATTGCCGGTCGGAAGCTCGATCGGATCTTTAGGGGTACTCCCCGTCAGAACCACGGACGCATATTCGTCATACGACATGCTGTCCGGCTTCGGATTCGCTCGACCTGGAACGGGAAACGAAAATGCGCCCGCGTTGTCACTCATAGCAGTCACCGTGCCGACCGAGTCGGGCCCATACGCTGCGATTCTCAGTCCAAGTAGCCAATTCGACGTCACCACCGTATCGCTGTTCAACAGAACGACGTCATCCGTACCGGCAAGCTCGAGCCCTCTATTGACCGTTTTCGTATAACCGATGTTTCGCTCGTTACGAACGACGGTCACATTGCCCACGCCGTCGAATTTCGAGAGAACGGGAAACACTTGCTGATCCGGACTTCCATCATCGATGACGAGCAAGCGCGTATGTTGCGGGTCCGTATTTGCGATAACGCTTTCGATGCACGCTATCGACTCGTTCAGTGCGTTATATACAGGAACGATTACCGTGACATCCCGATTAACTGCGTGCGACGGAAAACGCCCGTATTTTTCCGTCGCGAGCTTGAGCATCTGCTTGGCTTGGTCTGCAGCCCGCGATACTTCATCCACGACCGGCTCTCGTCCGAGAATTTTCGAGAACGCCTTGCCGAGGTTGCCCTGAAGCGTTGCAGGGGTATATTTCTCGAGGACAAATTGCCGCCCTGCCTCGCCGAAGGTGTCTATCAGTGCCGGGTTCGCACAGAACGCCCTGACCTTCTGTGCAACCTGTGCAACATCCCGATACGGAACCAAGAATCCTGTTTTCCCAGATTGGACGAGTTCACCCAATGCACCCCAGTCGTACGCGATAACGGGGCGTCCTGCCGATAGCGCTTCGGCTACCGTTCGTCCGAACGATTCGGCAAACAACGACAGGTTGAGGACCACATTGACACCCACTAGCGCCTCACGAGGCGTTTGTTTGTATCCAGCAAAAACCACATTTCGCGGAATCCGCCCACTCTCCTGAAACGCCATGAGCTCGCTTATTTCCTTTCGCTCTGGCCCAACCAACCAGAATCTCGCCGTCGGGGCGATCCTTTCGCAAATTCGAGCCACCTCGACGAGATCATAGATCCCCTTTTTCGGGATATTGCTGCTGATCAGCGCGAATGTGATCTCCCCCGGATCAATGGGGTTGGGCACATCAAGACACGTCAGATCGACCACGTTTGGTGCTACGAACGTGCGATCCGGGTGTCCCAGCGCCTGAGCAGTCGTCCTCGAGTTCGCCACGACGTAGTCGGCGCTCGCATACACGTGGCGGGCGATGTCCTCGGGCGACATCCCGATCGCCTTCGAAAGATGCTCATCGTTCGAAATCATTTCCCGCACGTGAACGACGCTGGGCACGCCGCACTCCCGAGCAGCCAGCAACGGCTCCCGGATAACGATCGTGTTGACGTAGACGGCATCGATCGAATGCTTTTTAACGATGGCAGAGAATCGTTCCACGGCAGATCGCGACATCGGTACTTCTTTTTGCCAGTGGTGATACTCGAAAACATACAGCGCATGGACGTACTGTAGAACCTCTGCCAGATACTCCTCATTGCCGAAACCCGGAAAGGTTGCAACGACGTTGAAACCGCATCCGTTCAACGCGACGAGCATATCCAGGAAGCTTCGCTCACCTCCGAACAACTGCGTTCCGGCCGCGTGCGCGCACAGGAGCAGCCACGGCGCATCCGGCCGGATCGCCTGCTTTCCGCCGACAAACGTGTCTCGCTTAGGCACTACAGCATCACCCGACACATCCGCAATAGGCCAGGACACGGCGTGCTCGCGGTCAAGGGTGGTCCGTGTCTCGGCGCGAGCGACCGCAGGACGATAGACCGCGATGCCCCTCTCCAGATTTCTTTCCGAATCGACTCGCCACTCCTTCACGACGTACCCATCCTCCGCATAGTAGGAGAAGTCATCGGGCGTGTGCTTTTCCGACCATCGCGCAATGAATTTTGCTCGATTGTGCGCAATATATTTTCCGCGGCCGGGCGTCTTGCCTTCGTAGTGAATCACCGTGGAGTCTGCGGCGTACCAACAATGTCCACGAAAGCGCTCTCTGAGCCTGAGGCATAGATCGATGTCCTCTTGCCCGTTGATGAATACAGGATCGAATCCTTCGATTTCCGCAAAATCCTCGCTGCGCAGCGCGATACAGGCAGCCGTAATGGCCTGGAATGGTCGACTCTTGTTGATGCACTCGGCATCCCCGGGAAAGTCCACATATATCGGATAGCCGAGGGCACTCCATCGCGAAAACACCACCCCGCCACATTGCAGCGTTCCGTCCGGGAACAGGAGCTTGGGCTGGACGGCCATGACCTTTGCATCCGCAAGGGGCTGCACCAATTTTTCCAGCCATCCATTCGTGACCGTCGTATCGTTGTTCAGAAACACGACCGACTTCCCGCTTGCGTGCGCAAAGCCGACGTTGCAGCCAAGGGCGAAATTCAGGTTCTCCCAATTTCGCACGACTTTGACCCGCGTACCGCTCTTGAGCTTTTCAACCTGCGCCGCCGTAACTGGGTCGCTGCCATTGTCGACGAGAATGACTTCCCACGACAGCGTAGAATCCGCGTTCAATATCGATTCCACGCATTTCACGGTGAGCTCGGGTTGGCCATACACCGGAATCACGATAGACACGTCGAGCGTGCGAGGCTTCCGAGATTCCGCGGCGAGCCGATTCCAGTCGATCAACGTCCTGTTCAGTACTTCGAACCGAAACTGCGGCTCCTTCTCAGGCTCGCTGAACAGCAACCTGCCCTCCCGCGCACCGCTGGACAGATAATGGAACAACGGCTCGACCCTGTGTCGCCTGACATCCTGATTCTGAGACAGATATTGTGTCGGACTGAATGACTTGACCGGACGCTTTCCGCTGAAGCAACCGATCAGAAGGTAATGCGCCAACGCATCGACATCCATCGGCAGTTCTTCGGAATACTGAAATCTGTAAAGTGCTTCGTCAAAGACCCCCGCCTTCCGGATCGCGTCCACATATCGCGCAAGACCAGCTCGATGCGCAAGAGCGGCACCTACGTCAGCCTTGCCGACGAAAGCGGAATTGTTCGTCAACTGAAGCGTGCAATTTCCTTCGCCGCTGCTCGAGCCGTGCAGCAGGCCGACGCTGCCTCCGTAAATGGTCGGCAGTAGCCCGAATGCGCGCTCTAATGCGTGTTCGAGTTTTCCGTCCTTATGATTCGCAGCCTGCTGGTCCGCGATATGAAAGGTTGCATACCCGCAAATTTTTTCGAGCAGTTCGGGACGAACCCAAAACATCGTTCCCGCAAAAAATCCCCAGTCCGTCTCGGGAATGTCCCTCCCGTAGCTCTCCCTCAAGATGCGCGAAACGTTCGTCTTGTTCTCGTACATCAGTCTGGGCGCCGACTGATACAGCATCGCTGGTCCTGCCAGGCAGAGTTCCGGATGCTCATCGAATGCGCGAACCACGGAGGAAAAGGAGTCGTCGGAACCCAGCAAGCTGTCGAGCATCACATTACGCCACACCACCGCAGATTCGTCATAGCCGCGCTTGGTGTGAATCTTGCACACAGCCATGTATCGCTCGTTGATCAACGTAGGAATCAACGAGAGAAATGGGAGGATGTCCATCCCGCGATTGGGACCAAAGGCGAATCGCGCATTCGGGAAACTGCGAAGAACATTTTCGTGCGCGCTCGACGCGAGTTCGACAGGTGCCGTCACAAAAAGGTCGAAAGCGGTACCGATTCGCTCCAATCGCCCACAAATTTCCGGCCAGATCTCCGGATAAAAATAGTGGACGACGACGGCAATTCGACCGGACACGCCGCCGCGCCCCGCGTTCGCCCACGGACCAGCGCTTGCCGATCCAGCGGCGTCCCCAGTTGCGAGCTGGCGTGTGTCTACGCCACCCCGGTCATTCGTTGTCTCAGATCCCGGATGGCCTGCGTCTACGGCGTTCAACAGGTATTGCAGCGTCCCGCGAACATTCGCGTCCAGGTTGTTGAGAAGGAGTTCACCGCCTTTCGACAGGGGTAAATTGCGGTGTTGCTCGACAGCCTGACGCAGGCGAAGCACATTTGTGTCGTGACCAAGCTCGCTATGAAAATAGGCACGCCCGGCCTCGCTCAAGCGGTCAGCAGTACCGGAATCGCTCAATACCTGCCCCAGCTTGACACTCAACGTTTCTGGCGTGACCGCCAGAAGCGCGCCTCGCGCAAAGACATCGGCCAGCGCCTGGGTCTCGCTTGCCAGAACAGGCATGCCGACGGCCAACGCGTCAGAGAGCTTGGCCGGAATCTGACACTGTGCAACGGCCGAACCGACATCCTGCAACAGAACGCAGACGTCCCCTACCGCAGCGATTTCTGGAGCACTTCCGATGGGTTGATTGCCGATGAAAAGGTATTCGACACCGGCAATCGCTTGCAATCTCGCCTTCAGTGCCGCATCGGAGAATTCGCCGGCTATGACGAACACCAAGTCATTCCGCTTGAGTGCAGCTATGGCCTCGGCTGTTTCAAGCAACCCTTTGTGCGTCCTCGGCGTACCGAAAAACAGTACGACCTTCTTCTCTTGCGGCACACCGTGCTTTTCCCGGCACTTCCGCTTGAACTCCGGAGATGCATCAAAGAGCTTTTCATTCCGCGCATGCTGAATGACCTGGCCGCCGTAGCGCTGCTTGAGAACGGTGTTCGAAACAGTAACGCCGTCGAAAGACTCGGCAAGCCCGACGGCCAGACGCGTCCAGTTCTTCCCCGCAAGGTCTGCTAGAGCAGGCAGTTGATGGTGTTTCTGGATGTATTCGTCAATGCCGACAGACGCGTCGTCGCCGAAAAAGGCAAGTTCGTCGTCGTCGACGTCAACGATGACCTTGGCACCCCAAATCAGCTTGTAGAGAATCCCCAGGAAGATATTCGGGGCTCGCGGCTTGGACAGATGCACGATGTCGCAAGGATGGTCCGCAACGAGTTCGATCGCCTGATCGATATAGCGCGACTCGTCGTCCGCCACGAAGCAATGCTTCGCGATCCGACTTCCTCGAATAGGCTCCCAGATCTGTCGCCCGTACTTCGGAAATATGCTGCCGACGATTTCCACGTCCGCGAAGTCTTCGTACAACATGGCCAGCGTGTACGCACGCCCGGCGGGATTGCGCCCGAGATCCCAACCGCATACGCCTACACGCGGTTTTTTGACGCATTGGCGCTCTCTCAGGTACTTCCTCCGCGCCAAAACGAAATTCGCCGAGATGTGCTTGGCCAACCCCGGAGCCTTGAGCAACACCCTTGCGTAGTGGCGAATAGCGTCTTCGAAGTTTCCCGCCCGCATCGATGCGTTGCCAAGTGCGAGAGACGTATCCAGATTTTTCATATTTTTTTGGACTTAGTTTTTAAATTTGAATTGAATGTCCAGCAGTGTGACGGGCCCATTCGTCTGCCGCCAGCCGATGTCATGACTGGGTTGCTCGTTGTACTGCAGCAACATACTCAATACGTTTTCCTGCTCCCATCGCAATCGGTCGATTACGGGTTCCGCGAACCCGAGATCCTCATCCCACAGAACCCGGGTGTTGTCTTGATGCCAGGTGTACTCCGGGGCGGCCAGGACTGTCGCAACCATTCTTCCGTCGCTGTGATCTCCGCGAGTAATGATGTACGCGTTGTCCAGGCGGTCGATAACGATTTCCGGCCGACTGATCGGGATCTGCAGCGTTCCGCCACCTTGCAACGCAAACGGCTCAACGCGTTGCGACACGATCTGGTGATGCCATTGCTTGCCGTCGTACCGCAAGTGTTGATACTGCGGGATGCCGTTTGAATCATCGGCATAAAAAACGATATGCGGACGATTGCAACTGTCGAGCGCCATGCTGCATTGATTAATGAGGTTGCTGCCCGGAGACACCGGATGAACCGTTTCAGCATTTACCGGCGTAATCGGAAGCTGGTAGCCCCGCCCTTTGGACGTTACCCAACTGATCCCATTGTCTAGCGAGCAGGCGTAGCCGATATTGATGTTGTTGACTCGCTCCTCCACACCGAGCGTATGTGTACGCCAGACAAAGCTCAGGTGAAGGCTGCCGTTCCGACCAATAGCCGGGTGGTTCCAATAGGCGTTGCTGGTCCACGGCTTCGAGTCGCTACCGCTCAAAACAGGTGTCGGATGGTCCGTCCAACCCGCGGATGCCTCGTCGTAGGTCTTGAGACGCGCGGTGCCATTGTTGTGTACGCCATCGCGATATAGCAGCGTCAACGGAAAGCCATGATGCGGCTGCATGAAAGTCGGGTAGGTTACCTTCGTTTCAGCCTCTCCAGTCATGGGCAGTTCGTCGGTCCAACTCGATATATCGTTGGGTCGGGTGCTTCTGCGATATCGCAACTGCGTAGCGTGGTGATCGTAACAAATGTGCAGATGGTCAGCGCGATCGATACCGAGACTGATGCTGTTGTGAGCGTCTGCCAAATTGTATTCACCACGCAGGTCAAACGTCTGGAGATCATCTGTCTCCAGATCACGGCGTACGACGCGCAGCGTATGCGCATCGACATAAAAGGCCGTGATTTGCTTTCCCTGATGAGTCAGAACACCGTGGTGGCGAAAGATAACCGTATTGATCGTATTCCCGGCCCAAGCATCACCTAGATCGAACTCAGCCAGCTTGACGACGTGAAAACGTCGTGTGGATGAGTGCGAGAAAGGTCGATCCGATCGCGCAACGCTTTCCAGCTCTCTTTCAAGATGACCGGACGCTACGCCAAGTTCGCTGCACTGCTGGTGGATTCGTGCCTTGGTCAATAGCGATCGGTCGGCCTCCGGTGTACCGACAGCAATGGAAGATTCGAAATGAGTGAGCGCCCGCGGTAGATTCCCGGCCACAGCGGCAGCACGCCCCAAGCTGTTGTGAACGCCTGCTGCAAGAATCTGGCAAAGGAGCTTCTGGCTGATTCCCCAATCCTGGGCAAGTCGAATGAACTGTTTGGCTTCGGCGATTTGCCCGGTTTGCAGGCGACCTGCCGCTGCAAGTAGGGCCAGCTTGGCTCGATCCGGATGGTGCTGCAAGACACCGCGCCCGAGTTGGGCGAGGCTGTGCCAGTCGCCGAACTGCCATTGCGTGCGCGCACGCTCCAGCAGATTCTCGTCGTAAGGAACAACGGAATGTGCGGAATCGACCTCGACTACCGTGACGGGATGCGCAGACTCCTTCGCCGCCGTTGTATAGCGAACGGACGCGGACTTCTTTCTCATAACCCGGACTCTCGAAGCAGAATATCCTTGATCAGGTCGAGTTGAGCTTCGGCCCGAACCATCTCCTCTTGCACAATCTTCTGACGCGCCGCCAGCTCCGCCTCGTACACCTGACGACTTTGAATCAGTTGTTCCAATACGTTGACTCGCGCGAGGCGTTCAGTTGCCTGCCTGGCAGAGTCATTATGTTGCCCAGCGAGCACTGACTTCTCCTGCTCCAGCTGTGCCCTGGCTTGCTTCAGGGCTTCGATTTCGTGACTGCGTTCGGCCATCTGCTTAGCGGCCTCTTCGTACCGACCTGTGAGCGCTGCCTTATCCTGCTCCAGTTGTGCCTTGGCCTGCTTCAGCGATTCAACCTCTCGGCTGCGCTCTCCAGATTGCTTCGCGGCCTCTTCGTACTGGCTTGCCAGCAGAAGCTTGCTCTGCTCCAGTTGCGCCCTGGCTTGTTTCAGCAATTCGACTTCCTGACACCGCTCGGCAGCCTGCTGCGCAAGTTCCTGATGTCGGCTCGCAAGTGCCACCTTGTCCTGTTCCAGAAGTGCATTGGCCTGCTTCAGTGCTTCGACCTCGCGACTTTGCTCGGCCGCTTGCTTCGCCGCTTCTTCTTGCTGCCCCACCAGCATCAGTTTGTCCTGCTCCAACCGGGCGTTGGCAGTTTGCAGTGCTTCGACATCCTGACTGCGCTCGGCCACCTGTCTAGTAGCGTCATCATGCTGGCCGATCAGGGCCGCTCGGTCTTGTTCCAATTGCGCATTGGCCTGTTTTAACGCATCGACTTCCCGGGCACGTTCAACCGACTGCTTGGTCGCATCTTCACGTTGCCCCGCCAGCGTCGCCTTGTCCCGCTCCAACTGCGTTGCGAGTTGCTTGAGTGAGTCGATCTCGCGGCTACGCTCGGCCATCTGCTTCGCGGCCTCCTCACGTTGAGCCACCAGCGTCGCCTGGTCCTGCTCAAGCTGCATGTTAAGTTGCTTCAGCGCGTCGATCTCGCGGCTACGCTCGACCATTCGCTGCGTCGCTTCTTCGCGCTGCTGCGCGAGCACCAGCCCTTCTTGCTCCAGTTGAGTGTTGGCACTCTTCAACGCATTGGTTTCCTGAACACGTTCAGCGACTTGCTTCGCGACATCTTCATGCCGCACCGTCAAGACCGCATGGTCCTCTACCAATTGCGTGTTGACCTGTTTCAATGCGTCGACTTCACTGCCGCGCTCAGCCAGCAGTTTCTCGGCCGCCTGATGCAGACCGGCCAAAGTCGTCTTGTCTTGCTCAAGCTGCGCGTTGAGTCGCCTCAGTGCTTCGACTTCGCGGTTGCGCTCGGACGCATGCTTCGCTGCATCATCGTGCAAGTCGGCCAGGACGATCTTGTCCTTCTTGAGCTGCGCCATGATGCGCTCCAGCGCATCGACTTTCCGCATCTGCTCAGTCGCCTGTTTCGCGACCTTTGCGTACCGCATCTCCAGCGCCGACTTTTCCTGCTTGAGTTGCACCTTGGCTTGCTTCAGCACTTCGACCGCACGAGTACGGTCCGCCGCTTGCTTTGCAGCCTCGCGGTGCTGCCAAGTCAATGCCACCTGGTCTTGCCCAAACTGCGCGTTGGCTTGCTTCAGGCTCCTGATTTCCAGGGCATATTCATGCACTTGCCTAATGGCCTCGTCATACCGGCCCGTAAGCGCCAATTGGTCCTGCTTGAATCGAGTATTGAGCTGCTTCAGTGCGTCGACTTCGCCCGCCCGTTCACGAACCTGCCGAGCGACCTCTCCGTGGAGATCTGTCAACGACTGCTTGTCCTGTTCGAGCCGTGCGTTCGCCTGCTTGAGCGTCTCGTTTTCGTCGCGAAGCGAATCGAGCTCCTTCGATAGCTCGTCCCTTTCCTGTACCAGGCCGCTCAACTGACGCTCAATCTCGGCGCGGCGCTCGGAAAACCCGGTCTTCTGCTTGGCCTCGCGCTGCAGCGCGTGCCGTGCCTCATGGCGCAATTGGGTAGCCTGCCGGCCTTCCGACTCGCTAAACTGAATGTCAGAAGGCAGGACGTCCAGCATGGCACTCGCTTCGATGACGTCACCGGCTTCATGAAGTCGGAACGCGAGCCATTTCAATCGGTAAGGCTTCGGCTCCAGTGCATACGCGCGACGTGCAGCTTCAGCCGCGCACTGGCGATCACCTTTCATCAGATACCGCGCCAACGCGGTATAGCCGTTGGCCTGCATGGCGGGTGAACTCGACGTCTGCGACATAAGCTTGTCGACCGCGTCGAAACTCCCCACACCGTACGCGTCGATGATCTTGTCGAATCCTTTTCCACCGAGCGATTCCGGAGGTGTCTGCCGACTATATGACCGCCAGATCTTCCAGAGCTTTCCAGGCAACATCGCAATCGAGCCCGGGGAATCCGCGCCCTCGATCAGCAAGTCCCCCAGCTTCGAATTCAATGCGTTGCGAGACTCGGTCTGATGGACTTGCCGCTGAACGTCCACCAATGCATGTAAACGCTGGCTTTCCGCCAACGCTTCGGGCAGTTCGTCGTCCACCCAGCCCCAGCCGGTCGCACCACCGGCTTGCGGCGCGGCTGCAAGGTCGGTCGCAGACGTTTTGTTCTGCAGATGGTGATGCTCGAGCGCCTCCTGAACCTGATGGAGTTGCAGGAGTAACAGCTCGTTTTCTTCTCCCATCTCGTGGAGACGAGACTCGAGATCAGCCTGAATTTTCTGGTTCATTATCATTTATTTTGCGTTTTTCCAGACACCACGCGTGTCGACAAGCAATTGCCTGCCGCCAAGCTCGGGCTTCAAGTTTTTGAACTCTGCATGATCGACAAGCAGGACGAGGACGTGAGCCTCCGCGATCGCATCATCCAGTGCGGACAATGTCGCTCTTCCCGCTGCAAGCTCATCGGGCAACGTTTGAAGGTTCGGTTCCACGATTGCGATTTTTCCGCGGTGGCAATTCGCGAGCGCCTGCGCAACTTCAAGGGCCGGGCTTTCGCGCAAGTCGTCGATATCCGCCTTGTATGTGATACCGAGGCAAGCAACACAAATTTCCTCGGCCGGGACACCCGAACGGGACAGCACTTCGACAGCCTCACCGACCTTGCGAATCACCCAGTCCGGCTTCGTGTCGTTGACACTGCGTGCAGCACGGATAAGCGTTGCGTCCTGCGGTGCGCCGTCCACGATGAACCACGGATCGACCGCAATGCAGTGTCCCCCCACCCCGCACCCCGGTTGCAAGATATTGACGCGGGGGTGCCGGTTTGCCAGCTTGATCAGTTCCCAAACGTCGATACCTTGCTTGTCGCAAATCATCGACAGTTCATTCGCAAAGGCGATATTGACGTCACGGAAACTGTTTTCAGCAAGCTTGCACATTTCAGCAGTGCGAACATCCGTGACAATGCAGTCGCCTTGTACCACTAAGCTGTAAAGCTCAATCGCCGCCTTGGAACAGTTCGCGGTCATCCCGCCGATCACGCGGTCGTTAGCGACCAGTTCATGCACGATGCGGCCTGGTAAGACGCGCTCGGGACAGTGAGCGATCCGAATATCGGATGCTTCTCCAGTCTGTTGCGGAAAAGTAAGATCCGGGCGGATTTCTGCCAACCAGTTGGCCAGCAATTCGGTCGCACCGACCGACGATGTCGATTCGAGAATGACCAAGTTGCCCTTGGCCAGCACGGGCGCAATCGATTTGGCCGCAGCCTCGATGTAGCTCAAATCCGGCCTTCGGTCTGCCGTCAGCGGCGTCGGCACGGCAATGATGAACGCATCGGCAGGCTCGACGCGTGTCGTCGCGCGCAGGTAACCGGCACCCACCGCGGCGTGAACCAGAATGTCGAGTTCTGGTTCGACAATATGGATATTCCCTCGGTTAATGGTATCGACGACATGCGAAGACACATCGACGCCAATAACCCGCATCTTGCGCGACGCAAACAACGTAGCAGTCGGCAGGCCTATGTAGCCGAGGCCAATTATCGAAATCGTATTCAACATGCGTTCACCAAAATATCGCGGATGCGCTGGGCAGCATTGCCATCGCCATAGGGGTTGGCCGCCCGGGCCATGGCGGCATATCCGATCGGATCGTCGAGAAGTCTGCTCGCCTCCGCAACTATTGCCGCTTGGCTAGTACCGACGATCCGCACCGTGCCGGCGGCCACCGCTTCCGGACGCTCCGTCGTCTCACGTGTCACAAGCACCGGCTTGCCCAAGGCAGGCGCCTCCTCCTGAATTCCACCCGAATCCGAAATCAGCAGCGTGGCTCTGTCCATCAGGTAAACGAAGGGCAGATAGTCCTGCGGCTCCATCAGATACACGCCCGGAACGTCGCCGAGAAGGCGATATACAGACTGTCGGACCCTAGGATTGAGATGGACCGGAAAGACGATTTGCACGTCGCCACGCCGGACAATTTCCCGCAACGCGTGGCACACGGAGTCGAGGCCGCCGTCCAAATTCTCTCTGCGATGTCCGGTGACAAGAATCAAACGCTTCTTCGGATCGAGAAAACCGAAACGCGAATCAAGCTCGCTGCGCTGTGCAGTGTCGTCACGCATCTTTGCTGCAGTGGCCAGAAGGGCATCGATAACAGTGTTTCCGGTTACGTGGATATTCGATTCAGCAATGCCTTCCCGCAGCAGATTGTCACGAGCGCTGGATGTCGGCGCGAAATGGTATTTAGCCAGAACGCTCGTCAGCCTGCGATTTGCCTCCTCCGGCCAAGGAGCTAGCAAGTCACCGGTCCGAAGACCGGCCTCGACGTGCCCGACTTCGATCTGCCGATAGTGTGCGGACAGGGCGGCGGCAAGCGTGGTCGACGTGTCGCCCTGTACCAGAACCAGATCCGGCCGAGCCTCACTCAATACGATGTCGAGGCCAGCCAGCGCTCTGCTCGTCATCCCGGTCAGCGTTTGATCCGGTGCCATGACGTCAAGATCGTAGTCGGGACAAATGCCGAAAAAATCGAGCATCGAGTCGAGCATCTGACGATGCTGTGCCGTTACGCAGACTTTCGTCTCGATCTCAGGTTCGTTCCTCAGTACACCGACCAGTGGTGCCATTTTTATCGCTTCTGGCCGGGTTCCAAGGATAATCAAGGCCCTCATTGAATCCCCCGAAACTCAATCTACGTGATCACGAATGATGCTTTCCAACAATTTCAAAACACCAATCAATGAGGCAGCAAGCAGCAGAGTCAGAAATGCGTTATAGAGTCGCTTCGGCTGCAATGGATAACCCGGTCTCGTCGGTGCTTGCAGGATTGAAACCATCTTGAGTGTGCGGGCTGCGTCCATCCGCCCTTTCTCAAGCGCCGAAAGCGCGGTTTTGTACAAGTCCTGCGCAAAGCTCACCTGCATCTGCAGGCGCTGGAACTCCTCTACGGTGTAGTTGAGCGTCCCTTTCGAGGGTGACGCCAGTTCAGCCCGCTTTTGCGCGATCTGCTTTTGAAGCGCGTTGAGGTTGTTCCGGAGCATCACCACGGTGGGCTGATCCGGGCTCAACGTTGGAGGCAATGAAGCAATTTGCGTCTGCACGTCAACCTTTTGCGCTTCGAGCTTGTCAATCAGCGCATTCTGGCTCTCTGCCGTTGCCTGTGGCGCCATTAACCCCTTGCGGTTCTGAAAATCGATCAGCGTATGCGTCGCATCTAGAAGACCGCCATGCGCCAGCGTCACCTGCCGCTCGAGGAAGCGCACCTGTGACAAAGCCAATTCATGATCAATCTGATTCATGTGGGCTTCACCTTCGCGAACCATGAAATTGACGATTTCCTGCGCAGTCTTCGAATCATAGGCTTGTGCCTGGATGCGCAGTACACCGCTGTAGTCGTCGTACTCGACATCGATACGCGACAGCCAGTAGCGATAGAACCACTCCATCGGTGCGCTCTTGAACCACATCCGCGAAATGGGATCTCGATGTCCATCGCTGAAATGAGAGCGCAAATCCAAAGCGGTATCCAGCTTCTTAAGAACATCTTCCGACAGAAGATATTCGCGCAACAGCAGCTGATCACCGCGATTGGGACCACCAGCACCGGGAACGAGCGTTGATACATCGACACTCGGACTGCTGATCTGATCGGTGGATCGGATGATTACATTCGCATCCGATACAAATCGGTCGGAAGCGATGAACAGCCAATACACGGTGGCAAGCACCGCATAAATCAAGATCACCTTGATAATCAGCCGAAATACTCCCATCGAAAAAAGCGTCGACTTCCCTTTTCCATATACCGCAGCCAGCCTGGCACCAATGCGCCCACTTCTGCTCACTGTTAGTTCTTTCATACCAAGATAGCGTCCTTATAAGCCCTCAATGCTTCATCAAGTTCGTCGAACCAATATGCCTTACCGCCATTGATCCAGATACCGGACTGGCAAAACTGTTTTAGCGTGCCTTCGTCATGGGACACCATGATCACGCTTGCCCGATCAACCTTGCTCTTGAAAGCATCAGCGGCTTTTTTTCTAAATCTAGCATCGCCCGCAGCCGTCACCTCATCCGAAATATATACATCGAACTCGAAAGCAATCGACAGCGCAAACTGGAGACGCGACCGCATCCCAGACGAATACGTCTGCACGGGCTCATCAAATGAATCACCCAGTTCGGTGAAGTCCTGAATAAACGAGAGTCGATCCTTCAACTCTTCTTCACGACCGTACACCCTGCAAACGAATTTCGCATTCTGACGCCCGGTCAGCGTCCCTTCCAACCCCCCTCCACCTACTGGCCAGGATACGCGACAGCGCCGTTCGACCCGCCCCTTGGTCGGGTAATCAACGTTCCCAATAATACGCAGCAGCGTCGACTTGCCCGCACCGTTCACACCGATCAGGGCAATATTCCGTTTCGGCGGGATCGTCATACTAATACCCTGCAGTACCCACTTGCCGGCCCCGTGCTCTGTCAGATATCGCTTATGAACATCTTCGATAATGATCATTTCATCACCAGCTTTTTTGCAAATCGCCGATAGAGCATCAGACCCGCAAGCATAAATATGATCCCGCCTTCGTATAGATAGGCAAGACTCACTTCGGGGAGCGTGTGATATGAGGACAGAAATCCGAGCCGCAGCAACTCAACGCCATGGACAACCGGATTAATTAGCAATATTTCACGATACGGCGTTGGCACCAGCGCAATCGGAAACATCGCCCCGGAGATGTAAAACAATGGCAAAAAAAGTATTTTGAAAACGTGGTCGAGCTCCGGCACGAATTTCATCGCAACCGAAGTAATCAAACCAAAGCCTAGCGCAAACAGCCACAGTCCAAAAATACTGGCTATCATTAGCAACGGATCTGCCGGCAGAAAAACCGGGTTAAGCATACCCGGCGTGATCATCCGGCCCGCAGCGACAGCGATGAAGAAGATGACGATTGAAATCGGAATCATCAAAAACAACTCGAGAACAGCCCGCATGAACGCCGCATCGAATGGCTTGACCTGCCGGTACACGAAGAAGGCCTTGTTGCAGTCGATCCCATGCAATACCTGAACCCAAGTACGCCGCCAAAGCAGGAATCCAATGAAGCCGGCGATGATCCACATGGTTATCTCGATTCCGCCAATCTGGTGAATGTGGAACGTGATATATCCAAAGGCGTGGATCGCAATATAGAACACGGGCTCGACCAGCAGCCAGAGCCAAGCCGCTCGTGCTTCAAAGAGGCGATCCAACGCCTCGCGCAGAAACATCGCGCGCCAGACCGAAACCGTAATCTCCATCGGAGTACGCACCTTTCCCTCCATGGCGCCTTACTCCAGTTCCCGGTTGAGCGTCGCCGCGGGGCTGGCCACCATCACAACGAGCGTAAGGAACTTCTTGAACTCAACCTCGGGCGAGTTCGAGACGTAAATCACGTCGTGATTCTGAATCGGGAAGTTCTGCGTCACGAAGAACGCCGCGGGATCCCGCAGGTTGATCTCGTAGACCACCGGCACGGTGCCGTTGATGGCCCTGACCGTCTTGTCCTGCGCATCGACCAGCTTCGCGTCTTCGAACCGGAACACGAACACGCCGCGCGCGTCGGCTCGGTTGTCGTTGAGGCCACCCGAACGCGCGAGCGCCTGGGCCAGCGAAATGCCTTGCGCTTCGAACGGAATCTCGTCGTTCTTGCCCGTTGCGCCCAACACCGAAAAGCTCTGCGACTGGAAGAGTGCAGTCACGACATCGCCCGGCTTGAGCACGACGTTCTGGTGCGGATCACGAATGACCGAATCGAGCGGCATCGTCGCGGTGACACTGCCTCGCGAAAGCTGCACGGCCATGCGGTTGACCGACTGCTTCACGCCGCCCGCAAATGCCAGCGCATCGAGCAGACGCTCGCCCTTCGGGGTCAGCGGCATCAGCGCGCTCGTGTTGACTTCGCCCACGACCGTGATGTTCGACGCATTGTTCTTGGTGACGCTGACGAGCACCTGCGGCAGGTTCGCCTTGCCCTTGAGATGGCTGACGATGCTCGACTCGATCTGCTCCGTCGTGCGCCCTTTGACCGGAATCCGCCCCGCGAACGGGATGGTGATCGTGCCGTCCGAGGCCACCATCTGGTTGGGCAGCGTGACGCTGTTGGCCGTGCTCGTCGTCATCGGCTGCGCGGGCGCCAGCGTGCTGAACAGCATCGCCGGCGGCGCCTCCCAGATCGTCACTTCGATGACGTCGCCCGGGCCGATCAGGTAATTGTTGGTAACCGCACTCGGAAAGATGTTCGCGAATTGGCCCAGCTTCTTGCTGTCGGCAAGTTTCCGCGCCAACGTATCGTTGACGTCCACCAGTTGAATACCTTCGATCCGCCCGCCGGTTTCCGGCACTTCCTGCACTTTCTGGCGCGACGCACCGGAAGCAGGTATCCAGTCCGGATAGGTTGCACACCCCGAAAGCGCCACAGCGGCAAGAACGGAAATTGCCAATACACTCTTTTTCATGGATCTTGAGGCCAAGACTTTTTACTATTGATTTGCAAGCGTCATTTCCCGGGCGTTCAATCGACGCATCCCCCGAACACCCAGCCGCTCATTCATCAGCCGATTGGCTCGATCAGGCCACCGGCGTCTCAAAAATTCTTCACTTAAATTTGCACTCTTTCGGACATTGACGACCGAAAAAGCAACAAATCCCCCCTCTGTGACAACAGAAGAAATGGTTACCGCATGTCAAATCCCGCCATGGATACCTGGCCAGTTGGCGAACGAACGTCGGAAAACCACGGAAAATAACCAACACGACGGCACGCCTGCAAAACCCGCCCGGCATTGGCAGCCGGCCGATTGCGCCTGTTATCAGGGGTGTTCGACCGTCTCATGCAATCGAACTGCCCGCTCAGGTTCTCGCAACTTACAGCGCAGGGTCTCCCGACGCCGGCATTATCGCATGGAAGTCGGACACACCCGAAATCACTCTGTAAGTTATAGGATCAGTCCGCATCACGATCGGCCGGTAATAAGCGGTAATTAATACGCACTGCATACCCGATTTAACAATGTTCGTGTCGTGACAAACGGCACGCGCCGCGCTGATTGAAACGTTTTCCATGCCGCTGCTCCGGCGAGTGCTGTGGTTGTCTCGGTCACGCAGGTCGGTTATAACCGTTCGACGAAAATCGGCCGCAGGCCATTCTTTAAACCTGCCATGGAGTCCCCATGCTGAACCTGGAATCCACCCAGCAATTCCTGATGACCCGCGGCCTCGACTTCGGCCTCAACCTCCTCGCCGCGATCGCGTTGTGGTTCATCGGCCGCTGGGCGATCCGCCTCGGCACGCGCCTGCTGGGCAAGGTGGTGCGCCGCAGCGGCAAGGTCGACCCGACGCTCACCGACTACCTGACCTCTGTAGTCAGCGTGCTGCTGACGATCCTGCTGATCCTCGCGATCCTGCAGATCTTCGGCGTGCAGACCACGTCGTTCGCCGCCCTGCTCGCCGGCCTCGGCCTCGCGATCGGCACGGCCTGGGGCGGCCTGCTCGCGCACTTCGCCGCCGGCGTGTTCATGCAGGTGCTGCGTCCGTTCAAGATCGGCGACGTGATCAGCGCGGGCGGCGTCACGGGCACGGTGAAGGAACTCGGCCTGTTCGGCACGACGATCATCACCGCCGACAACGTCGTGACGATCGTCGGCAACAACAAGATCTTCTCGGACAACATAGCGAACTACAGCGCGACGCCGCATCGCCGCGTGGATCTGACCGCGAAGATCGCGAACGGCGTCGACGCGGCCGATGCGATCAACCGCCTGAAGACGCAGATCCAGTTGATCCCGAACGTGATGAAGGTGCCGGCGCCGGACGTCGGTGTGCTGCAGTTCACGCCGGAAGGCCCGCTGCTGTTCGTGCGTCCGTCGACGCAGCCGGAGAACTACTGGCAGGTGTACTGCGACACCAACCGCGTGATCCTCGAGACGTTCCGCGACGCGCAATACCCGACGCCCGAAACGCCGATCTTCCATCGCACGACCTGACGGTACGGTGCCGCCCAGCGGTTCGCGGGATTACGACTGAAGCTGCCGGCGTCGAGCAGCCGGATCGGCCGATACCGCACATCGGCAATCGATCGGAGCGCACGAACCGCACGGACGAAAAAAAAGCGTGGCAACTGCCACGCTTTTTACTGCGCCGAAGCGAAAACGCGCAGGCTCAGTGGCCGCGCGTGTTCTGCGTACCGCCCGAATGCCGCCCGCGCACCAGCTTCCACAGCGCGCCGAGCGCGACCGGCACGATCGCCGCGCCGATCCCCGCCAGCACGATCACGTTCAGATACTGCCGGATGAACGGGATATTGCCGAAGAAGTAGCCGAGCAGCACCAGCAGCAGCACCCAGAGCAACGCGCCGATCACGTTGAACAGCTGGAAGCGCGCGACGCTCATCGACGAAGCACCGGCGACGAACGGCGCGAACGTGCGCACGACCGGGATGAAGCGCGCGAGCACGATCGTCTTGCCGCCGTGCTTGTCGTAGAACGAGTGGGTCTTCTGCAGCGCCGCGCGATCGAGGAAGCGCTCGAGCACCGGGATATGCGTATTGAACACCTTCGGCCCGACCCAGCGGCCGATCAGGTAGTTCACGGTATTGCCGGCAATCGCCGCGACCAGCAGCAGCACGATCAGCCCGCCGACGTTCATGTCGCCCGTCGCCGCGAACGCGCCGCCGATGAACAGCAGCGAATCGCCCGGCAGGAACGGCAACACGACGAGCCCCGTCTCGCAGAACACGATCAGGAACAGCACCAGATACACCCACGCACCGTACTGCCGGATGAAGTCGCCGAGGAACGCGTCGATATGCAGGACCAGGTTGACGAAATGAAGCAGCGTATCCAAATGCGATTCCTCGAAGGCGAAAGGGCCGGAGCGGCCGAAAAGCGGAAGTGCCCGCCGGACAAGGCGGCGCGCGGAACGGAGTCATCATACCGAAACTACCTTAAGGCTCCGTGAAAAAAACGTAACCGGCCCCGGCCACGGCATCCCCCGCCGCCTCGCTATAATTCGGCCATGTCCGAAATCACCGAAACGGCCGCAGGCGCCGTGCCCACGCCCGCCGCGCGCCCGCTGCGCGCGATCCAGCCCCTGCCCGACCAGCTGATCAGCCAGATCGCCGCCGGCGAGGTGGTCGAACGCCCGGCGTCGGTCGTCAAGGAGTTGCTCGAGAACGCGATGGACGCCGGCGCGACGACGCTGCGCATCGTGCTCGAGGAAGGCGGCGTCAAGCGCATCTCGATCACCGACGACGGCTGCGGGATTCCGCCCGACGAACTGCCGCTCGCGCTGATGCGCCACGCGACGAGCAAGATCCGCTCGCTCGAGGAGCTCGAGGCGGTCGCGACGCTGGGTTTTCGCGGCGAAGCGCTCGCGTCGATCGCGTCGGTCGCCGAGATGTCGATCACGAGCCGCACGGCCGAGGTCGCGCATGCCACGAAGATCGACGCGACCACGGGCGCGCTGTCGCCGGCCGCCGGCGCGGTCGGCACGACGATCGAGGTGCGCGAGCTGTACTTCAACACGCCCGCGCGCCGCAAGTTCCTGAAAAGCGAGCAGACCGAGTTCGGCCACTGCCTCGAAATGATCCGCCGCGCGGCGCTCGCGCGGCCGGACGTCGCGATCTCGGTGCTGCACAACGGCAAGGCCGTCGAGCACTGGAACGCGACCGAACCCGCACAGCGCGTCGCGAAGATCCTCGGCGACGGCTTCGCGACCGCACACCTGCCGCTCGACGAGCAGGCCGGGCCGCTCGCCGTCTACGGCTGCGCGGGCCTGCCGACCGCGAGCCGCGGCCGCGCCGACCAGCAATACTTCTTCGTCAACGGCCGCTTCGTGCGCGACAAGCTGCTCACGCACGCGGTGCGCGCGGCGTACGAGGATGTCCTCCACGGCGACCGTTACCCGTCGTACGTGCTGTTCCTCGATCTGCCGCCCGAAGGCGTCGACGTGAACGTGCACCCGTCGAAGATCGAGGTGCGATTCCGCGATTCGCGCTCGATCCACCAGTACGTCTTCCACGCGGTGCAGCGCGCGCTCGCGCGCCATGCAGGCGCGTCGCCGGAAACCACCGCGGGCGGCCATGCCGCGCAACTCTCACCGGCGCCGAGCGGCCCCGCGTCGTTCCTGAATACGCCGCTCGGCCAGGGCGCGGCCACCGGCACGGGCGGCAGCGGCTTCTCGTCGCCGTCGTCCTCCTCGTCGTCGTCGGGCAACACGTGGATGCGCCAGGCGCGCATGACGCAGGGCACGCTGCCGGTCGCGCAGCCGCTCGCGCTCTACGACGCGCTGTTCGGCCGCAAGGACACGGGCGCGGGCACGCCGGACGGCACGACGATCGTCGCGCGCGATGCGGCGGATGCGGCCGCTGCGCCGGTCGCGCCGCTGTCGGGCTTCGTCGCGTCGCCGCTCGCCGCCACCGCGCACGACGAGCAGCCGCTCGGCTTCGCACTCGGCCAGATCCACGGGATCTACGTGCTCGCGCAGAACGCGCACGGCCTCGTGATCGTCGACATGCACGCGGCGCACGAACGGATCCTGTACGAACAGTTCAAGAACGCGCTCGCCGACCGCACGGTCGCCGTGCAGTCGCTGCTGCTACCGATCTCGATGACGGCCACGCCGGTCGAGATCGGCACGGTCGAGGAAGAACGCGACACGCTCGAATCGCTCGGCTTCGACCTCGCGGTGCTGTCGCCGACGTCGCTCGCGATCCGCGCGGTGCCCGCGCTGCTGAAGGACGCGGACCTGCAGTCGCTCGCGCGCGCGGTGCTCGCCGACCTGCACGCGTTCGGCGGTTCGCGCGTGCTCACCGAACGCCAGCACGAGCTGCTCGGCACGCTTGCGTGTCACCACGCGGTGCGCGCGAACCGGCGCCTGACGCTCGACGAGATGAACGCGCTGCTGCGCCAGATGGAAGCGACCGAACGCGCGGACCAGTGCAATCACGGCCGGCCGACGTGGTATCAGCTCACGCTGAACGATCTCGACCGTCTCTTCATGCGCGGCCAATGAGCGCTTCACCGCAGTCCGCTCCGACGACGATCGCCTGCCTGCTCGGCCCCACCGCATCGGGCAAGACGGCCGCCGCGCTGGCGCTCGCCGCGCGCCGTCCGATCGAGATCGTCAGCGTCGATTCGGCGCTCGTCTACCGCGACATGGATATCGGCACCGCGAAACCGACGCGCGACGAGCGCGCGAGCGTGCCGCATCACCTGATCGACATCATCGACCCGGCCGATGCGTATTCGGCGGCCGAATTCCGCGCGGACGCGCTGCGCCTGATCGGCGAGATCGCCGCGCGCGGCCGCACGCCGCTGCTCGCGGGCGGCACGATGCTGTACTACAAGGCGCTCACGCAGGGCCTCAACGACCTGCCGACCGCCGATCCGGCCGTGCGCGCCGAGCTCGACACCGAGGCCGCGCGCGATGGCTGGCCGGCACTCCATGCGCGGCTCGCGCAGGTCGACCCCGCAACGGCCGCGCGGCTCGCACCGAACGATTCGCAGCGGATCCAGCGCGCGCTCGAAGTGTTCCTGCTGAGCGGGCAGCCGATGTCGGCGCTGCTCGCCGCGCCGCGGCGCGCGGACGACGAAGCCGCTGCGTATCGCTTCGTGCCGGTCGCACTGGAACCATCCGACCGCGCGGTGCTGCACGCGCGCATCGCGCAACGCTTCGACGCGATGCTCGACGCGGGCTTCATCGACGAAGTCGAACGGCTGCGCCGCCGCGAGGATCTGCATCTCGGCCTGCCGTCGATGCGCTGCGTCGGCTACCGGCAGGCATGGGAATTCCTCGACGGCGACACCGACTACCGGACCATGCGCGACAAAGGCATCTTCGCGACGCGCCAGCTGTGCAAACGGCAAATCACGTGGCTGCGCGCGATGCCGGAGCGGATCGTCATCGACTGCGTCGCGCCGGATTCGACGGCACAGGCGCTCGACACGCTCGAACGCGTGCTCGACGGCCGCATCGACGATCAATAACGGGGCAGGATCGCCGCGCATCTATCCTGCTTGCGCGCGATACCCTCGTCTTCGGTCATCGTCGTTCCTCCTTCGGCCGCGCGCCGATACGCCAAGGGCCACGCCAGAAAAAAAGCCGCCCGGATCGACTCCGGGCGGCTTTCCTTGCTGCATCCTGCGTGCGGTGCGTCAGACCACGACCGTCTGCGCCTCGCCTTCGCGGCTCGCACGCACGGTGCCGATCTTCCACACCTGCTCGCCGGCGGCCGTCAGGTCGGCGATCGCTGCGTCGGCATCGGCCGCCGAAACGATCACGGCCATCCCGATCCCGCAGTTGAACACGCGGTGCATTTCCGCGTCGGCGACGCCGCCGTGCTCCTGCAGCCACTTGAACAGCGGCGGCAGCGGCCACGCGTTCTGGTCGAGCTCGGCCGTGAGGCCTTCGCGCAGCACGCGCGGAATGTTCTCGACGAGGCCGCCGCCGGTGATGTGGGCCATGCCCTTCACCGCCAGCTTCTGCATCAGCGCGAGCAGCGGCTTCACGTAGATGCGCGTCGGCGCCATCAGCGTGTCGGCCAGCGAGCGGCCGTGGAAATCGGCCGACAGGTCGGGATTCGCGCGCTCGATGATCTTGCGCACGAGCGAGAAGCCGTTCGAGTGGATGCCGCTCGACGCGAGGCCGAGCACCACGTCGCCTTCGGCGATCGTGCTGCCGTCGATGATCTTGCTCTTCTCGACCGCGCCGACCGCGAAACCGGCCAGGTCGTATTCGCCGTCCGGGTACATGCCCGGCATTTCGGCCGTTTCACCGCCGATCAGCGCGCAGCCCGACAGTTCGCAACCGTGCGCGATGCCCTTGACGACGGTTGCGGCCGTGTCGACGTCGAGCTTGCCGCACGCGAAGTAATCGAGGAAGAACAGCGGCTCGGCACCCTGCACGAGGATGTCGTTCACGCTCATCGCCACCAGATCCTGGCCGACGGTGTCGTGTTTGTTCAGATGAAAGGCCAGCTTGAGCTTGGTGCCCACGCCGTCGGTGCCCGACACGAGCACGGGCTCCTTGTACTTCTTCGGCACTTCGAACAGCGCGCCGAACCCGCCGATGCCGCCGAGCACGCCGTCGCGCAGGGTTTTCTTCGCAAAAGGCTTGATCTTGTCGATGAGCGCGTCGCCCGCGTCGATGTCGACGCCTGCGTCGCGATAGGACAGACCCTGAGCGTCAGGAGCAGATTTCGGAGGATTCATGGGGGAATGCGAGAAGGTCGGTAAAATGCGATTTTACCCGAAGCCGGCCCGTTGGCCGGAATTCCCAGCACCGAATCGTCAGGGATTGCATCTTGGTCGACACGTCCCCGTTTTCCTCGCTACGCGAGCCGCGCCGAAACCCGCGCGCCGCCGTGCGTGCGGCCGCGTGGTCGGGCACCGGAGCAGCCCCCCGCGCGTGCCCGGCGTACGGCGCGCGTTTCATCAACCGACCTGCATTGTGACTGTTGTGTCCCGTCAACTGACGCTCGATCTCGGCACGCCGCCGCCCGCCACGTTCGACAACTTCATCATGAATGAAGAGAACGACGAGCTGATCTCGCGGCTCCAGAAGCTCGACCTCGCACTCGCGGCGGGGCCCGTGCCGGACCGGTCGTTCTACATCTGGGGCGAGCCCGGCAGCGGCCGCACCCACCTGCTGCAGGCGCTCGTGAGCGATGCGTCGTACGGCTACGCGCGCTATCTGACGCCGCAGAGCCCGCTCGGCGCGTTCACGTTCGACCCGCGCATCGGCATCTACGCGATCGACGACTGCGACAGGATGAGCGATACCCAGCAGGTCGCGCTGTTCAACCTGTTCAACGAAGTCCGCGCGCACCCGTCGAGCGCGTTCGTCGCGGCAGGCCCCGCGGCGCCGCTCGCGCTCGACGTGCGCGAAGATCTGCGCACGCGCCTCGGCTGGGGGCTCGTGTTCCATCTGTCGCCGCCGTCCGACGCCGGCAAGATCGCCGTGCTGAAGCTCGCGGCAAAGGAGCGCGGGATCGCGCTCACCGACGACATCGCCGCGTACCTGCTGACCCATTTCCGCCGCGACATGCCGAGCCTGATGGCGCTGCTCGACGCGCTCGACCGCTTCTCGCTCGAGCAGAAACGCGCCGTCACGCTGCCGCTGCTGCGCCGGATGCTGGCCCGCCCCGGCGACGACATCGCACCGCCGGGCACAGGCCCGAACCGCTTCGAGTAAAATGCGCATCCATGACTAATCTGGCACTCTTTGACCTCGATCACACGCTGATCCCGACCGATAGCGACCACGAATGGGGCCGCTTCATGGTGAAGCTCGGCATCGTCGACGCGGAAAGCTTCTCGCGTCAGAACGATCAGTTCTTCGCCGACTACAAGGCCGGCAAGCTCGACATCCATGCGTACCTGTGCGCGATGCTCACGCCGCTCGCGAAGTATTCGCGCGCGCAGCTGGCCGAATGGCACGAGCAGTACATGCACGAGGTGATCCGCCCCGCGATGACGCCCGCCGCGCTCGAACTCGTGCGCAAGCACCTCGATGCCGGCGACCCGTGCTGCGTCGTGACCGCGACCAACGAGTTCATCACGCGTCCGATCGCGACCGCGTTCGGCGTCGACACGCTGATCGCGTGCGAGGTCGAAACGACCGACGGCCATCCCGACTCGCCGTACACGGGCCGGCCGACCGGCACGCCGAGCTATCGCGAAGGCAAGATCGTGCGCACCGAAGCGTGGCTCGCGTCGCTCGGCAAGCACTGGGACGACTTCGAACACAGCTACTTCTACAGCGACTCGCACAACGACATCCCGTTGCTCGAGAAAGTCACCGACCCGATCGCGACCAACCCCGACGACACGCTGCGTGCGCATGCAAGCGACCGCGGCTGGCGCATCCTCGATCTCTTCTGAACGTCGTGATCAAAAAATTCATTCGCAAGCTGCTCGGCCAGGACGGCGCCGAACACACGTCGCCCGTCGAGGCGCCCGCCGCCGACACGGCCCCTGCCCCGCGCCCCGCGAAGGGGAACCGCAGCGGCAGCGCCAAGAAGGCGCGCAGCAACCACGAGCCGACCGTCGTGCCGGCCAGCGTGCACCAGATCGATCCGTCGCTGATCTCGCGGAACGCCGTGCGCGTGACCGACACGCTGCAGCAGGCGGGCTTTCGCGCGTTCATCGTCGGCGGCGCCGTACGCGACCTGCTGCTAGGCATCGCGCCGAAGGACTTCGACGTCGCGACCGACGCGACGCCGACCGAGGTGCAGCGCCTGTTCCGCCGCGCGCGCCTGATCGGCCGCCGCTTCCAGATCGTCCACGTGCAGTTCGGCCAGGAACTGATCGAGGTGTCGACGTTCCGCGCGCTGGTCGACGCGCCGCCCGAAGCCGCCGCGGCCGAGCCGCCGAAGCGCCTGAAGCGCGACGAGCTCGACCGCCGCACGCATGCGGTGGACGCGAGCGGCCGCGTGCTGCGCGACAACGTGTGGGGCGAGCAGCATGAAGATGCCGCGCGCCGCGACTTCACGATCAACGCGATGTACTACGACCCGTCGACGCAGACGGTGCTCGACTACCACGACGGGATGGCCGACATGCGCGCCCGCCTGTTGCGGATGATCGGCGATCCGG
The DNA here is from genome assembly GCF_905339865.1 of Burkholderia sp. BCC1993. Taxonomy (NCBI): domain Bacteria; kingdom Pseudomonadati; phylum Pseudomonadota; class Betaproteobacteria; order Burkholderiales; family Burkholderiaceae; genus Burkholderia; species Burkholderia sp. BCC1993. The sequence continues at coordinate 236,234 of NZ_CAJPGZ010000006.1, read as the reverse complement.
CCACGCGCTTCCGCGAGGATCCGGTGCGGATGCTGCGCGTCGTGCGCTTCGCGGCGAAGCTCGGCTTCGAGATCGAGCCGCACACGCGCGAGCCGATCAACGCGCTCGCCGACCTGATCAACAACGTGCCGGCCGCGCGCCTGTTCGACGAAATGCTGAAGCTGCTGCTGTCGGGCCATGCGCTCGCGTGCCTGAAGCAGCTGCGCAAGGAAGGCCTGCACCACGGGCTGCTGCCGCTCCTCGACGTCGTGCTCGAGCAGCCGCAGGGCGAGAAGTTCATCACGCTCGCGCTGAACAACACCGACGCGCGCGTGCGCGCCGGCAAGCCGGTGTCGCCGGGCTTCCTGTTCGCGACGCTGCTGTGGCACGACATGCGCCAGCGCTTCGAGCAATACACGGCGGAGGGCGAAATCCCGGTGCCGGCGCTCCATCGCGCAATGGACGACGTGCTCGACATGCAGACCGAGAAGCTCGCGATCCACAAGCGCTACTCGGCCGACATGCGCGAGATCTGGGGCCTGCAACTGCGCCTCGAAAAACGCTCGGGCCGCAGCGCGATGCGGCTGCTGGAACACCAAAGGTTTAGAGCGGGGTATGATTTCCTCCTGTTACGCTGCGAATCCGGCGAGCTCGATGCGGAAGTCGGACAGTGGTGGACGGATTTCATCGAAGGCGACGCGGCCGCCCGTGAGGCACTCCTCACGCAGGGCGGCTCGAAGGAAAAATCGCCCCGCAAGCGGCGCCGCCGCGGCGGTGCGCGAAACCGCAAGCCGGGCGAAGGCGCCGCCGAGCAGGCGCCGGACACCGCGGACGGTTCCGACGACTGACGCGCTCGCCGGCGAACGACGTAGGAAGTGATGCCATGACGGTTGCATATATCGGACTGGGGGCGAATCTCGGCGATGCGCGCCAGACCCTGAAGGACGCGGTGGTGTGCCTCGCGCAGCAGCGCACCATCTCGATCCTCGGCAAATCGAGCCTGTATCGCACGGCGCCCTTCGAAGCGGGCGGCGACGATTACTACAACTGCGTCGTCAAGCTCGACACGACGCTGTCGGCCCGGGAGCTGCTCGCGCTCTGCCAGAAGATCGAACATCACTTCGGGCGCGAGCGCCCGTATCGCAACGCGCCGCGCACGCTCGACCTCGACATCCTGCTGTTCGGCTCCGATTCGATCGACGAACCCGACCTGATCGTCCCGCATCCGCGCCTCACCGATCGCGCATTCGCGCTCGTGCCGCTCGTCGAAATCGAACCGGCGCTCGACATCCCCGCGCGCGGCCGCGCCGATGCGTTCCTCGCCGCCGTCGCCGATCAGCGCGTCGAGAAGGTGCAGACCTGTCAATGCCTGATGCAGAAGGCCCTTGCCGCCGGCGCTGACGCCGACAAGAACCCCTGCCGATGAACACCACTCCGCTGACCGTCACCGCGCCCGACCTGCGCGCCCCGCATCGCTATCTCGTGATCGAAGGCCCGATCGGCGTCGGCAAGACGACGCTCGCGCGCCTCTTCGCCGAGCGCTGGTCGATGCAGGCGCTGCTCGAACGCCCGCAGGACAACCCGTTCCTCGAACGCTTCTATCGCGACACCGCGCGCTACGCGCTGCCCGCGCAGCTGTCGTTCGCACTGCAGCGCGCGCAGCAGGCGCGCGAACTGATCGGCGCGCTCGATACGGGCCGGCCCGTCGTCGCCGATTTCATGCCGCAGAAGAACGACATCTTCGCGCGGCTGAACCTGCCGGAAGACGAATGGCAGCTGTACCGGTCGATCGCGACGCACCTCGACGTGCCGCAGGCACCCACGCCCGATCTCGTCGTGTACCTGCAGGCGAGCCCCGAGGTGCTGTTCTCGCGCATCCAGAAGCGCGGGCTGCCGATGGAGCTGCAGATCAGCGACGCGTACCTGCGCTCGCTCGTCGATGCATACAACGAATTCTTCTATCACTACGACCGCACGCCGGTACTCACGGTCGCAGCCGAACACCTGAATCCGCAGGATTCCCCCGAAGACCTCGCGCTGCTGATCGAGCGCATCGACACGATGCGCGGCCGCAAGGAATTCTTCGTCAAGGGCGAGACGACGCGCTGACGCGTCCTCGCCTGTCGTTCCTCCCCATCGAACCGGATTTCCCATGACCTATCTCCAGGAATCGAGCCGGCCTGCCGTCACGGTGCCCAAGCTGCAGGCAATGCGCGAAGCCGACGAGAAGATCGCGATGCTCACCTGCTACGACGCGAGCTTTTCCGCGCTGCTCGATCGCGCCGGCACCGACGTGCTGCTGATCGGCGACTCGCTCGGCAACGTGCTGCAGGGCCACACGACCACGCTCCCGGTGTCGCTCGACGACATCGCGTACCACACCGCATGCGTCGCGCGCGTGCAGCCGCGCGCGCTCGTCGTTGCCGATCTGCCGTTCGGCACGTACGGCACGCCGGCCGAGGCGTTCGCGAACGCGGTCACGCTGATGCGCGCCGGCGCGCAGATGGTCAAGCTCGAAGGCGGCGAATGGCTCGCCGACACGATCCGCTTCCTCGTCGAACGCTCAGTGCCGGTGTGCGCGCACCTCGGCCTTACGCCGCAGTCGGTGCATGCGTTCGGCGGCTTCAAGGTGCAGGGCCGCACGGAAGCCGGCGCCGCGCAGCTGCTGCGCGATGCGCGTGCGATCGAAGATGCGGGCGCGCAGCTCGTGGTGCTCGAGGCAGTGCCGACGCTCGTCGCGTCCGAAGTCACGCACATGCTGAAGATCCCGACGATCGGCATCGGTGCGGGCCTCGATTGCTCGGGCCAGGTGCTGGTGCTGCACGACATGCTCGGCATCTTCCCCGGCAAGCGGCCGCGTTTCGTGAAGGATTTCATGCAGGGCCAGCCGAACATCCAGGCAGCCGTCGAGGCGTATGTGAGCGCGGTGAAGGACCGCACGTTCCCCGGGCCCGAGCATTCGTTCTGATCGGGACGTGCGTGCCGCGGCGCGCTGTTAGCGATCGCTGCGGCACACTCGCTGACGTGGCCGGCGATGCGGTACGCCGTTTCTCGTACTGCATGACGAACAGCGCGTACTTTCTAACTCGTCCTATTCCTGCACACCTTCGTCGCTGCGACCATCAAACCTTCGTCAAACGAAGGAGTGGGAAAGATGGCACATGTGTATGAAAAGGCGGCCGAACATCGGCTGCTCGCCATCGCCGCGCTCGCATGCAGTCCGCTCGTCGCATTACCCGCGTCCGCTGCGACCGCTGACTGCCCCGCACGCGTTGCCGTTACCCAGCAGCTCGACGGTCAACCACCCGACGGCTGGAAAAGCTTCGACACGCAAAGCACCTACCCGCTTGCCAGCGTCACCTTCTGGTCAGGGCCGCCGGACCGGATGATGTCCTTGCTGCCGAACCGCTCGCGCTCCGAGCCCAACAGCGACGTCTATACTTGGTCGCTCGCTGAAAACCGTGAGGAGTACTGGGTCTCATGCGACTACGGCAATACGAGCGTCGTGATCGCACGGCCGCTCGGCAGACAGGCACAGACTTGCGTCGCGCGTTACAGGCGTGGGCACGCCATCGTACAAACTTGGCAATGCACGCCGCGGAAGTAATCCGCGTTCAGGCCGGTGCGCGGCCTTGAATCAGCCGCGCCGCGACCGACCCGCGCAACGCATTGCAGATCATCAACTCGTCTGCGTTCAGCACATCGTCGAGCGTCAGCACACGCTCTTTTGCGCCTAGCGCCGGATCGTCGAGCAGCACACCGCGCATCACGCCGGGCAACACGCCGCACGACAACGGCGGCGTCAACCACACGCCATCACGCTTCACGAACACATTCGACCGCCCGCCTTCCGTCACCTCGCCGCGCTCGTTGACGAACAGCATGTCGAAGCCGCCGAGCGCTTCCGCCGCCTGCCACGCGCGATCGTATTCCGCGCGGTGCGTCGTCTTGTGCAAGAGCAGCGCATCGTCCGTGCGGGTTGGCGCGAAGCCATGCGCGGACGCGAGCATCACGCCGACCGGCCCCGCGGGCAGCGGCTTCAGCACCGCGGCCGTGATGTCGACCGTGCCGTCCTTCGCGAGCGCGAGCTTCATCCGGTACGGGCCGTCGCCGTCGAGCGCCGCGCAGCGCGCGTCGATCTCGCGGCGCAACGCGTCGGCGTCGAGGCGGAAGCCGAACGCATCCGCGCTGCGCTGCAGCCGTGCGAGATGGCGCTCGAGATGCCGGATGCCGTCCGCACGTGTCGCGGCCGTGGTTTCGAACAACTGGAAGCCGGGATCGGCATCGGTCAGGAATCGCGCTTTCAATTCGCACTCCGCATATTCGTCGGCGGCGACGCTGTCGAGCACGATGCCCGCGCCGACACCCATCCTGCCGCGCCGCCGGCCGCTAGCGGCGGTTGCCGCGTCGCGCGTGTCGATCGTTGCGGCCGCATCGACGGCGATCGCATCGAGCGTCAGCGTCCGGATCGCGACCGACAGGCAGAAATCGCCGCAGCCGGCCGCGCCGTCGGGCACCGCAGCGCCTGCCGAAGGGCCTTCCTCCGGTGCATCGAGCCAGCCGATCGCGCCCGTATAGAGCCCGCGCGGCGTCGACTCGATCGCGTCGATCAGTTCCATCGTCTTGTGCTTCGGCGCACCGGTGATCGATCCGCACGGAAACAGCGCACGCAGCATCTGCGCGAACGTGGTGCCGTCGCGCCAGCCGGCCTCGACCGTCGACGTCATCTGCCACACCGATGCATATGGCTCGACCGAGAACAGCGTCGGCACCTTGACCGTGCCCGTGCGCGCGATCCGCGACACGTCGTTGCGCAGCAGATCGACGATCATCACGTTTTCCGCGCGGTTCTTCGGATCGTTCGCGAGGAACGCGGCAGCCGCCGCATCGTCGCGCGGATCGGCCGAGCGCGGCGCGGTGCCCTTCATCGGCCGCGCGCGCAGCACGTCGCCGTGCTTCTCGACGAACAGCTCCGGCGAGCACGACACGACCCACGCGCCGTCGGGCAGCGCGATCAGCGCGCCGTAACGCACGGGCTGACGCGCGCGCAGCCGCCGGTACAGCGCGAGCGGCGTGCCGAACATGTCGAAATTCAGCCGGTACGTGTAGTTGATCTGATACGAATCACCCGCCCGCAGCGCGTCGTGCACCGCGGCGATCGCCGCGTCGAACGCGTCCCGCGACACGCTCTTCGCGACGTGCGCGACGCCCGCGATCGACGGCGGTCCGCCGCCGTCCTGCTGCGCGAGCCACGCATCGACTTCGTCGCGCGACAGGCGCTCGCAGCGCGCATACAGCAAAAAGCGCAGCGGGGCATGGCCCGGCTGCGCTCTGTCCAGATTGCGTCCGAATTCGTAATCACCGACGACGATCGCATGCAGCCCGTCGCGCAGATCCTGCGCCACCGCCGCATCGACTTCGTCGAGCCGTGCCGGATCCGTGCACACGCGTTCGCGCACGAAACCGGAATACAAGCGACTCGACCGCGCGGACGCGGTCGAGTCGCAATCGTCCAAGAGCGCGAACGACGCGCTCTCGTTGCCTTCAGTCATGCCGTTACTCGAAGAAGCTCTTCACCCGGTCGAACCAGCTCTTGCTCTGCGGGCTGTGACGCGCACCGCCCTCGGCCAGCGACTTCTCGAACTGCTTGAGCAGATCGCGCTGCTGGTCGGTCAGCTTCACGGGCGTCTCGACCTGCACGTGTACGTACAGATCGCCCGCGATGCTCGAACGCAGACCCTTGATCCCCTTGCCGCGCAGGCGGAACGTCTTGCCCGACTGCGTACCTTCCGGCACCGGGAACGATGCACGGCCGGCCAGCGTCGGCACCTCGATCTCGCCGCCCAGTGCGGCGGTCGTGAACGGGATCGGCATCTGGCAGTGGAGATCGTCGCCGTCGCGCTCGAACACCGAGTGCGGCTTGATGTGGATCTCGACGTACAGGTCGCCCGGCGGCCCGCCGTTGATGCCCGGCTCGCCGTTGCCGGCGGAGCGGATCCGCATCCCGTCGTCGATGCCGGCCGGAATCTTCACTTCGAGCGTCTTGGTTTCCTTCACCTTGCCCGACCCGTGGCAATGCACGCACGGTTCCGGGATGTAGGTGCCGGTGCCGTGGCACTTCGGGCAGGTCTGCTGGATGCTGAAGAAGCCCTGCGACATGCGCACCGTGCCCTGGCCGTGACAGGTCGGGCAGGTTTCCGGCTTCGTGCCGGGCTTCGCGCCCGACCCGTGACAGACTTCGCACGACACCCAGCTCGGCACGCGGATCTGCGTGTCGTAGCCGTGCGCGGCCTGCTCGAGCGTGATTTCCATGCTGTAGCGCAGGTCGGCGCCGCGATACACCTGCGGGCCGCCGCGGCCGCCGCGCGCGGCACCGCCCGCGGCCTGGCCGAAGATGTCGCCGAAGATGTCGCCGAACGCATCCGCGAAACCGCCGAAACCCTGTGCGCCCGCACCGCCCATGTTCGGATCGACGCCCGCGTGGCCGTACTGGTCGTACGCCGCGCGCTTCTGGTCGTCCGACAGCATTTCATAGGCTTCCTTCACTTCCTTGAAATGCTCTTCCGCATCCTTGCTGTCCGGATTGCGGTCAGGGTGATACTTCATCGCAAGCTTGCGATACGCCTTCTTGATTTCGTCGTCGCTCGCATTCTTCGCGACGCCCAGAACCTCGTAGTAATCCCGTTTCGCCATATCGATTCACTGTGCCGCCACGCATCGCGCACGCGGCGGCTCCTTTCGCCTGCAGTAAAGTCTCTCGACTCGTCTGGCGCTGCACCGTCCGCGGACGGCTCGCGCAGCACCCGCCAAAAAACAAATGTGCCCGGAGGGCCGCGAAGCCCGCCAGGCGTGGAGTCGATCCGGCCATCCGGAAGGAAAGACAGACCGCTTTTCAGCCGCTGGTCAGTCGCGCCGCGCGCGTTTCCACGCGCGGCGTGCGGTGCCATTGCAACCCGGCTTAGTCCTTCTTCACTTCCTTGAACTCGGCGTCGACGACGTCGTCGGCCGCCTGCTGTGCGCCACCCGCGTGGGCCGCGCCTTCAGCTGCACCGGCCGCGCCGGCTGCACCTGCCTGCTGGGCCTGCATGTCGGCATACATCTTCTCGCCGAGCTTCTGCGACACCTTGCCGAGTTCCTCGACCTTCGCGTCGATCGAAGCCTTGTCGGCCGACGTGTCCTTCAGCACTTCCTCGAGCGACTTCAGCGACGCTTCGATCGCTTCCTTCTCGCCCGCGTCCAGCTTGTCGCCGTACTCGGTGAGCGCCTTCTTCGTGCTGTGGACGAGTGCGTCGCCCTGGTTGCGCGAATCGGCCAGCTCGCGCAGCTTGTGGTCTTCCGCTGCGTTCGCTTCCGCGTCCTTGATCATCTGGTCGATTTCAGCCTCGGACAGACCCGAGTTGGCCTTGATCGTGATCCGGTTTTCCTTGCCGGTCGCCTTGTCCTTCGCGCCGACGTGCAGGATGCCGTTCGCGTCGATGTCGAAGCTCACTTCGATCTGCGGCACGCCGCGCGGTGCGGGCGGGATGCCTTCGAGGTTGAATTCGCCGAGCAGCTTGTTGCCCGCTGCCATTTCGCGTTCGCCCTGGAACACCTTGATCGTTACGGCGCCCTGGTTGTCGTCGGCCGTCGAGTACACCTGCGCGTGCTTCGTCGGGATCGTCGTGTTCTTGCTGATCATCTTCGTCATCACGCCGCCGAGCGTCTCGATACCGAGCGACAGCGGGGTCACGTCGAGCAGCAGCACGTCCTTGCGGTCGCCCGACAGGACCTGGCCCTGGATCGCTGCGCCGACCGCGACAGCTTCGTCCGGGTTCACGTCACGGCGCGGATCCTTGCCGAAGAACTCCTTCACCTTCTCCAGCACCTTCGGCATGCGCGTCTGGCCGCCGACCAGGATCACGTCGTCGATGTCCGACACCTTGACGCCTGCGTCCTTGATCGCGATGCGGCACGGTTCGATCGTGCGCTCGACGAGGTCTTCCACCAGCGCTTCCAGCTTCGCGCGGGTGATCTTCAGGTTCAAGTGCTTCGGGCCCGACGCGTCCGCCGTGATGTACGGCAGGTTGATTTCGGTCTGCTGGCTCGACGACAGCTCGATCTTCGCCTTTTCAGCGGCTTCCTTCAGGCGCTGCAGCGCGAGCACGTCCTTCGACAGGTCGACGCCCTGCTCCTTCTTGAACTCGCCGATGATGTAATCGATGATGCGCTGGTCGAAGTCCTCGCCGCCGAGGAACGTGTCGCCGTTGGTCGACAGCACTTCGAACTGCATTTCGCCGTCGACGTCCGCGATCTCGATGATCGATACGTCGAACGTACCGCCGCCGAGGTCATACACGGCGATCTTGCGGTCGCCCTTCTCGGCCTTGTCGAGGCCGAACGCGAGCGCGGCTGCGGTCGGCTCGTTGATGATCCGCTTGACTTCGAGGCCCGCGATGCGGCCGGCATCCTTGGTCGCCTGGCGCTGGCTGTCGTTGAAGTACGCCGGCACCGTGATCACAGCTTCCGTGACCGGCTCGCCGAGGTAGTCTTCGGCCGTCTTCTTCATCTTGCGCAGCACTTCCGCCGAAACCTGCGGCGGCGCGAGCTTTTCGCCGTGTGCCTCGACCCATGCATCGCCGTTGTCGGCCTTGACGATGCTGTAAGGCATCAGGCCGATGTCCTTCTGGACTTCCTTCTCTTCGAAGCGGCGGCCGATCAGGCGCTTCACCGCGAACAGCGTGTTCTTCGGGTTGGTCACCGACTGACGCTTGGCCGGCGCGCCGACGAGCACTTCGTTGTCGTCCATGTAGGCGATGATCGACGGCGTCGTGCGCGTGCCTTCCGAGTTCTCGATGACCTTGACCTGGTTGCCTTCCATGATGGCGACGCACGAGTTCGTGGTGCCGAGGTCAATACCGATGATCTTTCCCATTTTTCCTAATCTCCAGAAATGCTTGTTTGCTGCGCGAAACCCCGCGTTTTTGGGCAGTTTCGCGCGCCAGAATTCAACTCTGTTCCCGAAATGCGTCCGGCCGATCCGTTTTCAAGACCCGCCGAGCGATGCGGATATTAAATTTTTTCAATCGCCGCCGGTAGCCGGATCGTGCGGACCGCCGTCGCGGTCCGACTGCGCGCCGGCCGCCGCGGCGATCTTCGCGCGCGCCGCCGACACCGCCGCCTGGAACTGCGCGAGGCCATGCCAGCCGGTCGCACGCCCGAGCCGCTTGCCGCGGTGGAAGAAGAACCACGTCGGCACACCGTGCAGGCCGAAGCGGCGCCCCAGCTCATGATGTTCGTACACGTTGCAATGGAACCACTTCAGGTCCAGCGCGCGGATCGCGTCCGGCTGGGCGAGCATCGCCTTCTTGGCGATCTCGCAGTTGAAGCAGTCGACGCCCCAGAAGAACACCACGGCGAGCGCATCACCGGCGCCGGCGATCGCGGCGTCGAACGTGTCGGCCGCCAGCGCCTGCATGTCGAACGCGTCGAACGCGGCCGGATCGACGCCGGCGGGAACCATCGCGGCAGCCTTACTTCGGCTGGGCGACCGTGACGAGCGCCGGGCGCAGCACGCGGTCGGCGATCATGTAACCCTTTTGCAGGACGGTCACGACGGTGTTCGGCTCCTGCTCGGCCGGCACCATCGAAATGGCCTGGTGCTGGTGCGGATCGAACTTCTCGCCGACCGGGTTGATCGCGACGACGCGGCCCTTCTCGAGCGCGCTCGTCAGCTGGCGCAGCGTCAGTTCGACGCCTTCGCGCACCTTCGTGATGTCGCCGGACGTATCGCTGACGGCGGCCTCGAGGCTGTCCAGCACGGGCAGCAGGTGCTCCGCGAAGCCCTCGATCGCGAACTTGTGCGCCTTCGAGACATCTTCCTGCCCGCGGCGGCGGACGTTCTCGGTCTCGGCCTTCGCCCGCAGGAAGCTCTCCTGCAGCTCGGCGACCTTGGCTTGAGCCTCCGCGAGCGCCGCGTCGGCTGCTTCGGCGGCGGGCGCAGCGCCTTGCGCCGCCTGCTTCTCGCTGCCGATGTCATCGGCCGATTGGGTAGCCGGGTTCTCTTGCGTGTTTTCCATGTCGCTGAAAGTCGATTAGAGGTTGAAGCCAAATCGGCAACCGCCGGACCGTATGCCGGCGGAACCGCACATTGTTGGTGCAAATAAGGGCGAAAACTGCGATTTCAAGAGGGTTATTCACCGGCATTCGCCAATGCCGTGAAACAACCACGCTGCGCGCCGCCCGATTGCGCGCATTTGTCGCCAGATCGGACGAAACGACCGGTAACAACGCTTACCAGGCAAGTACTAGCTCGGCACAGGGGGGTGCACTACACTCCATTCAAGCGTCGAAAAAGCGCGTTTACCCTAGCTTACCGGCGCCTGACATCCACCTGGCGCTGCGTTCACAGTCCCATCGAGGCGCGTACCGTGAAACTGACCTTTGCCATATCGGTGGTCGCGCTGGTACTGATTGCCGGCACCACCACCATCTGCCTGTCCGGAGCCGTCACCGACCGCACGACCGAATACGGAAGCGCGCGGGCGACGTTCGACCAGATGTTCAGTTCCCACCAGAAAATCTGTCGATGATGCGCCGGTCGCGCTTGGTCGGCCGGCCGTGCAGTTCCGCCGCCGGCTCGCGATAGGTGCGGCGCCGTTCCAGTTCGGCGAGCCGCGCGACGCGCCCCGCTTCCGTTTCCTCGTAAAGCGTCTGCGCGATGCTGGCGGGCCCGCGCACGTCGCAAATGCCCAGCACGGCAATGTGCCAGACGACACCGTCGATCGCAATCTCGACCTCGTCGCCGACGCGCACGTCCTTGGCCGGCTTGACCGCCGCGCCGCCGATCTTCACGTGGCCCTTGTCGACCGCGTCGGACGCGAGCGAGCGCGTCTTGAAGAAGCGGGCCGCCCACAGCCACTTGTCGATGCGCAGCTTCGCGCCGGGTTCCGTCGAAATCCTGTAGTTCATGCCAGCCTCCGCCGGGCCGCCCCGCCGCGGCCGGTCATACCGTCGCGCCGTGCCGAACGCACCGGTCGTATCGTCATTTCAGTTCACCGTTTCGGGCTGCGCGGCCTTCACCGGCCAGCCCTGCAGATTCTCGGCGACGATCTCGCCCACCGCGCCGATCCACGCGGGCGCGCCGTTCAGGCACGGAATCCGGTGGAACGCCTGGCCGCCGCCCGCGATGAACTCGTCGCGTACCTCCATCCCGATCTCCTCGATCGTCTCCAGACAATCGGCCGTAAAACCGGGACAGAACACGTCGGCCCGCCGCACGCCCGCCTCGCCGAGTTCGCGCAGCGTCGGCGCCGTGTACGGCTGCAGCCATTCGGCCTTGCCGAAGCGTGACTGGAACGTCACGCGGCATTCGAGCGTCGACAGCCCGAGCGCGGCCATCAGCAGCGCGCCCGTCTGCTGGCACTGGTCGTGATAGGGGTCGCCCAGATCGAGCGTGCGCTTCGGCACGCCGTGGAAACTCAGCACGAGCTTGTCGCCGGCCGCGAAGTCGGGCCGACCGTGCTGCGCCCAGTACTGGCGCACCTGCTCGGCGAGCGCATGGATATAGGCCGGATGGTCGGCGTAGTGCCGCACCGTGCGCACTTCCGGCTGGTTGCGCATCCGCGCGAGCGCGGCGAACGCGGCATCGAATGCCGTCGCGGTGGTGGACGCCGAGTATTGCGGGTACATCGGCATCAGCAGCACGCGCTCGACGCCCGCACGCTTGAACTGCGCGAGCACCTGCGCAATGCCCGGGCTGCCGTAGCGCATCGCGTAGTCGACCGTCACCTGATAGCCGTTCGACGCGAGCAGGTGGCGCACGCCGTCGGTCTGGCGCTCGGTGTACACGCGCAGCGGCGAGCCTTCGGGCATCCAGACGGCCGCGTACTTCCTCGCGGACGCGCGACCGCGCAGCGGCAGGATCAGCGTGCGCAGCAGCACCTGCCAGACGACCTGCGGGATTTCGACGACGCGCGGGTCCGACAGGAACTCGGCCAGATAGCGCCGCACCGCGCGCGGCGTCGGGGCGTCGGGCGTGCCGAGATTGATCAGCAGCACGCCAATGCGATGGGCAGCCGCGACGCTCGAAGGCGGCTCAAGATCGAAACGCATGGGCAGGAACGTGCTCGGGGCACGCAGTCGGACGGCCCTCAATTATAGCGGGCCGTCTCGCCCGGGTCGGCTGGCCGTTCGGCCGACTGGCGGTGCGCACGGCGCCGCGGCACGATGGCAGGACGGTGTCGGTTCGGGTTACTGCTGGCTCAGCGTGAGCGACAGCAGCCGCGCGGTGATGTCGACGATCGGGATCACGCGGTTGTACGCCATGCGGGTCGGGCCGATCACGCCGAGCGTGCCGACGATCTGGCCGTTCACCTCGTAGGGCGCGGTCACGACGCTCATTTCCTCGATCGGCACGAGCGTCGATTCGCCGCCGATGAAGATCTGCACGCCCTGGGCGTGGCTCGACACGTCGAGCAATTGCAGGAGGCCCGTCTTTTGGTCGAACACGTCGAACAGCTTGCGCAGCCGCGCCATGTCGGACGACAGATCCGCCACTTCGAGCAGGTTGCGCTCGCCGGAAATGAGCACGGTGTCCTCGGTGTCGGGCACCTCGGTGCTGGCCGTCACGGCCGCATGCATCAGCGTGGTCATGTCGCCGCGCAGCTGGTCGATCTCGTCGCGCAGGCGGCGGCGCACCTCGTCGAACGACAGCCCGGCGAAATGCGCGTTGATGTAGTTGGACGCCTCGGTGAGCTGCGACGGCGAATAGTCGCGCGGCGTCGCGAGCATCCGGTTCTGCACGTCGCCCTCGGGCGTGACGATGATCAGCAGGATGCGCTTGTCCGACAGCCGCATGAACTCGATCTGCTTGAACACGTGGCTGCGGCGCGGCGTCAGCACGACACCCGCGAACTGCGACAGGTTCGACAGCACGCTCGCCGCGGCCGCCACGACCCGCTGCTGCGGTTCGCCGGTCTGCAGCGTGTTCTGCACCTGGCGCGCGACGGCCTCGGCGTCGATCGGCGCCTCGACCGTCAGCATCGTGTCGACGAACAGCCGATAGCCGCGCGGCGTCGGCACGCGGCCGGCCGACGTGTGCGGGCTCGACACGAGGCCGAGCTCCTCCAGGTCGGACATCACGTTGCGGATCGTTGCCGGGCTCAGTTCGAGCCCGGAATAACGGGACAACGTGCGCGAGCCGACCGGCTGACCGTCGGCGATATACCGTTCGATCAGGGTTTTCAGGAGGGTTCGTGCGCGAGGATCTAGCATGGTGGAAAATTTTAGCGCAACCGCGCGAGCACGGCGAGTGGCCGCGGCCACTGTCGCACAGGCCGACCGATCCGGCCCCGTCTGCGCACAGCCGGTTCTTTTCGTCAACGAGCTATGGTGTAATGCCGGCATGAAAACCGGTAATCAGTTCAACACTGTCGCGCTCGTCGGCCGGAGCAACACGCCCGGCATCGCCGAGCCGCTCGCCACGCTGGCTGGCTGCATCGCGAAGCTCGGCTTCGAGGTCGTGTTCGAAGCCGAAACGGCGCGCGAGATCGGCATCTCCGGCTATCCGGCGCTCACCCCAGCGGAGATCGGCGCGCGCGCGGACGTGGCGGTCGTGCTCGGCGGCGACGGCACGATGCTCGGCATCGGCCGCCAGCTCGCGCCGTACAAGACACCGCTGATCGGGATCAACCACGGGCGGCTCGGCTTCATCACCGACATCGCGGCGGCCGACATGCAGGCGCGCGTCCCGGTGATCCTGTCGGGCAAGTTCGAGCGCGAGGAGCGCTCGCTGCTCGAGGCCCGGATCGTGCGCGACGGCGAACCGATCTACCACGCGCTCGCGTTCAACGACGTCGTCGTGAACCGCAGCGGCTTTTCCGGGATGGTCGAGTTGCGCGCGTCGGTCGACGGCCGGTACATGTACAACCAGCGTTCGGACGGCCTGATCGTCGCTACGCCGACCGGCTCGACCGCGTACGCGTTGTCGTCGGCCGGCCCGATCCTGCATCCGCAGCTCCAGGGCATCGTGCTCGTGCCGATCGCGCCGCACGCGCTGTCGAACCGGCCGATCGTGCTGCCCGACGATTCGAAGATCGCGATCCAGATCGTCGGCGGCCGCGACGTCAACGTGAACTTCGACATGCAGTCGTTCACGTCGCTCGAGCTGAACGACACGATCGAGGTCCGCCGCTCGAAGCACACGGTTCCGTTCCTGCACCCGGTCGGCTACAGCTACTACGCGACGCTGCGCAAGAAGCTGCACTGGAACGAACACGCATCGAACGAAGACGACAAGGCGTCCTGACGCACCCACGCCCGACACCATGCTCCGCCACCTCTCGATTCGCGACTTCGTGATCGTCGCCGCGCTCGATCTCGAATTCGACAGCGGCTTTTCCGTCTTTTCCGGCGAAACCGGCGCCGGTAAATCGATCCTGATCGACGCCCTCGCGCTCGCGCTCGGCGAACGCGCCGACGCAAGCGTCGTGCGCGCCGGCTGCACCCGCGCCGACATCACCGCCGAATTCACGCCGCACGACCGCGTCGCGCGCTGGCTCGACGAACACGCGTTCGACGCCGAGGACACCGTGATGCTGCGCCGCGTGATCGACGCGAACGGCCGCTCGCGTGCGTTCATCAACGGCACCAGCGCGACGCTCGCGCAACTGCGTGAACTCGGCGAGATGCTGGTCGACATCCATGGTCAGCACGCGCACCAGCTGCTGATGCGGCCCGACGCGCAGCGCGAGCTGTTCGACACGCACGCGGGGCTCGTCGCCGACGCCGCGAACGTCGCACGCGCGTGGCGCGTCTGGCGCGACGCAACGCAGGCGATCGACGCCGCGAAGGCGCACGAGCGCGAACTGCAGCTCGAACGCGAGAAGCTCGCGTGGCAGCTCGCCGAGCTCGACAAGCTCGCACCGCAACCCGGCGAATGGGACGAAGTCGGCAGCGAACACAAGCGCCTGTCGCATTCGGCGAACCTGATCGCCGGCGTGCAGGGCGCGCTCAACGCGCTGACCGAGGCCGACGACGCGATGCTCCCGCAGCTCGGCGCAATCGTGTCGAAGCTGCGCAGCCTGGCCGACTACGACACGGGGCTCGGCGATGCGCTCGCCTCGCTCGAACCGGCCGAAATCCAGCTGCAGGAAGCCGTCTATTCGCTGTCGCACTACGCGCAGCGCCTCGATCTCGACCCGGCCCGGCTCGCGCAGGTCGAATCGCGCCTCGACGCGCTGCACTCGACCGCCCGCAAGTTCCGGCTGCCGCCCGACACGCTGCACGAGGAACATGCGGCACGCCGCGCGCAGCTCGCCGCGCTCGACGCGGCCGCCGATCTCGGCGCGCTCGAAGCCGCGCAGGCGAAGGCATGGGAAGCCTATCTCGCCGACGCGAAACACCTGTCGACGGCCCGCGCGCAGGCCGCGAAGGCGCTCGGCACGGCCGTCACGGCCGGCATGCAGGAACTGTCGATGGCGGGCGGCAGCTTCGAAGTCACGCTCGTGCCGCTCGCCGACGGCGGCCCGCACGGGCTCGAGCAGGTCGAATTCCGGGTCGCCGGGCACCCGGGCGTGCCGCTGCGGCCGCTCGCGAAAGTCGCGTCGGGCGGCGAACTCGCACGGATCAGCCTCGCGCTAGCCGTAATCGCGAGCGCCGCCAGCCCGACGCCGACGCTGATTTTCGACGAAGTCGACACGGGGATCGGCGGCGGCGTCGCCGAAGTGGTCGGCCGCCTGCTGCACCAGCTCGGGCGCGACCGCCAGGTGCTGTGCGTGACGCACCTGCCGCAGGTCGCCGCGCGCGGCGACCATCACTTCCAGGTCGCGAAAGGCGCCGACGAGCGCGGCGGCACCGTCTCGTCGGTCGTCCCGCTCGACAAGGCGAACCGGGTCGAGGAAGTCGCCCGGATGCTCGGCGGGCTCGAAATCACCGCCACCACGCGCAAGCACGCGAAGGAAATGCTGGCGGCCTGACGCCAGCTCCGTTGGCCGAATGCAGAAGATCGGCGCATGCGCCGGTCCCGGACTGCCGACGAACCCCACGTTTTTCGGAACGTGGCGTGTCGCTTTCCCCGGAACAGAGCTGCAGCGGCACGGCGAGTCAGCAGACCGATCTGCCGGTCAAACAGCTCGCACGGCGCAGTTTTTCGATGGACGGCCGCCGCCCGAGCGCGCCCGCCCTGCCCCGCGGATTCGAGCGGCCTGCCGCGAACGCCGGATTCAAACGTCCGACTCAAACGCCCGTTTCGGCCCCGCCGAACACACGCTCCCACAACGCCGTCACGGCCGCCCGTTCGTCGGCCACCAGCGCCGGATCGACCCGCGCCTTCTCCATCCCGTCGAGCCGCAGCTTGTGCTGCAGCTTTCGGTACTTGCGGTACGCGGCGCCGACGCGCTCGGCCTCGTCCTCACCCATCAGCCCGAACCGCGCGACCTCGCGCAGCAGCGCGATGTTGCCGGTGTTGCGGATCAGCTCGGCATCGCTCGACGCATGCAGCAGCACCCAGTACTGGACGATGAACTCGATGTCGACCATCCCGCCGCGATCGTGCTTCAGGTCGAACAGCTCGGTCTGGTTCGGGTGGCCGGCGAACACCTTGCCGCGCATGTCGACGATTTCCTTGGCGAGCACCGCCCCGTCGCGCGGCGTCGTCAGCACCTGGTGGCGGATCGCCTCGAAGTCCGTGCCGATCTGCGGGTCGCCTGCGCTGTAGCGGGCGCGCGTCAGCGCCTGGTGTTCCCACACCCACGCGGTGTTCGCCGCGTCGCCCTCGCGCAGCTGATAGCGGCGGAACGCGTCGAGATCGGTCACGAGCAGCCCGGCCTCGCCGTTCGGCCGCAGCCGCAGGTCGATGTCGAACAGCGCGCCCGCACCGGTCGCAGTCGTGAGCCACGTGATCAGCCGTCGCGTGAACGTCGTGTAGACGTCCGCCGAGCGCTCGTCGGGGTCGTCGTACAGGAAGATCAGGTCGAGATCCGATGCGTAGCCGAGCTCCTTGCCGCCGAGCTTGCCGTACGCGATCACCGCGAACTTCGGCACGTCGCGGTGGCGCTTCGCGAGCTGCGACCAGACGACTTCGATCGTCACGTCGAGCACCGCGTCGGCGAGCTCGGACAGGCGGTCGCTCACATGCTCGACCGACAGCTGGCCCGCCAGATCGATCAGCAGGATGCGGAACACTTCCGCGTGCTGCGCGTGCCGCAGCAGGTCCATCTGCTGCTCGGGGCCGTCGGCGGCCGCGAGGCGCGCACGCAATGCATCCTTGAACGCGGGCCAGTCGAACGGGCTCGCGATCGCTTCGTCGTCGAGCAGTTCGTCGAGCAGCTGCGGATGGCGGATCAGGTAGCCGCCGCCCCAGCGCGTCGCGCCGAGCACCGACAGCACGCGGTCGAGCGCAGCCGGATACTCGGTCAGGAGCGCGAGATAGACACCGCGCCGGCTGACCGTCTCGAGCAGGTCGAACAGCCGCACGATGGTATCGTCGCGGCGCGCGGCGTCGATCCGCGGCGCGGCCTCGAGCGCGCGCTGCGCGACGCTGTCGAAGCGCTGCCGGCTCTTTTCCGGCAGGCCCGCGTAGCGCGACGACTGCCAGATCGCGCGCAGCCGCGCGAGCACGGCCGCCGGATCGGTGAAACCCACGCCGTCGAGGCGCGCGAGCAGCGCGTCGTCTTCGCCGTCGTCGGCGAGCGCCCCGCTCCAGATCCACGTCGCGGCCGTGTCCTCGCCCGCCGCGCAGGGGCCGCCGCTCACCTTGTCGGCAAAGACCTGGTCGAACTGCGCCTCGACGAACGTCCGGTGATCGTCGAGCACCGTCATCAGCGCCGCATAGTCGGCAAAGCCGAGCGACGCGGCCAGCACCGCCCGCTCGCCCGGATCGACCGGCATCGCGTGCGTCTGCGCGTCGTCGCGGTACTGCAGCCGGTGCTCGAGCGTGCGCAGGAAGTTGTAGGCGTCGGTCAGCCGCTCGCGCACGTCCTCGCCGATCAGCCCGCGCGCCTGCGCATGGCGCAGCACCGCCAGCGTCGGCCGCACGCGGAATTCCGCATCCTGGCCGCCGCGGATCAGCTGGAACACCTGCGCGCTGAATTCGATCTCGCGGATCCCGCCGCGCCCGAGCTTGATGTCGTCGGCCTTGTCGGGCCGCATCGACGCGCGGCGCGCAGCTTCCTGGCGAATCTGCTGGTGCAGCGAACGGATCGCGCCGATCACGCCGAAGTCGAGATAGCGGCGGTACACGAACGGCTTGACGATCGATTCGAGCTGCGCCGCCAGCCGCCGCGCCGCGTCGCTGTCGCCTTCGGATACGAGCCGCCCCTTGATCCACGCGTAGCGCTCCCATTCGCGCCCCTGCACGTAGAAATATTCCTCGAGCATCCCGAGGCTGCAGACGAGCGGCCCCGAATCGCCGTTCGGGCGCAGCCGCATGTCGACGCGAAACACGTAGCCGTCGGCCGTGACCTCGGACAGCACGCCGATCAGGCGCCGGCCGAGCCGCGTGAAATATTCCTGGGTGGACAGCGGCGAGCGCGTGCCGCCGGCCGTTTCGCCGTCGTCCTCGTAGACGAAGATCAGGTCGATGTCCGACGACACGTTCAGCTCGCGGCCGCCGAGCTTGCCCATCCCGACCACGCCGAGCACGACGCGCTGGCCGTCGGCGCCGCGCGGCTCGCCGTACATCGCCTCGAGTTCGGCCGACAGCAGCGCGAGCGAGCGCTGCACGGCCACTTCGGCGAGATCGGTCATCGCGCCCGTCACCTCGGCGACGCTCGCGACGCCGCGCAGGTCGCGCTCCGCGACCGCGCCGAACACCTCGATACGCAACTGCCGCAGCGCGCGCTTCAGTTGCTCGTCGCCCGGCGCGGCCGTGCCGGCCGGCGTGGCGAGCAGTTCGGTCAGGCGCGCGTCGAGCTGCGCGCGCATGAGCGGCGCGGCGGCCCACGCGGCGATCTGGCCGGACAGCGCGGGACGCGCGGCGGTCGCGCGGGCGATGTAGCGGGAATAGGACGTGCTGATCAGGGCGGAAGCGTCGGTCATCGAAAAGCGGGCCTGGCGGTAAGGCCTGCCGCTGCGGGACAACGCGTGCGCGCCCCGCTGCCGACAGGCCCCTTGGACTCGGCGCGGTGTCGCGACGCGGGTGCGCCGCCGCGAAAACCGCGCGCCGGAAAGCCCGTGCCGTGCGGCCGCAACGGCCGCCGGCACGAACCCGTGTGATACATTTCAACGTCAGTCTGCAAAACTACCATATCGCCGCCCTTCCGCCGCATGTCCGACCGTCAGGAATCCGCCGTAGCTGAGCCCGAAGCGGGACCTCCGAAGCACGATCATCCGGTCCTGCGTCGCGTGTTCAGGGTGACGCTGGCAGTCGGGATCGGCACGTACTTCGTCGCGTCCGGCGTGTTCCTCGGGATGCGCTACGTGCTGCTGCCGCGCATCGACGAATACCGCCCGCGCATCGAGCGCGCGGTGTCCGACAAGCTCCACGCGCAACTTTCGATCGGCAAGCTGTCTCCCCACTGGTCCGGCATGCAGCCGGGCGTCGAAGTCGCCAACCTCACCATTCGCGGCCGTGACGGCCAGATCGCGCTGTCGGTCCCGCACGCGACGGCCGCGCTGTCGTGGATGTCGCTGCTGCGGCTGTCGCCCGCGCTGTCGAGCCTGATCGTCGACCATCCCGACCTCGTCGTCGCACGCGCCGCCGACGGCTCGCTGAGCGTCGCGGGCGTCGGCGTCGCGACCACCCATGGCGGCAACGACACGTTCAGCACGTGGCTGCTGAAGCAGGAAGCGATCGTGCTGCGCAACGGCACGCTGCGCTGGCGCGACGCGCAGCACGACGCACCGGAGCTCGCGCTGTCCGGCATCCGCCTCGCGGTGCTCAACCATGGCCGCGAGCACAAGGCCGCGCTGCAGGCGCCCGCGAACGGCACGCTGCTGCTCGGTCCGCTCGATTTCCGCGCGCGTTTCCGCCACAAGCCGCTCGCGCCGATGGGCAAGCCGACGAACTGGACCGGCGACGCGTACCTGTCGACCGGCCCGGTCGACCTGCAGACGCTCGGCCGCTATCTCGACATCCCGCTCACGATCCACGCGGGCCGCATCGACAACGCGATCTGGGCGACCTTCCAGGACGGCCATCTGCGCTCCGCGGGCGGCGACCTGCAGGGCGCCGACGTCGTGCTGCGCGTGCGGCCGACCCAGCCGCGCCTCGACGTGCCGACGGTCGGGTTCGGCTGGGACATGGCGCTGGACGCCGGCCGCGACTACACGCTGCACCTGACGCGCTTCAACGCGGAGCTCGGCCAGCCGCCGCTGCCTGACGGCACGCCGCTCGCCCGTTCGCTCGCGCTGTCGACGCTGACCGCCCGCTACCGCGTGCCGACCGCCGACCAGGGGCAGCTGCTGAGCGTCGTCGGCGACCGCGTCGATCTCGGCATCCTCAGCGAGTTCATCCGCGGGCTGCCGCTGCCCGCGCGGCTGCGCAACGAGCTGATCAAGCTCGACCCGCGCGGGATGGTGTCGAACTATCACATCGAGGTCGAACGCGCGAAGCCGGCGCGGGCCGAGCTCGCCGACGAAGAACGGCGCACCGGCGCCGCGCCGATCGTCCGCTACCGCTTCCTCGGCGATCTGCAGGGCATCAGCGTCGCCGCGCAGGAGCCGCCTCCGGGGCTGTCCCCGCGCGGTCACCCGCGCGCCGGCTGGCCGGGCGTCGAGAATTTGTGGGGCCGCATCGATGCGAACGAAACCGGCGGCCGCGCGCACTTCGACACGGTCAATGCGGCGGTCACGGTGCCCGGCGAATTCGACGAGCCGCGCCTGACCTTCGACCGGCTGCGCGGCAACGCGAAATGGGTGATCACGCCGGCGCCGGGCGAGAAGCACGCGCGCGTCGACGTGACGTTGCCCGACCTGTTCGTCGCGAACCCCGATGCGGAAATCGCGGTGTCGGGCACGTACACGAACCCCGGCCACGGCCGCGGCTCGCTCGACCTGCGCGCGGATTTCGCGCGCGCGTCGGTGGCGCGCATTCCGCGCTACCTGCCGACCGGGATGTCCGAGCACCTGCGCGACTATCTCGGCCATGCGCTGCAGGACGGCCAGGTGACCAAGGGGGCGTCGATCGTCGCCCGCGGCCCGCTCGAGAAATTCCCGTTCGAACACGAGCCGGATGCCGGCGTGTTCCACATCGTCGCGCCGTTCACCGGCGGGCGCTTCGAGCCGACGCCGTACCCGCCGCGCAAGCTCGCGAACGGCACGCCGAGCGTCTGGCCGGCGCTCGACGGGATCGACGGCGTGTTCGAGCTCGCGCAGAACAAGCTGCACTTCGACATCGCGCGCGCGCACTACAAGCGCGTCGCACTGACGAAGGTCGCGGGCCGGATCGACGATCTCGGCAATCCGTCGAAGTCGCCGCTCATCATCGACGGCCACGCGCAAGGCCCGCTCGCGGACCTGATCGACTACGCGGACAACAGCTCGCTCGGCGCGATGAGCGGGCACATCGGCCAGCGGATCGACGCGCAGGGGCCCGCGGCGCTCGCGCTCAAGATCACGATTCCGCAGCACGTTCCGCATCCGCATACGCATGTCGAGGGCGCGCTCGCGTTCGGCGGCAACACGCTGTCGACCGACGGCGTGCCGCCGCTGTCCGCGCTGCGCGGCAGCGTGCGCTTCAGCGAGGCTGGCGCGTCGCTGCACGAGCTGTCGGGGCGCTTCCTCGGCGGCCCGGTGCGCGCGAACGGCAACTTCCAGTCGCACGGCCCGTACGCGGTGGACGTCGACGGCAAGCTCGCGCTTGACGCCGCGCGCGGCCTGAACCTGCGCGGCACGGCCGCGGCGCTGCTCGAGCACGTGGTCGGCGACGCGCCGTACCAGCTCGCCGTGCGCGGCGCGCCGGGCCGCCTGCCGGAGGTCACCGCGCATTCCGACCTGACGGGCGTCGCGCTGAATTTCCCGGCGCCGTTCGCGAAACCGGCCGGCACGCCGATGCCGTTCCGCTTCACGCTGCAGCCGGCCGCCCAGGACGGTGGCAAGCGCCTCGAGCATGCCGACCTGACGCTCGGGCCCGTGTCCGCGACCTACCTGCTCGACGCGACGCCCGGCCAGCCGCTGCGCGCGGTGCGCGGCGCGATGGGCATCCACCGGATGCCCGATCTGCCGCAGGACGGCGTGAGCGCCGCCGTCGACGTCGACGAACTGGACGCCGACGCCTGGCTCGCACTGGCCCGCACGCTGCAGCACGACACGCCGCGCGCGCCGGAACCGCCGGCCGCGCCGCGCATCGACGTCGCGAGCTTCACGCCGAAGCGCTTCGCGCTCCACTTCGGCACGCTGAAGCTGCTCAAGCGCAACTGGGAAAACGTGATCATCGGCGCGTCGCACGTCGACGAGCTGTGGCAGGCGAACATCGCGTCGAACCAGGTATCGGGCTACCTGTCGTGGGCGCCGGGCGGCGGCCACAACGGCGCGGGCGTGCTGAACGCACGGCTCGCGAAGCTCGTGATCCCGCAGAGCGCGCAGCACGACCTCGTCGGCCGCGCGATGAACCTGCCGACGCCGACCGACCGGCCGATGCCGGCGGTCGACCTGATCGTCGACCAGGTCGTCGCGCGCGATCACGACATCGGCCGGCTCGTCGTCAACGCGCGCAACCTCGAGGAAGACGGCGTACCGGTGTGGCAGCTCGACAAGTTCGAACTGGCGAACCCGGCCGCGAAGCTGACGGCGACCGGCAACTGGCGCACGTCGCGCCGCGCGCTGGCCCGCGGCGTCGACGAAAACGATGCGCCGCGCCGCAGCGTGTTCGACTTCAAGCTCGACGTCGGCAACGCGGGCGCGCTGCTCGACCTCGTCGGCCTGCCGCGCACGCTTGCAAACGGCCACGGCACCGTGACCGGCAAGGTCGGCTGGCGCGGCGGCCCGACCGCGGTCGATCTGCCGTCGCTTGGCGGCCAGGTCGCGCTCGACCTGGAACACGGCCAGATCCTGAAGGTCGATCCGGGTGCCGCGAAACTGCTCGGCGTGCTGAGCCTGCAGAGCCTCGCGCGCTTCCTGACGCTGAATTTCCGCGACGTGATCGGCAAGGGGCTGCCGTTCGACAAGATCACGGGCACCAGCCGGATCTCCAACGGGATCGCGCGCACCGACGACTTCTCGATGACGACGGCGCCGGCGAACGTGACGGTGCGTGGCGCGGTCGACCTCGGCGCCGAGACGCAGGACCTGCACGCGCACGTCGCGCCGAAGATCGGCGCCGGCACGGCGGCAATCGCGGCCGCGATCATCAATCCGCTGCTGGGTGTCGGCGTGCTGGCCGCGAACTACGCGCTGTCGGAGACGCTGTCGCACGCGTTCGCGCTCGACTACGCGATCACCGGCTCGTGGGCGCATCCGCACATCGAGCGGGTGCGAGGCGATCAGGGTAAGATGAATCACGGTCCGGCCGATGCGGCGAGCCACTGACGGCGCGCACGGTGCCGGGCCGCACCCCATTTATGACGCAACCGATCCAGCGATGACCGATCACACCCGTTCCGCCACGCCCTTTCGGGTCGCCGCGCTGCAGATGGTGAGCACGCCGGACGTCGCACGCAATCTCGCCGAAGCCGGCCGCCTGATCGCGGAAGCGGCCGGCGACGGCGCGCAGCTCGTACTGCTGCCCGAGTATTTCTGCTTCATGGGCCATCGCGACACCGACAAGCT
Source organism: Burkholderia sp. BCC1993 (assembly GCF_905339865.1). Classification (NCBI taxonomy): domain Bacteria; kingdom Pseudomonadati; phylum Pseudomonadota; class Betaproteobacteria; order Burkholderiales; family Burkholderiaceae; genus Burkholderia; species Burkholderia sp. BCC1993. The sequence continues at coordinate 212,573 of NZ_CAJPGZ010000006.1, read as the reverse complement.
CGCGCTCGCCGAACCCTACCGCGACGGCCCGATCCAGCGCTTCCTGTCGGAGGCCGCGCACCGTCACGGCATCTGGGTAATCGGCGGCACGTTGCCGCTGAAGGCGCCGGAGCCCGATCGCGTGCTGAACACGACGCTCGTGTTCGACCCGAACGGCCAGGAAGCCGCCCGCTACGACAAGATCCACCTGTTCAACTTCGAGAAAGGCGACGAATCGTTCGACGAGGCGCGCACGATCCGCGCGGGCGATACGGTCGTCACATTCGACGCGCCGTTCGGGCGGGTCGGCCTGTCGGTCTGTTACGATCTGCGCTTTCCGGAGCTGTATCGCAGGATGGGCGACTGCGCGCTGATCGTCGTGCCGTCGGCGTTTACGTATACGACGGGCCGCGCGCACTGGGAAATGCTGCTGCGCGCGCGGGCCGTCGAGAACCAGTGCTACGTGCTCGCGGCCGCGCAAGGCGGCAAGCACGAGAACGGCCGGCGCACCTGGGGCCACAGCATGCTGATCGACCCGTGGGGCGAGATCGTCGCGGTCCGCGACGAAGGCGCGAGCGTCGTGACCGGCGCGCTCGATCCGCAGCGCATCGCCGACGTGCGCCAGAGCCTGCCCGCGTGGCGGCATCGCGTGCTGGCCTGAACCGCTGAACCGCCCGGCGCTTGAAACGCCGCCCGGCCAACCCATCTGCCCAGAACGCACCCGACAACTTTTTGAGAACCCTCGATACCCGCATGAACATCATCGAACCCGGCATCCGCAATCTTGCGCTGGCGAAGGACATCCTCCTCACGCCGTACGGCCTCGACGAGAGCCTGCTCACGCGCACGATCGCCGACATCTTCACGCATCGCGTCGACTACGCCGACCTGTACTTCCAGGCGACCCGCAGCGAAGCGTGGAGCCTCGAGGAAGGCATCGTGAAGTCGGGCAGCTTCAGCATCGACCAGGGCGTCGGCGTGCGCGCGGTCGCGGGCGACCGCACCGCGTTCGCGTACTCGGACGACCTGTCGCCGGAAGCCATCGCCCAGGCGGCCGCGGCCACCAAGGCGATCGCGGCGGCCGGCGGCGGCCGCCAGAAGATCAAGGCGGCGACGTCGCTGAAGGGCATCTCGGGCCGCGACCTGTACCTGCCGTCCGATCCGCTCGCGTCGCTCGACGCGACCGCCAAGGTCAAGCTGCTCGAGCGCATCGAGCAGATGGCGCGCGGGCGCGACCCGCGCGTCACGCAGGTGATGGCGGGCCTCGCCGGCGAATACGACGTCGTGCTGGTCGCGCGCAGCGACGGCGCGCTCGCGGCCGACATCCGCCCGCTCGTGCGCGTGTCGGTCACGGTGATCGCCGAACAGAACGGCCGCCGCGAGATCGGCTCCGGCGGCGGCGGCGGCCGCTTCGACTACGGCTACTTCACCGACGAAGTGCTGTCGCGCTACGTCGACGACGCCGTGCACGCGGCGCTCGTGAACCTCGACGCGCGCCCCGCGCCGGCCGGTGCGATGACGGTCGTGCTCGGGCCGGGCTGGCCGGGCGTGCTGCTGCACGAGGCGATCGGCCACGGTCTCGAGGGCGACTTCAACCGCAAGGGTTCGTCGGCGTTCGCCGGCCGGATCGGCGAGCAGGTCGCCGCGAAGGGCGTGACGGTGGTCGACGACGGCACGCTGCCGAACCGCCGCGGCTCGCTGAACATCGACGACGAAGGCAACCCGACGCAGTGCACGACGCTGATCGAGGACGGCATCCTGAAGGGCTACATCCAGGACACGCTGAACGCGCGCCTGATGAAGATGCCCGTCACCGGCAACGCGCGGCGCGAGTCGTACGCGGCGCTGCCGATGCCGCGCATGACCAACACGTACATGCTGAACGGCGACAAGGATCCGCAGGAAATCCTCGCGTCGGTGAAGAACGGCCTGTACGCGGTGAACTTCGGCGGCGGCCAGGTCGACATCACGAACGGCAAGTTCGTGTTCTCGGCGTCCGAGGCGTACATGATCGAGAACGGCAAGATCACCTACCCGGTGAAGGGCGCGACGCTGATCGGCAGCGGCCCGGAATCGCTGAAGTACGTGAGCATGATCGGCAACGACATGTCGCTCGACTCGGGCGTCGGCGTGTGCGGCAAGGAAGGCCAGAGCGTGCCGGTCGGCGTCGGCCAGCCGACCCTGCGGATCGACAAGATGACGGTCGGCGGTACGGCATAACCGCATCGCGCCGCAGACAATCCGCGCATTTTGGCAAATGCGCGCGGATTGTCCGCATTTTTGAGCACCCCCGGTTGCCAGCGACGCGGCGACCGGGTATAAATTCCGAATCAACTTTTTTGACGAACCGAATCTCCGTCATGTCCGCCAAGTTTTATTTTTACTTTTTTTGGCATCTCAGACCGCTGGCGGATCGAGAGGGTTGATGGCGCGTGAAGCGCAACCGAAATTCCCGAAAAAACCGCCGGCGAACCCGGCGGTTTTTTTTCGCCCTTCGCCACCCGGTCGCCGCCGCAGCGGATCCCGCGGCCCCGACCGAAATCACTGAATCGCTTGAATCGATGAATCTGCCGCACGCGCACTGACCGAACGGCGCCCGCAAAACTAGGAGAAACAGCATGCCCCCGCACAACACCGACGACGTCCGCATCCGCGAACTCAAGGAACTGACGCCGCCCGCCCACCTGATCCGCGAATTCGCGTGCTCCGAGGCCGCGTCCGAGCTGATCTACAACTCGCGCCAGTCGATGCACCGCATCCTGCACGGGATGGACGACCGGCTGATCGTCGTGATCGGGCCGTGCTCGATCCACGATACGAAGGCGGCGATCGAGTACGCGGGGCGGCTCGTGAAGGAGCGCGAGCGCTTCAACGGCGAGCTGGAAATCGTGATGCGCGTGTACTTCGAGAAGCCGCGCACGACGGTCGGCTGGAAGGGGCTCATCAACGATCCGCACCTGGACAACAGCTTCAAGATCAACGAAGGGCTGCGCACCGCGCGCGAACTGCTGCTGCAGATCAACGAGATGGGGCTGCCGGCCGCGACCGAATACCTCGACATGATCAGCCCGCAGTACATCGCCGACCTGATCTCGTGGGGCGCGATCGGCGCGCGCACGACCGAGTCGCAGGTGCACCGCGAGCTGGCGTCGGGGCTGTCGTGCCCGGTCGGCTTCAAGAACGGCACCGACGGCAACGTGAAGATCGCGGTCGACGCGATCAAGGCCGCATCGCAGCCGCACCATTTCCTGTCGGTGACCAAGGGCGGCCACTCGGCGATCGTGTCGACGGCCGGCAACGAGGACTGCCACGTGATCCTGCGCGGCGGCAAGACGCCGAACTACGACGCGGACAGTGTGAACGCCGCGTGCGCGGACATCGGCAAGGCCGGCCTCGCCGCGCGCCTGATGATCGACGCGAGCCACGCGAACAGCTCGAAGAAGCACGAGAACCAGATTCCCGTGTGCGCGGACATCGGCCGCCAGGTCGCGGCCGGCGACGAGCGCATCGTCGGCGTGATGATCGAGTCGCACCTCGTCGAGGGGCGCCAGGACCTGAAGGAAGGCTGCCCGCTGACCTACGGCCAGAGCATCACCGACGCGTGCATCGCGTGGGACGACAGCGTGAAGGTGCTCGAAGGCCTCGCGGAATCGGTGAAGGCACGCCGCGTCGCGCGCGGCAGCGGCAACTGACAGACGACACCGGTCCGGACCGTGGCTTCCCGCTTGCCGGCGGGTTGCCATGGTTCGACTGCGACCGGCATCCGGTTCTGCTAGACTAGCTAACACCCCCTAGCTAACCGGAGGTACTCATGTCGACCGTCAACATGCATGATGCCAAGTCGCGGCTTTCAAGTCTCGTCGAGGCACTGGAACTGGGGCGCGAATCCGAAGTCGTGATCGCCCGCAACGGCCATCCGGTCGCCCGCATCGTCCCCTACACGGCGCCGCGCCGCATCGGCGCCGCTCGTCAGTTGCTTGCCGGCCTGAACATCCCGACGACGGTCGAAGCATTCAACGCTGGCGACGAATCGATTGCCGCCGATTTCGATGCCAGCGCCGAGCGAGGACTCGCGCCGTGAAGCTGTTGCTCGACACGCATATCGCGCTGTGGGCGGCTGAAGGCGCGCCGCAACTGTCGCCGACCGCCGTCGCATTGATCGAGGATCCGCAGAACACGCTGTATGTCAGCGCCGCGTCCATCTGGGAAATTGCGATCAAGTATCGCAAAGGCAACCTCCCCGTTCATCCACGCGATGCCCGTTCGGCATTCCGGCTCGCTGGCTTCGCGGAGTTGCCAATTAGCAGCGATCACGCTGAAGCGGTCGCCGTGTTGCCGGATTTCGCTGATCATGCCGATCCGTTCGACCGCGTGATGGTCGCGCAAGCGCTACATGAAGGCATGCCATTCGTGAGTGCCGATCCGAAGGTATGGCGCTACCACGCAACGCTGATGCTGCGCGCCTGAAGTCGCCCGCCTGGCGCAGCACGAACAAAAGCCCGGCTCGCGCCGGGCTTTTTCATTGCCTCGGCCGGAACCGGCCGTCAGATCCTCACTCGAGCGCGCCCGAGCCGAAGATCTCGGTATTGATGCGTTCCGGCGCGACGCCGAGCGCGACCAGCGCATCGCGTTGCGCCTTCATGAACGCGATCGGACCGCAGATGTAGTAGTCGGCATCCGGCACCAGCGCGTATTGCTTCACGCGTTCCGGCGTCAGGCGCCCTTCGAGGTCGTGATCGATGCCGACGCGATCGTTCGGGCCGACCAGCTCGTACAGCACCGTGCGCTTCACGTTCGCGTGTTCGCGCACCGTATCGTTCAGCCAGTCGCGGAACGCATGCACCGCGCCCGACCGGCATGCGTGGACGAACCGCACCTCACGCTTGCTGCCTTCGGCGACCAGCGTCGATGCCATCGACACCATCGGCGTCAGGCCGACGCCGCCGGAGATCAGCACGACCGGCGTATCGACGCCGCGCTTCAGCGAGAATTCGCCCATCGGCGCGGTCACCTCGACGATCGCGCCCTCCTCCACGCCGTCATGCATCAGCGTCGACACCTTGCCGGCCGGGATCGCTTCCGGCTGGCCGGCCTCGCGTTTCACCGAGATGCGCAGCCACTTGCCGTGCGGCGCGTCGGACAGGCTGTACTGGCGCGGCTGATCGACGCCGAGATCGCCGACGAAGCGCTTCACCGTGACGTACTGGCCCGGCTCGAACTTCGGCGCGTCGCCGCCGTCGGCGGGCGTCAGGTAGAACGACGTGATCTCGTCGCTTTCACGCACCTTGCGGGCAACCTTGAACGGACGGAAGCCGCTCCACGCGGCGCCCGCGTACAGGTCGGCCTCGGCACCGATCAGGATCTGCGCGAGCTGGCCGTACGCGACGCGCCATGCCTCGAGCGTCTGAGCATCGACCGCATCGCCGAGCACTTCGACGATCGACGCGAGCAGGTTCTCGCCGACGATCGGGTAATGCTCGGGGCGGATGTTCAGGCTCGCGTGCTTGTGCGCGATGTGCGACACCGCCCCGCCGAGCACACCGAGGTTGTCGATATTCGCCGCATACGCATAGACCGCCTTCGCGAGCGTTTCCGGCTGGCTGCCGGTCTTCTGGTGCGTCTGGTTGAACAGGTTCTTCAGTTCCGGATGACGCGCGAACATGCGCTGGTAGAAATGCTTCGTGATCGTCGCGCCGTGCACGGCAAGGACGGGGGCGGTGGCCTTCACACGGGCCATCTGGTCAGCGGTGATGTGGGTCATGTTCGTTCTCCGTTAAACATGCGAATACGATACATCTTTAAAAATAGACGCCCCTTGGGCAAATTGTCGCAGTGCGGAAAAGCGACGCCGGGCGCTAGCGGACGCGCCCGCGCTCCCACAGCACGTCCGAGCCGCCATCCGCGCGGTTCAGCACACGCGCCAGCACGAACAGCAGGTCCGACAGCCGGTTCACGTAACGCCGCGGCGCATCATTGAGCGTGTCGGTGCGCCCGAGCGCGACGATCGAGCGCTCCGCGCGGCGGCACACCGTCCGGCAGACGTGCGCGAGCGACGCCGCACGCGAGCCGGCCGGCAGGATGAATTCCTTCAGCGGCGGCAGCGTCGCGTTGTAGTCGGCCAGCCACGTGTCGAGGCGCGCGAGGTGCGTGTCGTCAAGCACCGCATGGCCGGGAATGCACAGCTCGCCGCCGAGATCGAACAGGTCGTGCTGGATCGTGACGAGCGCCGTGCGCACGTCGTCCGGCAGCGGTTCGGCCAACAGCACGCCGAGGGTCGAGTTCAGTTCGTCGACGTCGCCGATCGCGGCGATCCGCGCGTCGTCCTTGCCGATGCGCCGCCCGTCGCCGAGGCCGGTGGTGCCGTCGTCGCCCGTGCGCGTCGCGATCTTGCTCAAGCGGTTGCCCATGCGAATCTCCTCTCGTGCGCGGCCGCGATGCGGCCCGGTTGGGTTGGTACGCGATTATCGCAGCCCGCGGCGGCGGGCGCAGCGGGCGTTCCAGCGTAGAATGGGCCGAAAGTTTGACAAGCAGTCGTCAGGAGACATTCGTGAATCACCCTGCCCCGCCGGCCACCACGCGCCGCCCGCTGCCCTCCGCCATGCTCGAGGCGCTGCGCGCCGCCTTCGGCGAGCGCGTGTCGACCGCCGACGCCGTCCGCGCCCATCACGGCCGCGACGAATCGCCGTTCGATCCGCAACTGCCCGACGCCGTCGTGTTCGCCCGCAACGCCGATGAAGTCCGCGAAGTCGTGTCGCTGTGCGCGCTCTACAGCGTGCCGCTGATCCCGTACGGCGCCGGCTCGTCGCTCGAAGGCCATCTGCTCGCCGTGCGCGGCGGCGTCTCGCTCGACCTGTCGGAAATGAACCGCGTGCTGTCGATCAACGCGGAAGACCTGACGGTCACGGTCGAACCGGGCATCACGCGCAAGGCGCTCAACGAAGCGCTGCGCGACACCGGCCTGTTCTTCCCGATCGATCCGGGCGCCGACGCCAGCATCGGCGGGATGACCGCGACCCGCGCATCGGGCACCAACGCCGTGCGCTACGGAACCATGCGCGAGAACGTGCTCGGCCTGACCGCCGTGCTCGCCGACGGCCGCGTCGTGAAGACGGGCTCGCGCGCGCGCAAGTCGTCCGCCGGCTACGACCTCACGCGCCTGTTCGTCGGCTCCGAAGGCACGCTCGGCGTGATCACCGAGATCACGCTGCGCCTGCATCCGCTGCCCGAAGCCGTGTCGGCCGCGATCTGCACGTTCCCGTCGATGGGCGACGCGGTGCGCACCGTGATCGAGACGATCCAGATCGGCGTGCCGATCGCGCGCGTCGAATTCGTCGACTCGCTCGCGGTGCGCTCGATCAACCGCCACTCGAACCTGACGCTCGCCGAAGCGCCGACGCTGTTCTTCGAATTCCACGGCACCGAGGCCGGCGTGAAGGAACAGGCCGAGCTCGTGCAGGCGCTCGCGGGCCAGAACAACGGCCAGGGCTTCGAATGGGCGACCCGCCCCGAGGACCGCACGCGGCTCTGGGCCGCGCGCCACAACGCGTACTTCGCGATGCTGCAGCTGAAGCCCGGCTGCCGCGCGGTAACGACCGACGTGTGCGTGCCGATCTCGCAGCTCGCCGCGTGCGTCGAGGAAACCGAGATCGACCTGCGCGCATCGTCGCTGCCCTGCCCGATCGTCGGCCACGTCGGCGACGGCAATTTCCACGTCGCGATCCTGATCGATCCCGACAAGCCCGAGGAAATCGACGAAGCCGAACGCATCAACGACCGGATCGTCGAGCGCGCGCTGCGCCTCGGCGGCACCTGCACCGGCGAACACGGCGTCGGGCTGCACAAGATGCGCTTCCTGCCGAAGGAGCACGGCGACAACGCGATCGACGCGATGCGCGCGATCAAGCTGGCGCTCGATCCGCGCAACCTGATGAATCCCGGCAAGATCTTCACGTGCTGACACGGCGGCGCGCCGCCGCGCCCCGGCTGGAGACCCAATGAACGCTTCCGTCGAACTGTCGAGCGCGACCCGCGCGCAGCGCCAGCGCGAGGTCGTGCAGGCGCTGATGGCCGTGCTGCCGACGCATTGCCTGCTGTTCCGCGACGAAGACACCGCGCCGTACGAATGCGACGGCCTGTCGGCGTACCGCCGGCTGCCGCTCGCGGTCGCGCTGCCCGAAACCGAATCGCAGGTGCAGCGGATCGTGCAGATCTGCCGCCGCATGGAAGTGCCGATCGTGCCGCGCGGCGCCGGCACGAGCCTGTCCGGCGGCGCGCTGCCGATCGCGAACGGCGTCGTGCTGTCGCTCGCGCGCTTCACGCGCATCGTCGAGGTCGATCCGTACGCGCGCACGGCGACCGTGCAGCCCGGCGTGCGCAACCTCGCGATTTCGGAAGCCGCCGCGCCTTACGGGCTGTATTACGCCCCCGATCCTTCGTCGCAGATCGCCTGCACGATCGGCGGCAACGTCGCGGAAAATTCCGGCGGCGTCCATTGCCTGAAATACGGGCTGACGGTGCACAACGTGATGCGCGTGCGCGCGGTCACGATCGACGGCGAGATCGTCGAATTCGGCTCGCTCGGTCTCGACGCGCCCGGCCTCGACCTGCTCGCGGTGATGATCGGCAGCGAAGGGATGTTCGCGATCGTCACCGAAATCACGGTGAAGCTGATCCCGAAACCGCAGACCGCGCAGCTCGTGATGGCGAGCTTCGACGATGTCGTGAAGGGCGGCGAGGCGGTTGCCGCGATCATCGCGTCGGGCATCATCCCGGCGGGGCTGGAGATGATGGACAAGCCGGCCACCCAGGCCGTCGAGGCGTTCACGCACGCGGGCTACGACCTCGACGCGAAAGCGATCCTGCTGTGCGAATCGGACGGCACGCCCGAAGAAGTCGCGGAGGAAATCGTCCGCATGACGGCCGTGCTGCGCGAGCATGGCGCGACGCGCATCCAGGTGTCGCGCAACGAAAGCGAGCGGCTGCGCTTCTGGTCCGGCCGCAAGAACGCGTTCCCGGCCGCCGGGCGCATTTCCGCTGACTATTACTGCATGGACGGCACCGTGCCGCGCCGTGCGATCGGCCCGCTGCTCGCCCGCATCGAGCAGCTCGAGACACGCTACGGGCTGCGCTGCATCAACGTGTTCCATGCCGGCGACGGCAACATGCATCCGCTGATCCTCTACAACGCGAACGATCCGGACGAGCTGCACCGCGCCGAGCAGTTCGGCGCGGAAATCCTCGAATGCTGCGTGGAATTCGGCGGTAGCGTGACGGGCGAGCACGGCGTCGGCATCGAAAAGCTGAATTCGATGTGCGTGCAGTTCTCGCCGCAGGAGCGCGATGCGTTCTTCGCGGTCAAGCGCGCGTTCGATCCGGCCGGGCTGCTCAATCCCGACAAGGGCATCCCGACCCGCGCGCGCTGCGCCGAATACGGCCGCCAGCACGTGCGCGGAGGGCTGCTGCCGCACCCCGACCTGCCGCGCTTCTGAGCGCCGCGCGGTGCGCGGCCCGTGCCGACGCGCGGGCCGCGGCGTACCGCCCTGCCCGCGCCAGCCGTGCGCGCGGCGACGCCCGCATGCGTTCGTCATGCGCGGCTTAGGGATAGTCGCGATGTGGATTCGCGCCACCCCGGTACAATCGACCGGACAACAACGAGGCAGCAATACAACATGGAAGAGGACGACATCGTCGCCGGATGGGCCGAACGCGTCCGCGCCGCCAGTGCCGACGGCCGGCCGCTGCGGATTCGCGGCGGCGGCACCAAGGACTGGTACGGCCAGGCGCTGGACGGCGAAATACTCGACACGCGCGCGTTTCAGGGCATCGTGTCGTACGACCCGGCCGAACTCGTCGTCACGGTCCGCGCGGGCACGCCGCTCGCGCAGCTTGAAGCCGTCCTCGCCGAGTGCGGCCAGATGCTGCCGTTCGAGCCGCCTCACTTCGGCCGCGCGGCCACCGTCGGCGGCTGCGTCGCGGCGGGCCTCGCGGGCCCGCGCCGCGCGACCTGCGGCGCGCCGCGCGATTTCGTGCTCGGCGTCACGCTGATGAACGGCCGCGGCGAAGTGCTGCGCTTCGGCGGGCAGGTCGTGAAGAACGTCGCCGGCTACGACGTGTCGCGGCTGATGGCCGGCTCGCTCGGCACGCTCGGGCTGATACTCGACCTGTCGATCAAGGTGCTGCCGGTGCCGGTCGCCGAAGTCACGCTGAAGTTCGAGATGAGCGCGACCGACGCGGTGCGCAAGCTCAACGAATGGGGCGGCCATCCGCTGCCCGTCAGCGCGAGCGCGTGGCGCAACGGCACGCTCGTGCTGCGGCTGTCGGGCGCCGAGGCGGCCGTGAAATCGGCGAAGACGCTGCTCGGCGGCGAAGTCGTCGACGCGGTCGAGGCCGAGCGCTTCTGGGCAGCCGTGCGCGAGCACACCGACCCGTTCTTCAACGGCATCCCGCCCGGCTATGCGCTGTGGCGGCTCGCGCTGCCGTCGATCACCGAACCGATGCACCTGCCCGGCACCCAGCTGATGGAATGGGGCGGTGCGCAGCGCTGGTGGATCACCGACGCCGACGCGCAGACGGTGCGCATGAGCGCGAAGCAGGCCGGCGGCCATGCGACGCTGTTCCGCGCGGGCGAGTCGTACGACCGCAGCGCGGGCGTGTTCACGCCGCTGCCCGCGCCGCTGATGAAGATTCACCGCGGGCTGAAGGCTGCGTTCGATCCCGCGCGCATCTTCAACCGCGGCCGGCTCTACCCTGATCTCTGAGGGATCGATGCAAACGAACCTCGCCGATTTCATCCGCAATACGCCCGACGGCGACGAGGCCGACGCGATCCTGCGCAAGTGCGTGCATTGCGGCTTCTGCACCGCGACGTGCCCGACCTATCAGCTGCTCGGCGACGAACTCGACGGCCCGCGCGGCCGCATCTACCTGATCAAGCAGATGGTCGAAGGCGCGCCCGTCACGCGCAGCACGCAGCAGCACCTCGATCGCTGCCTCACCTGCCGCAGCTGCGAGACGACCTGCCCGTCGGGTGTCCAGTACGGCCGGCTCGTCGAAATCGGCCGCAAGCACGTCGAGGCGCAAGTGCAGCGCCCCGTGCAGCAACGGCTCGTGCGCCGCGTGCTCGCCAGCCTCGTGCCGAACGCGGCGCTGTTCTCGCCGCTCATGCGGCTCGGCCAGCACATGCGGCCGCTCTTGCCGAAACGGCTGCGCGACAAGGTGCCGCCGCGCACGCGGCTGCTCGAATGGCCGCAGCGCCCCCATTCGCGCAAGATGCTGATGCTCGCCGGCTGCGTGCAGCCGTCGATGCTGCCGAACATCAACATCGCGACCGCGCGCGTGCTCGACGCGCTCGGGATCGAGACGATCGTCGCGCCCGACGCGGGCTGCTGCGGCGCGATCCGCCTGCACCTGAACTATCACGACGAGGCGCTCGACGACGCGCGCCGCAACATCGACGCGTGGTGGCCGTACGTCGAGCAAGGCGCGGAAGCGATCGTGATGAACGCAACCGGCTGCGGCGTGACGGTGCTCGAATACGCGCACCTGCTGCGCGACGATCCGGCCTATGCGGAGAAGGCGCAGCGCATCGTCGCGCTGACGCGCGACATCTCCGACGTGCTGCTCGCGTTCGAGGCCGAGATCGCGACGCTCGCGCGGCGCCGCGCGATCCATACCGTCGCGTACCACCCGCCGTGCACGCTGCAGCACGGCCAGCAGTCGCGCGGCAAGGTCGAGCGCCTGCTCGAGACGCTCGGCATCGACGTGCGGCTGCCGGCCGACAGCCATCTGTGTTGCGGCTCGGCCGGCACCTATTCGCTGACGCAGCCGTCGCTGTCGTACCGGCTGCGCAAGCAGAAGCTGCTGAAGCTGCAGGCACTCGAGCCGCAGATGATCGTGTCCGGCAACGTCGGCTGCATCGCGCACCTGCAAAGCGGCACGCAGATTCCGGTCGCGCACTGGATCCAGCTCGTCGAACATCTGCTGTACGGCTGACGCGGATGGCCGGCCCCGCCGGCGCCCCGTCCGTATAATGGGCGAACCGATGCGGCGCGTGCCGTGCCGCATCCGCTGTCGCATTCGTCTCCGCGTTCGTCACCATTCGCCGCCGTACTCGCTTCCCGTGCCTGCTTCCGTGCCCGTCATGTCCGATTTCGCCGTCCGTCTCGACTCCGTTCACCGCCGCATCGCCGACGCCGCCCGCGCGGCCGGCCGCGATCCCGCCACCGTCTCGCTGCTCGCCGTGTCGAAGACGTTTCCCGCCGACGACGTGCGCGCCGCGCATGCGGCCGGCCAACGCGCGTTCGGCGAGAACTACGTGCAGGAATCGATCGACAAGATCGACGCGCTCGCGGATCTGCGCGCTGCGCTCGAATGGCATTTCATCGGGCCGCTGCAATCGAACAAGACGCGCCCGGTCGCCGAACGGTTCGACTGGGTCCATTCGGTCGACCGGCTGAAGATCGCGCAGCGTCTCGCCGAACAGCGCCCCGCGCACCTGCCGCCGCTCAACGTGTGCGTGCAGGTGAACATCAGCGGCGAGGCGTCGAAGAGCGGCGTCGCGCCGGCCGACGTGGCCGACGTCGCGCGCGCGGTCGCCGCGCTGCCGGCGCTGCGCCTGCGCGGCCTGATGGCGATTCCCGAGCCGGCCGGCGATATCGATGCGCAACGCGTGCCGCATCGCGCGCTGCGCGCGCTGTACGACGCATTGCGTGCCGACGGCCTGCCGCTCGACACGTTGTCGATGGGCATGTCCGCCGATCTCGAGGCCGCGGTGCTCGAAGGCGCGACCATCGTGCGCGTCGGCACCGCGATCTTCGGCGCACGCGATTATTCGCACTGAGCGCCGCCCTTTTCCGCCTTCCCGTTCACTCACTTGCTCAATTCGACACCATGAAAATCGCATTCATCGGCGGCGGCAACATGGCCGCGGCCCTGATCGGCGGCCTCGTCAAGCGCGGCGTCGCCGCTGACGGCCTGTATGCCATCGACGTCAACGAAGACGCCCGCGCGCGCGCCGCGCAGCAGTTCGGCATCCGCACCGGCGCGGCGGTCGACGCGACGCTCGCGGACTACGACGCGATCGTGCTCGCGGTGAAACCGCAGGTGCTGAAGGACGTCGCGCAGGCGCTCGCGCCGCACCTGAAGTCGCAGCTCGTGATCAGCATCGCGGCCGGCATCCGCGCCACCGACCTCGCCCGCTGGCTCGGCGACTACGCACGCGTCGTGCGCACGATGCCGAACACACCCGCGCTGGTCGGCATGGGCGTGACGGGCCTCGCCGCGCTGCCGGGCGTCGACGCGGCCGGTCGCGAGCTCGCGTCGAACGTGCTCGGCGCGGTCGGCGAGATCGTCTGGTTCGACGACGAAGCGCAGCTCGACGCGGTCACGGCGATCTCGGGCAGCGGCCCGGCGTACGTGTTCTATTTCATCGAAGCGCTGCAGGAAGCCGCGCGCCGCCTCGGCATGAACGACGAACAGGGCCGCGCGCTCGCGGTCGCGACGTTCGCGGGCGCCGCGCAGCTCGCCGCGCAATCGGGCGAACCGGCGAGCGTGCTGCGCGAGCGCGTGACGTCGAAGGGCGGCACGACGGCCGCCGCGCTCGCGTCGTTCGACGCGCAAGGCGTGAAGGAAGCGATCGTGCGCGGCGCGCTCGCAGCCGAGGCACGCGCGAAGGAAATGGGCGACGAGCTCGGCCGCGCGTAAGCGCCGCGTCGTCGGCCGGGCTTGCCCGGCAGCGCCAACAAAAAAGCGGCCGCGGCCGCTTTTTTGTTGGCATCGCGCACCGGCGAGGTGCCCGTACCGCTTCAGTTGGCAGCCGGCCCCGCCAGCAGGTAATGCGCGGCGATCCCCGCGAACAGCACGCCGCCGAGCCAGTTGTTGTGCCGGAACGCCGCGAAGCACGGCATCCGCTCGCGCCCCTTGATCAGCGTGTAGTGATACAGCGCGCAGCCGAGCGCCGCCGCCCAGCCGGCCCAGTACGCGAGACCGAAGCCGAGCGTCACGCCGATCCACACGTAGATGCCGAGCGTCACCGCATAGCACGCCATCACGGCCGCGACGTCGAAGCGGCCGAACGTCAGCGCGGACGTGCGAATGCCGATCTTGATGTCGTCGTCGCGGTCGACCATCGCGTATTCGGTGTCGTACGCGACCGACCAGAAGATGTTCGCCACCAGCATCACCCACGCGAGCGTCGGCACCGTGTCCTGCACGGCCGCGAACGCCATCGGGATGCCGAAGCCGAACGCGATGCCGAGATACGCCTGCGGAATCGCGAAGAAACGCTTCATGAACGGGTACGAGCCGGCGACGAACAGCGCGACGACCGACAGCTCCTTCGTCAGCGTGTTGAGCGGCTGGATCAGCAGGAACGCGATGAACGACAGCACCACCGCGATCGCGACGGCTTCCCATGCGCGGATCTTGCCCGACGTCAGCGGCCGGTCGGCCGTGCGCTTCACGTGACGGTCGAAATCGCGGTCGGCGTAGTCGTTCATCGCACAGCCGGCCGAGCGCATCAGCAGCGTGCCGAGCGCGAAGATCACCAGCAGCGACCAGCGCGGATGACCGTCCGACGCGATCCACAGTGCGTTGAGCGTCGGCCAGAGCAGCAGCAGGCTGCCGATCGGCTTGTCCATCCGGACGAGCCGCAGATACAGGGGAAAGCGGGCGAGCATGGCGAAGCACCGGGAAGAGAATCCCGGCATTTTAGAGCCGAGCGGCGGTTCGCGTCATGTCGGGGACGGCCCGCAGCCGGGTGCGGCGGCACGCGCGCAGGCTGCTCGGGCCCGCTGCACGCGGCCGAGCAGCCGCATACGTCAATCAGGGGACAGATGCATGGGCGGTGCGTAGCCCGCCCTGCCGACATGCGATGCCGATGCGGGCAATCCGGCCCCGCTTCGACTTCGGGACACCGCTCAGTTGCCGATCACCCGCTGAGACCGGCTGCACGACACACGGCCAGTCACGCCGGATTCAGGCAAGCAGCGACCGCAGCATCCACGCGGTCTTTTCATGCGTCTGCAGGCGCTGCGTCAGCAGGTCGGCGGTCGGCTCGTCGCTCGCCGCATCGGCGATCGGGAAGATTTCGCGCGCGGTGCGCACGACCGTCTCGTGCCCTTCGACGAGCTGGCGGATCATCTCTTCGGCCGCCGGCACGCCGTTCGCTTCCGGCACCGACGACAGTTTCGCGAAATCCGCGAACGTGCCCGGCGCGACGACGCCGAGCGTGCGAATGCGCTCCGCGACCGAGTCGACCGCGAGCCACAGTTCGTTGTACTGCTCTTCGAACATCAGGTGCAGCGTGTTGAACATCGGACCCGTGACGTTCCAGTGGAAGTTGTGGGTCTTCAGGTACAGCGAAAACGTGTCGGCGAGCAGACGCGACAGGCCGTCCGCGATCTTCTTGCGGTCCTTGTCGCTGATGCCGATGTTGATCTTCGTGGCGTTGCCTTTCTTGGCCATCTTCGGGACTCCTCATTCGAAATGTTGAACCGGCGAAAACGCGTCGAGCAATCCGCATGCCGCGCCGTGCGGCATCCGTTCGCGACGGGCCAGTCTAGCGCGGCGCGCGATTCGCTGCGCTCAGCCGCCGACGCTCGACACGAGCGGTGCGAGCGCGTGCAGCGCCTGCGCGACCAGCTCGGCCGCACCGCCGATGACGATCGCGAAACCGACGATACGGCGCGCCAGCTCGGCCGGCGTGAACGCGGCGCGCATGTTCAGCATCATTTGCGTCATGGTCGTCACTCCTTCGACAAGACCTTGAATCGGAAGAAAAAACGGCCGGTCGTGCGACCGGCCGTTTCACGTTGCAGCATGACTGCGTCAGCGCATCGCGACTTTCACGCGAGGTCGAAGCGGTCGAGGTTCATCACCTTGTTCCAGGCCGCGACGAAATCGCGCACGAACTTCTCGTGCGCGTCGGCACTGCCGTACACCTCGGCCAGCGCCCGCAACTGCGAGTGCGAACCGAAGATCAGGTCGACGCGCGTGCCGGTCCACTTGACCTGGCCCGTCGCCCGATCGCGCCCTTCGAACACGTCGTTCGCAGCCGACACCGGCTTCCACTCCGTGCCCATGTCGAGCAGGTTCACGAAGAAGTCGTTGGTCAGCGCGCCCGGACGATCGGTGAACACGCCGTGCTGTGCGTCACCGACGTTCGCGCCGAGCACCCGCAGGCCGCCGACGAGCACCGTCAGCTCCGGCCCGCTCAGCGTCAGCAGCTGGGCCTTGTCGACCAGCAGCGCCTCGGCCGGCGTCTTGTACGCGTGCTTCAGGTAGTTGCGGAAACCGTCCGCAACCGGCTCGAGCACGGCCATCGCCTCGATGTCGGTCTGCTCCGGCGACGCGTCCATCCGGCCCGGTGCGAACGGCACCGTCACCGCGACACCCGCGTTCTTCGCGGCCTGTTCGACGCCGGCTGCACCGGCGAGCACGATCAGGTCGGCGAGCGACACCTTCTTGCCGCCCGTCTGCGCATCGTTGAACGTCATCTGCACGCCTTCGAGCGTCTCGAGCACCGTCGCGAGCGCGGCCGGCTGGTTCACGTCCCAGTCCTTCTGCGGTGTCAAGCGGATGCGCGCGCCGTTCGCGCCGCCGCGCTTGTCCGAACCGCGGAACGTGGAAGCCGACGCCCATGCGGTCGACACGAGCTGCGCGACCGACAGGCCCGACGCGAGCACCTTCGCCTTCAGCGCCGCGACGTCGGCGTCGTCGATCAGCGTGTGGTCGACGGCCGGGATCGGGTCCTGCCACAGCAGGTGCTCGGCCGGCACTTCAGGGCCCAGATAGCGCGCACGCGGACCCATGTCGCGGTGCGTGAGCTTGAACCAGGCGCGCGCGAACGCGTCGGCGAACTCGGCCGGGTTCTCGTAGAAGCGGCGCGAGATCTTCTCGTAGGCCGGGTCGAAACGCAGCGACAGGTCGGTCGTCAGCATCGTCGGGCGACGCTTCTTCGCCGGATCGAACGCATCGGGAATCACTTCGTCGGCGCCCTTCGCAACCCACTGGTGCGCGCCGGCCGGGCTCTTCGTCAGTTCCCATTCATAGCCGAACAGGTGCTTGAAGAAATCGTTGCTCCACTTCGTCGGCGTCGACGTCCACGTGACTTCGAGGCCACTCGTGATCGCGTCGCGGCCCTTGCCCGATGCGTAAGCGCTCTTCCAGCCGAGACCCTGCTGCTCGATGCCGGCCGCTTCCGGCTCGGGACCGACGTCCGATGCGGGGCCCGCGCCGTGCGTCTTGCCGAACGTATGGCCGCCGGCGATCAGCGCGACCGTCTCTTCGTCGTTCATCGCCATCCGCGCGAACGTCTCGCGGATGTCGCGGGCCGCCGCGACCGGGTCGGGATTGCCGTCCGGGCCTTCCGGGTTCACGTAGATGAGGCCCATCTGCACGGCCGCGAGCGGATTTTCGAGGTCACGGTCGCCCGAGTAACGGCTGTTCGGGCCGCCGCTCAGTTCCAGCCAGATCTTTTCCGAACCCCAGTAGACGTCGTCCGGTTCCCACGTGTCGACGCGGCCGCCCGCGAAGCCGAAGGTCTTGAAGCCCATCGATTCGAGCGCGACGTTGCCGGTCAGGATCAGCAGGTCGGCCCACGAGATGTTGCGGCCGTACTTCTGCTTGATCGGCCACAGCAGCCGGCGCGCCTTGTCGAGGTTGCCGTTGTCCGGCCAGCTGTTCAGCGGGGCGAAGCGCTGTTGCCCGCCGCCCGCGCCGCCGCGGCCGTCGGCGGTCCGGTACGTGCCGGCGCTGTGCCAGGCCATCCGGATGAACAGGCCGCCGTAGTGACCGAAGTCGGCCGGCCACCAGTCCTGCGACGTGGTCATCAGCGCCTGCAGGTCGCGCTTCACCGCCGCGAGGTCCAGCTTCCCGAATGCTTCCGCGTAGTCGAAATCCTGGTCCATCGGATCGGACAGCGCCGAGTGCCGGTGCAGGATGTTCAGGTTCACCTGGTTCGGCCACCAGTCCTTGTTCGACGGGCCGCTGCCTGCGGTGTGATTGAACGGACACTTCTTTTCGTTCGACATGCGTTTTCTCCTAGGCTTGCTCATGTGCCTCCACCAACCCGGCCCGGCATCGTGCCGCGCGCGGTTCGTGGAGTGTCATTGCGGGGGTAAGAAACGGAACAGGTTGGTCCTCCTGCTTACTACGGGATGTCGTGCGTGACCTTCGGTGCGCGTTCCCGTCGCGAAGCGCCGCAAGCGGGGCGCTCCAGGAATCGGCGACCGGCCGGCGCTACGCCGGCGGTGCGGGTGGTTTTCCGGACTTCGGACATGCAATGCTCCCTCATGGCTGGACGGCAGGTGAATCGGGGGAACACAGGACCGGCGTGCAGCGGCGCTCAGCCGCCGTACACACGGTCCGCCAGGTACGCGAACGCAATCGGGCGCAGGTTGCGGACCACGGCCCTGGCGCGCGTTACGACCTCGTCGCGCGACGGGATGTTCCGCTGCGCGTGCTGCATTACCGACCGCATCATGACATCCTCCTTTGACGCTTGCATCCAGCGTGCGAATCGGGCTGCCGATCCGGCGCCGATCCATGTAGAGCATTCTATGCAAACCTATCGATTATTTTAATTTGATTAATTTTATCTATGCGATAGGAAAAAATAAACGGGGTCGCAAGACCCCGTCGATCGGCCGGCATGCGGGCGCGCCGCGCCCTGCTCAGTTCATCGTCGCCGGCATGTCGAGCTTCGCGACGCCCGGCAGCTCGCAGGCGGCGATCGCCTCGCTGATCGCGTCGATCGCGGGCATCCGCGTGAAGCTCTTGCGCCACACCAGCACGACGCGGCGATCCGGCACCGGTTCGTTGAACGGCACGTACGACAGCAATTCGGCGTCGGGGCCGTTCGCGCGCGGGCCGACCTCGGCGACCGACATCCGCGGCAGCACCGTGATGCCGACGCCGCTCGCGACCATATGGCGAATCGTTTCGAGCGACGAGCCCTCGAAGGTCTTCTGGATGCCGTCGGCCGTCTGCGAGAAGCGCATCAGCTCCGGGCACACGCCGAGCACGTGATCGCGGAAGCAGTGGCCGTTGCCGAGCAGCAGCATGGTTTCCTGCTTCAGGTCCTCGGCGTCGATCTCTTCGCGCTTCTCCCACGGATGGCCGGCCGGCAGCGCGACGACGAACGGCTCGTCGTACAGCGGCCGCACCATCAGGCCCGTTTCCGGGAACGGCAGCGCCATGATCGCGGCGTCGATCTCGCCCTGCTTCAGCAGTTCGAGCAGCTTCAGCGTGTAGTTTTCCTGCAGCATCAACGGCATCTGCGGCACGCGCTGGATCATCTGCTTGACGAGCGTCGGCAGCAGGTACGGCCCGATCGTGTAGATCACGCCGAGCCGGAACGGGCCGACGAGCGGGTCCTTGCCCTGCTTCGCGATCTCCTTGATCGCGAAGGTCTGCTCGAGCACGCGCTGCGCCTGCGTGACGATCTGGTCGCCGATCGGGGTCACGCTCACTTCGCTCGCGCCGCGCTCGAAAATCTGCACGTTGAGCTCGTCTTCGAGCTTCTTGATCGCCACCGACAGCGTCGGCTGGCTCACGAAGCACGCTTCGGCCGCGCGACCGAAATGCCGTTCGCGCGCGACCGCGACGATGTATTTCAATTCAGTCAGGGTCATTGTGGGTCAATCAGGGATATACAGGCGATAGGTTTAATTTATACACCCGTTGGCACCGGTTCGCCAAGTTTCTCTGCATCGCAACGCGCCGAATCAGCGCGGAATGGCGCTTTTAAATCCGACCCTGAATGCGCGGAATCAGGCCTTCAGATATTGCTCGCGCGCGCCGAGCCACCGGGCGAGATGCTGCGTGACCACATCGGGATACGCGGCGATCAGTCGCGCCGCCGCGTCGCGGGCCGGGTCGATCAGCCAGCCGTCGGTCTCGAGGTTCGCGAAGCGCAGCATCGCCGCGCCGGACTGGCGCGCGCCGAGGAATTCGCCGGGGCCGCGGATCTCGAGGTCGCGCCGCGCGATCTCGAAGCCGTCGGTCGTCTCGCGCATCGTCTTCAGCCGCTCGCGGCCGGTCAGCGACAGCGGGCCCGTGTACAGCAGCACGCACACCGACGCCGCGGTGCCGCGCCCGACGCGGCCGCGCAGCTGGTGCAGCTGCGCGAGGCCGAAGCGCTCCGCGTGCTCGATCACCATCAGCGATGCATTCGGCACGTCGACGCCGACTTCGATCACGGTCGTCGCGACGAGCAACTGCACGTCGTTGCGCGTGAAGGCCTCCATCACGGCCGCCTTGTCGGCCGGCGACAGCCGCCCGTGCACGAGCCCGACCTTCAGCTCGGGCAGCGCCGCGGCCAGCGTTTCATAGGTTTCGACGGCCGTCTGCAGCTGCAGCGTCTCGCTCTCCTCGATCAGCGGACACACCCAGTACACCTGGCGGCCGGTCAGCGCGGCCTCGCGCACGCGGGCGATCACCTCCTCGCGCCGCGCGTCGCCGACGAGGCGCGTCAGCACCGGCGTGCGGCCCGGCGGCAGTTCGTCGATCGTCGACACCTCGAGATCCGCGTAATACGTCATCGCGAGCGTGCGCGGAATCGGCGTGGCCGACATCATCAGCTGGTGCGGCTGGAAATCGCGCGCGCCGTTGGCCGCGTTCGCGGCCTTCGCGCGCAGCGCGAGACGCTGCTCGACGCCGAAGCGGTGCTGCTCGTCGACGATCACGAGGCCGAGCCGCGCGAATTCGACGGTGTCCTGGATGATCGCGTGCGTGCCGATCACGAGCTGCGCGGTGCCGAGCGCCGCGGCCTCGATCGCCGCGCGCTTGTCCTTCGCCTTCAGGCTGCCCGCGAGCCATGCGACCGTGACGCCGAGCGGTTCGAGCCATGCGCGCAGCTTGCGCGCGTGCTGCTCCGCGAGGATTTCGGTCGGCGCCATCAGCGCGGCCTGGTAGCCGGCGTCGATCGCCTGCGCGGCCGCCAGCGCCGCGACGACCGTCTTGCCGCTGCCGACGTCGCCCTGCAGCAGCCGCTGCATCGGGTGCGCGAGCGTGAGGTCGTGCGCGATCTCGTCGACGACGCGCGACTGCGCGCCCGTCAGCGTAAACGGCAGCGCCGCGTAGAGGCGCGTGGTCAGCGCGTCGGCATCGGCCGCGGCGCGGCGCGGCATCGCGGGTGCCGCGCGCGTGCGGCGCTCCTCGTGCGCGCGCTTGAGCGACAGCTGCTGCGCGAGCAGCTCCTCGAACTTGATGCGGGTCCACGCCGGATGCGAGCCGTCCATCAGCGCGGCTTCGTCGGAATCGATGGCCGGGTGGTGCAGGATGCGCACGGCCTGCGCGAGCGTCGGCACGCCGAGCGGCTTCAGGTAGTCGCGCTCGATCTCGGGCGGCAGCAGCTCGGGCAGCGGCGTGCGCTCGACCGCGTTCTCGATCGCCTTGCGCAGATACGCCTGCGACACGCCGGCCGTGCTCGGATAGACGGGCGTGAGCACCTGCGGCAGCGGCGCATCGGCCTCGACGACGCGCACGGCCGGATGCACCATCTCCATCCCGAAGAAGCCGCCGCGCACGTCGCCGCGCACGCGCAGCCGCTGGCCGACGGCCATCTGCTTGACCTGCGAGCCGTAGAAATTGAGGAAGCGCAGCACGAGGTGCTCGCCGTCGTCGTCCTGGATCTTCACGACGAGCTGCCGACGCGGCCGGTACGCGACCTCGTTGTCGAACACAACGCCTTCGGTCTGCGCGATGCCGCCCGGCAGCAGTTCGCCGATCGGCGTGAGCGTGGTTTCGTCCTCGTAGCGCATCGGCAGATGCAGCACGAGATCGATCGAGCGCGTGAGGCCGAGCTTCGCGAGCTTGTCGACGGTCTTCACGGGTTTGTCGGCGGCCGGCTTCTTCTTGCGTTTCGCACCGGATGGTCCCGCTGCGCCCGCTTCGTCGCTGCCCGCGCCCGGTTCAGCGTCGGGCGCGGCAGCGGCCGGCTGCGCGAGCCGCCCGTCGGCACCGCGCTTCGGGCCCGTGCGGCGCGGCGCGATACTGCGCGGCGGCTCGCGCTCCCCCGCGCTGCGCGCGGGTAACGCGGCATCGTCCGCGTCGAACGGATCGGCGGAATCGGCAACGGCGGCGGTGGAACGGCGTGGTGACACAGGCATCGGATCGTCTGGGTGCTTCGCAAGGCAAGTACAATAGCGGCTTTCACGTCGTCCGAACGAACGACGCCGGCCAGGCCGCGCATCCCGCCATCATAGCGGCTCGCGCACCCCATTCATGCGTTTCCGCCTTGTCGGCGGCGCCCGCCGGCCGTTTCGAACCAGCCCGCATGTTCACGCTTTCCGATTTCGATTTCAATCTGCCCCCCGAGCTGATTGCGCAAACCGCGCTGCCCGACCGCACCGCGAGCCGCCTGCTCGAGGTCGACGGCACCGTCGAGCCCGCGCGCCTCGTCGACCGCCGCTTCGCCGAGCTGCCGTCGTGCATCGCGCCCGGCGACCTGCTCGTGTTCAACGATACCAAGGTCCTGAAGGCACGCTTCTTCGGCCAGAAGGCCAGCGGCGGCAAGATCGAGGTACTGATCGAGCGCGTGACCGGCACGCACACCGCGCTCGCGCAGATCCGCGCGAGCAAGTCGCCGGGCGCCGGCACGACGCTGCGCCTCGCCGACGCGTTCGACGTGACGGTCGGCGAGCGCGTCGAGCCGTTCTTCACGCTGCATTTCCCGGCGCCGTGCCTCACGCTGATCGAGCAGCACGGCCGCCTGCCGCTGCCGCCGTACATCGAGCACGACGCCGACGCGAACGACGAGACGCGCTACCAGACCGTCTATGCGAGCAATCCGGGCGCGGTCGCCGCGCCCACGGCCGGGCTCCATTTCGACCAGCCGCTGCTCGAGAAGCTCGACGCGATGGGCGTCGAGCGCGCGACGCTGACGCTGCACGTGGGCGCCGGCACGTTCCAGCCGGTGCGCGTCGAGAACCTCGACGAGCACAGGATGCACAGCGAGTGGTACGACCTGCCGCAGTCGCTCGTCGACAAGATCGCCGCGACCCGTGCGCGCGGCGGCAACGTGATCGCGGTCGGCACGACCTCGATGCGCGCGCTCGAAGCCGCGGCGCGCAGCGCCGACGAAGCGGGCCGCCCGCTCGCCGCGACGCAGGCCGAGACCGACATCTTCATCACGCCCGGCTACGCTTTCCGGGTCGTCGACCGGCTCGTCACGAACTTTCACCTGCCGAAGTCGACACTGCTGATGCTGGTGTCGGCGTTCGCGGGCGTCGAGACGATCCGCGCCGCATACCGGCACGCGATCGACGCACGCTACCGCTTCTTCAGCTACGGCGACGCGATGCTGCTCACGCGGCGCGACACGCCGGAGGCGCCGCGCGCGTAAGCGCGGCAGGTGCGATGACGCGCCGGCCCGCGACCGCGCAGCGGCCGCTGCGCTTCGCGCTGTCGCGCGCCGCGCCGTTGTCCCCGCGCTGTTGCCCCGTTTTCCTGCGGTACGCGCTACGATGGCGCGCACCCGCTTTTCCCCGCCGCCGGGTGCCCGGCGGCGTTTCCAACATGCGCCGGACTGTTCTCCGGTGGCAAGGAGAATGACGCGATGACCGAAGGTTCATCCCACGATACGCACGCTCATCCGCACGCCCCCGTGCAGGACCGCCCCGCGAACGGGCTCGAATTCGAACTGCTGACGACCGACGGCCATGCGCGCCGCGGCCGCGTGAAGCTCAACCACGGCGTGGTCGAGACGCCGATCTTCATGCCGGTCGGCACGTACGGCACCGTGAAGGCGATCCAGCCGCGCGAGCTGCACGAGATCAAGGCCCAGATCATCCTCGGCAACACGTTCCACCTGTGGCTGCGCCCCGGCCTCGACACGATCGACGCGCACGGCGGCCTGCACGGCTTCATGGGCTGGAACAAGCCGATCCTGACCGACTCGGGCGGCTTCCAGGTGTTCTCGCTCGGCGACCTGCGCAAGATCACCGAAGACGGCGTGACGTTCGCATCGCCGATCAACGGCGACAAGCTGTTCCTGTCGCCGGAAGTGTCGATGCAGATCCAGAAGGTGCTGAACTCGGACATCGTGATGCAGTTCGACGAGTGCACGCCGTACGCGACCAACGGCGTGCCGACCACGCACAAGGAAGCGGCCGAGTCGATGCGCATGTCGCTGCGCTGGGCGAAGCGCTCGCTCGACGAGTTCGACCAGCTCGGCAACCCGAACGCCCTCTTCGGGATCGTCCAGGGCGGGATGTTCGAGGACCTGCGCGACGAATCGCTCGCGGGCCTGTCGGAGCTCGGCTTCCACGGCCTCGCGATCGGCGGGCTGTCGGTCGGCGAGCCGAAGGAAGACATGATGCGGGTGCTGCGGCACGTCGGCCCGAAGCTGCCGGCCCACAAGCCGCACTACCTGATGGGCGTCGGCACGCCGGAGGACCTGGTCGAGGGCGTCGCGAACGGCATCGACATGTTCGACTGCGTGATGCCGACCCGCAACGCGCGCAACGGCTGGCTCTTCACGCGCTTCGGCGACGTGAAGATCCGCAACGCGACGCACAAGAACTCGTTGAAGCCGCTCGACGCGAGCTGCACATGCTACACGTGCCAGAACTTCTCGCGCGGCTACCTGCACCACCTGCACCGCGTCGGCGAAATCCTCGGCGCGCAGCTCAACACGATCCACAACCTGCACTACTACCTGCAGCTGATGAGCGAGATCCGCGACGCGATCGAAACCCATACGTTCGACGCATTCCGCCAGCGCTTCGCGGAGGATCGCGCGAGAGGGGTCGACTGACGGGCCGGCGGCCCGCAGCGCGCCCGTCACATAGGACGTGTACTAAATAATGCGTTCTGAGTGCCGGTCACGACCGCCAAACATTACAATTGCCTTTCCAAACGAGTCGCAACGGTGTCGTTTCACGCTTAACAGCTTGATCCGAAAGCGCATTTGCCGAGCCGTTCGCGCATGGGGCCGGTGGTAGAATAACCGGCTTATTTTTCGATCTTCCCCTACGGAGAGACCAACGTGCCGTTCATTTCCAATGCCTTCGCGCAAGGCGCCGGTGGCGCCGAATCGAGCCTGATGAGCTTCCTGCCGCTCATCCTGATGTTCGCGGTGCTGTACTTCATCATGATCCGTCCGCAGATGAAGCGCCAGAAGGAACACCGCAACATGCTCGCGGCCATGGCGAAGGGCGACGAAGTCGTCACGAGCGGCGGCCTCGTCGGCAAGGTGACGAAGGTCACCGAAGGCTACATCGGCGTCGAAATCGCCGAAGGCACCGAAATCACCGTGCAGAAGGCTGCGGTCACGACCATTCTGCCGAAGGGCACGATCAAGTCGCTGTAAGGTTTTCACCGAGCGTCCGGCTCCCCGCGCCGTGCCCGCCTGAGAGCGCGGGCCGCCGCGGCGCCGGACGCGACGCTTTCACGCCAACCACCCGTTCGGCCCCCTCATGAATCGTTATCCACTCTGGAAATATGTCGTGATGGTCGTGGCGCTCGCCATCGGCCTTCTGTACACATTGCCCAACTTCTTCGGCGAAGCGCCGGCGGTGCAGGTGTCGAGCGGCAAGGCCACGGTCAAGCTCGACTCGACCACGCTGACCCAGGTCGAATCCGCGCTCGCGTCCGCGCAGATCACGCCGGACGACGTCACCTTCGAGAACACGGCGTCCAACGCGAACATCCGCGTGCGCCTGAAGGACACCGATACGCAGCTGCGCGTCAAGGACCTGCTGCAGAAATCGCTGAACACCGACCCGAACGATCCGCAATACGTCGTCGCACTGAACCTGCAGAGCGCGTCGCCGCGCTGGCTGACCGCGCTGCACGCACTGCCGATGTATCTCGGCCTCGACCTGCGCGGCGGTGTGCATTTCCTGCTCCAGGTCGACATGACGGGCGCGCTCACCAAGAAGCTCGACTCCGATGCGTCCGACGCCCGTTCGCTGCTGCGTGACAAGAACATCCGCGACGGCGGCGTGAGCCGCGTCGACCAGTCCGTCGTCGTCAACTTCAGCGACGCGCAAACGGCCGAAGACGCCCGCAAGGTGCTCGCCGCGTCGGTCACCGAACTGCAATGGGCGACCCAGCCCGGCGGCGGCGGCACGCAAGTCGTCGGCACGTTCACGCCGGCCGTGCAGAAGGCCGTCGAGGACGCCGCGCTGAAGCAGAACCTGACGACGCTCCACAACCGCGTGAACGAACTCGGCGTGTCCGAGCCGATCCTGCAGCAGCAGGGCAGCGACCGTATCGTCGTCGAACTGCCGGGCGTGCAGGACACCGCGAAGGCGAAGGACATCATCGGCCGCACCGCGACGCTCGAGGCGCGCCTCGCCGATCCGCTCAACACGCACCCGAACCCGAACGACCCCGTGCCGCCGGGCGAGGAGCTGTTCACGCAGGGCAACCAGGCGCCCGTGCTGCTGAAGAAGGACGTGATCTTCACCGGCGACCGCATCATCGATGCGTCGGCCGGCTTCGACGAGCACCAGCGTCCGTCGGTCAACATCCGCCTCGACTCGGCGGGCGGCCGCTCGGTGCGCGCGGTGTCGCGCGAGAACATCGGCAAGCCGATGGCGATGGTGCTGTTCGAGAAGGGCAAGGGCGAAGTGCTGACGGTCGCGACGATCCAGTCCGAACTCGGCGACCGCTTCCAGATCACGGGCCAGCCGACGCCGCAGGCGGCGGCCGACCTCGCGCTGCTGCTGCGCGCCGGTTCGCTCGCCGCACCGATGGACATCATCGAGGAACGCACGATCGGCCCGAGCCTCGGCGCGGACAACATCAAGATGGGCGTCCACTCGGTGATCTGGGGCTTCTGCGCGATCGCCGTGTTCATGATCGCGTACTACATGCTGTTCGGCGTGATCTCGGTGATCGGCCTGTCGGTGAACCTGCTGCTGCTCGTCGCGGTGCTGTCGCTGATGCAGGCGACGCTGACGCTGCCCGGTATCGCCGCTATCGCACTCGCGCTCGGCATGGCGATCGACTCGAACGTGCTGATCAACGAGCGCGTGCGTGAAGAACTGCGCGCCGGCCAGCCGCCGCAGCTCGCGATCCAGGCCGGTTACGCGCATGCGTGGGCGACGATTCTCGACTCGAACGTCACGACGCTGATCGCCGGCCTCGCGCTGCTCGCGTTCGGCTCGGGCCCGGTTCGCGCATTCGCGATCGTGCACTGCCTCGGCATCCTGACGTCGATGTTCTCCGCGGTGTTCTTCTCGCGCGGGATCGTCAACCTCTGGTACGGCGGCCGCAAGAAGCTGAAGTCGCTCGCGATCGGCCAGGTGTGGAAGCCGGAAGGCGCCACGGCCGGTGCCGCAGGTGCAGCGTTCGGCGCGGCCGACGAATCGACCGACACTGCGCGCGCCGCGAAGCTCGCTGCACCCGCGAAGGGCGACGCACCGCGCGCCGGCAAGCCGCAGCTGCGCAACCGCGCGCAGCAAGGCGTGTCGCCGAAGAAACCGGGCTCGACCCAATAAGGCCCCGGAGACGAAGCCATGGAATTTTTCCGCATCCGTAAAGACATTCCGTTCATGCGGCACGCGCTGGTGTTCAACGTGATCTCGCTGGTCACGTTCCTCGCCGCCGTGTTCTTCCTGTTCCACCGCGGGCTGCACCTGTCCGTCGAATTCACCGGCGGCACGGTGATCGAGGTCCAGTATCAGCAGGCCGCGCAGCTCGAACCCGTGCGCGACACGCTCGGCAAGCTCGGCTATGCCGATGCGCAGGTGCAGAACTTCGGCACGTCGCGCAACGTGCTGATCCGCCTGCAGCTGAAGGAAGGCCTCACGTCCGCGCAGCAGAGCGACCAGGTGATGACCGCGCTGAAGGCGCAAAGCCCCGACGTGACGCTGCAGCGCGTCGAGTTCGTCGGCCCGCAGGTCGGCCGCGAGCTTGCGACCGACGGTCTCCTCGCGCTCGCGTGCGTGGTGATCGGCATCGTGATCTACCTGTCGATCCGCTTCGAATGGAAGTACGCGGTCGCCGGCATCATCGCGAACCTGCACGACGTCGTGATCATTCTCGGCTTCTTCGCGTTCTTCCAGTGGGAGTTCTCGCTGGCGGTGCTCGCGGCCATCCTCGCGGTGCTCGGCTACTCGGTCAACGAGTCGGTCGTCATCTTCGACCGGATCCGCGAAACGTTCCGCCGCGAACGCAAGATGAGCGTGCAGGAAGTGATCAACCACGCGATCACGACCACGATGTCGCGGACGATCATCACGCACACGTCGACGGAAATGATGGTGCTGTCGATGTTCTTCTTCGGCGGCCCGACGCTGCACTACTTCGCGCTCGCGCTGACGGTCGGCATCATGTTCGGCATCTACTCGTCGGTGTTCGTCGCGGGCTCGCTCGCGATGTGGCTCGGCATCAAGCGCGAAGACCTGATCAAGGAAAAGAAGACGGCGCACGATCCGGACGATCCGAACGCGGGCGCGCAGGTTTAAGCGCCGCATCGCTTCGGCTGATACCGGAAGGCCGGTCCCTCGTGGACCGGCCTTTTTTCATGGGCGAGCCGCCGCCCTCCTCCTCCGTCGCGGCTGCACGGACCGTCGGCTACAATCGCGTCACCGTCCCGCCCCGCCACCCGCCGAAGCCGCGGTCCTCATGATGCCAGCCACGCGTGTCGTTCATCGCATCGTCGCCTGGAGTACCGGTGCAGCCGCCGCGGCTGCGTTCGTTGCATGCGCATCGGCCGCCTGCGCGCAATCCGCGTCCGCGCCGCCTGCCGTCCCGCCTGCGGCCCCATCCGCGGCCGCTGCTGCCGCCGCACCGCAACCGTCACCCTGCCCGCCCGACTGGGAACCGCAACTCTGCGAACTGAAGGCCGCGGTCGACGTGCTGAAGAAGCAGCACCTGACCGACGTCGACATCGGCGCGCTGCTCGACGCCACCGTGCACGAGGGGATCAAGACGCTGCCGCACGCGCGCTTCTTCAACGCGAAGGAGGAGCAGGAACGGCGCGACGACGAGCGCCGCGCGCGCGACGGCACGCCGGGCATCGGCATCGTGTTCGAGACGCGGCCCGACGGGCTGCACATCCTCGATGTGATCCCCGACGCGCCCGCCGAACAGGCCGGCGTGCGGCCCGACGATCTCGTCGTCGCGATGAACGACCGAAGCGTCGTCGGCATCGACAGCAGCGAGGTCGTGAAACTCGCGAAAGGCGACGCGGGCGTGCCGCTCAAGCTCACGGTCCGGCGCGGTCCGAACCACGCGACGCTGATCTTCGCGCCGGTCCGCGCGATCGTCCGGCCACACCCGGCGACGACGAAGCGGCTCGCCGGCGACATCCTGTACACGCGGCTGTCTAGCTTTCCGGAACCCGCGATCGGCAACTATATCGACGCGGTGCAGGCCGCGCGCCGCGCGGGGCCGCCGGTGAAAGGCGTGATCCTCGACCTGCGCATCAACGGCGGCGGCGCGCTGAATGCGGCGATCGGCATCACCGCGCTGTTCGCAGGGCGCGACCGTACCGCGATGGTCACGCTCGAGCGCGACGGCACGAAGCGCCGCCGCTTCACGACCAACTGGCCTGACTACGAGCTGCCGGTCATGCGCGGCCAGGATCCGCTCGCGCCGCTGCAGGCCGACGACTGGTGGCGCACCGTGCCGCTCGTGGTGCTCGTCGACGGACAGAGCGCGTCGGCCGCCGAAGCGACCGCGGCGGCACTGAAGGATCTCGGCCGCGCGCGGCTGCTCGGGATGCCGACCTACGGAAAGGGACTCGCGCAGACCGGCGTCGACCTGATCGACGGTACGCGCCTCGCTTTCACGTTCGCGCGCAACCTGCGGCCGAACGGCTGCCCGATGGACGGCTACGGCGTCGTGCCGGACTGGCTCGTGCCGCCGCGCCGCGACTCGGACGTCGACGGCGTGCTGCTGTGGTACCGCGAAGTCGATCTCGCCCGCGCGCCGTATGCGGACCGGGTCGCGCCCGATCCGTTCGCGCAGGTCCGCAAGGCGCGGCAGGCGCTGCGCGAAGCCCGCGTGCGCGCGAAGATCGACACGGCGAAAAGCGCGGCGCTGCCGCAGCGCGAATTCGGCACGGCAAGTGACTGGCAGCTTCAGCAAGCGCTGAATGCGCTTGCGCAGCGCGCGATCGCGACGGTCGAGGCGAAGCCATCGTTGATGCCGGCGAAGCCGACGTGCGAGCCGGAAGGCTAATCTGCCAATACGATTGCAGGCCTCGGCTCAATCCGGCCCGGTCATCAGGCACGACAAAACCGCCGCACCCTCGGAAAGCGGCTGACGCACCGCCAGCGTCGCCGCGACCTCACCGGAACCCGAACCGCCGCCGCAACACCACCAGCGCCGCGAGGCTCAGCACGGCCGCGAACATCAGGTAGAAGCTCGGCGCGGTCTTCATCCCGGTCGCGCGGATCAGCCACGCGATGATGAACGGCCCGAAGCCGCCGAAGATCGTCACCGCGACGTTATAGGCGAGCGACATCCCGGTCGTGCGCGTCTGCACCGGAAACACTTCGGACAGCAGCCCCGGCAGCGCCGCGAAATAGCCGGTCATCAGGAACGCAAGCAGCACCTGCAGCGCGATCAGCGTGCCGAAGCCCGGATGCGCGACGAGATACGCGAACGCCGGATAGATCAGCACGAGAATGCCGACGGCCGGCGCGAGCATCACGCGCACGCGGCCGTAACGATCCGACCAGTGACCGACGAGCGGCGCGAACGCCATCTGGATCACGCCGACGACGAGGATCGCCGCGAACGCGGCCGACGGCGCGAGGCCGAGCTGCTTCACGCCGTAGGTCGGCATGAACAGCACGAGATAGGTCGCGACGGTGCCGAGCACCACCACGCCCATCGCGGCGACGAGCCGCGCCTTGTGCGACGCGAACGTGTCGCGCAGCGGGCTCGCGGTGCTTTCCGCCGCGAGGAATTCGGGCGTCTCGTCGACCTTCGAGCGGATGTAGTACGCGACGGGCCCGAGCAGCAGTCCGAAGAAGAACGGGATGCGCCAGCCCCACGCGGCCATCTGCTCGGCCGTGAGCTGCGCGTTCAGCACGGTGCCGAAGCCTGCCGCGAGCAGCGTCGTGAGCCCCTGGCTCGCGACCTGCCAGCTCGCGAAGAAACCGCGCCGCCCGGGCACATGCTCGGCCAGGAACGCGGTCGCGCTGCCGAATTCGCCGCCCGCCGAAAAGCCCTGCATCAATCGCGCGGCGACGAGGATCAGCGGCGCCGCGACGCCGATCGTCTGGTAGGTCGGCAGTACCGCGATGACCAGCGTGCCGGCCATCATCAGCAGGATCGACAACGTGAGCGCGGCCTTGCGGCCCGCGCGGTCGGCGTACGCACCGAGCACGATCGCGCCGAGCGGGCGCATGAAGAACGACACGCCGAACGTGCCGAGCGTGAGCAGCAGCGACACGGTGTCGTTGCCGGCCGGAAAGAACAGCTTCGAGATCGTCACCGCGAAGAAGCCGTAGACGACGAGGTCGAACCACTCGAGCGCGTTGCCGATCGACGCGGCGACCACCGCGCGCCATACGCGCGACGACGAAGCAATGGCGCTGGACTGCGTGACGGCGTGCATCGGCGATCTCCTTGTCGTTGTACGTTCTGTCCGACGCGTCCGTTCTCGCGCCGCGAGCTGTGCGGACGATTATAGGCGCGCAAAAAAAACCGCCGCGCCCCCGCAGAACGGAAGCGCGGCGGCTGGCACGCGACGGGCCGGCGAGCGTGACGCGGCGGCCGGCCCGGCCGGGCGCGTTACTGCTGCTTGACGGCTTCGGCCGTGATCAGCAGCTTCGTCTTCATCTTGAAGCCGTACTGCTTGCCGTAGTCGAGGCCGAAATCGTCGCGGCTGAATTCGCCGACCGCGTCGACACCGCACACTTCACGCTTGAGCATCGGATGCGGCATGCACTTGAACGAATCGATCTTCAGCGTGAGCGGCTTCGTGACGCCGTGCAGCGTCAGGTTGCCGACCACCGACACCGGCTTGTCGCCGTCGAACTTGATGGTGCCCTTGTAGTTCGCCTGCGGGAACTTGGAGACGTCGAAGAACTCGGCCGTCTGCAGGTGCTCGTCGAGCTTCGCGCTGCCCGTCTGGATCGACGCGACGTCGGTCGTCACGTCGACCGTGCCGGTCTTCGCCGCGCGGTCGAGCGTCACGCTGCCGCTCGACTTGTCGAACTTGCCGCGCCAGACCGACAGGCCGCCGAAGTGGTCGGCCTCGAAGCTCGGGTACGTGTGGCTCGGGTCGAACTGGTACGTCGCGCTGTCGGCGAATGCCGAGAACGACAGCGAGGCGGCCAGCGCGCCCGCGGCGATGATCAGATGCTTTTTCAAATGCTTTCTCCTTGGAACAGCGCCGCGCCCTCGCGCGGCATTCGGGGTGATGCGACAGCCCGCCGCTTACTTCGTGGCGACGAGATGGAACTTGATCTGCACTTCGTCGGCGACGATCGACGTGTCCTTCCACTCGCCGGTGCCGACGTTGAATGCCGAACGCTTGATCGGCAGCACGCCGTCGAAGGTCTGCGTCGCGCCGCTCTGCGTGACCGTGACGGGCACGGTGACGGTCTCGGACTTGCCCTTGATCGTCAGCTTGCCGGTCACGTTGTACTTGTTGCCGCCGGCCGGCGCGATCGCCGACGACGCGAAGGTCGCCTGCGGATACGCCTTCGCGTCGAACCAGTCCTTGCCCGCGACCTGGTCGTTGTACATCTTGTCGCCGATATCGAAGCTCGCGATGTCGATCGACATTTGCGCGCTGCCCTGCGCCGCCTTCGCGGGGTCGAACTTCACCTGCGCGGCGAACTTCTTGAATGCGCCTTCGGTCGGCACGTTCATCTGCTTCGACACGGCGGACACCTTGCTCTTCGAGAGATCGACGTCGGCATGCGCCGCGGCCGACGCGACAAGTGACACCGCGGCGAACGCGGTCAGCATGGAGCGGGAGAAAGACACTTTCATGGGATCCTTCATTTGGCAGAGGGGAGCATCCGCGACAGCAGGCCGTCGCGGTCCAACAACTGGTGCTTGAGCGCCGCGAGCACGTGCATGGCGACGAGCGCAAGCAGAATGTAATTCAAGGACACGTGCAGCGTCTTGAAGGTTTCCTTCAGCACCGGATCGGGATCGATCAGGCGCGGCAGCGGCACGATGCCGAGGTAGACGACCGGGATGTTCGACGCCGAGCTGTACAGGTAGCCCGTTACCGGAATCACGATCATCAGCACGTACAGCAGCATGTGCACGCCGTGCGACACCGCGCGCTGCCACGCCGGCGTGTCGCCCGGCAGCGGCGGCGGCACATGGGTCGCGCGCCACAGCACGCGCACGACGGCCAGTGCGAACACCGTCACGCCGATCCACTTGTGCCACGAGAAGTACTTCAGCTTCGTCGGCGTGAAGCCGGGGATGTCGGTCATGACCCAGCCGAGTGCGAAGCCGCAGACGATCAGCAGCGCGATCAGCCAGTGCAGCGCGATCGCGGTGTGCGCGTAGCGTACCGGCACGGCCGGCGGCGATTTCGATACCATCTTGGATTCCTCAGTTGAGCGAACGGCTGCGCCGGCCCATTCGTCCGACGCTTGTCAAGGGCGCCATGCTACCGCAACCTTTTGTCGCGCGCGGACTCTGAGGACAGGCGCGCCAGCCGGCTGTCATGTTCGCGCCATGTTACCGACCGGTCACCCGGCAACCGGGCGTTGACACGTCGAAAAAGCCGTTTTGGTAAGATTGGCGCGGGTTCCGGCCCCCGTCGACGCGTCCCCCGCCCGTCGCACAACCGCTTTTCCCATGCAACGACACGACCTGATTGCCTGCCACGAATGCGACGCACTGTTGCATAAACCGCACCTCGCGCGCCGCGAAATCGCACGCTGCCCGCGGTGCGACGCGCTGCTCTATCGCGACAGCACCACGCAGATCGAGCGAATCAGCGCGCTGGCGGTCGCGGCGCTCGTCACGTTCATCATCGCGCAGGCGTTCCCGATCCTCGAAATGGACCTGAACGGCACCCGCGTGCAGACGACGCTGATCGGCGCGATCGACGCGCTGTGGCATCAGGACATGGAGATCGTCGGCGTGATGGTGTTCTGTTCGACCGTGCTGTTCCCGCTCGTCGAGATGGCCGCGCTGCTTTACGTGCTGCTGCCGATACGGCGTGGCGTCGTGCCGCCGGGCCTGAACTTCGTGCTGCGCATGATCCAGTTCGTGCGGCCATGGGGGATGATCGAGGTGTTCATGCTCGGGATCCTCGTGACGATCGTGAAGATGGTGAGCCTCGCGCGCGTCGTGCCCGACGCGGCGCTGTTCGCGTTCGCCGCACTCACGCTGATGACCGCCGTCGTGCTGATGTTCGATCCGCGCACGCTGTGGGACATGGCCGACGACCTGCGCGCCGGGCGCTCGCCCGCGCGGCCCGACAACACCGCGCTGCGGCCGGAAGCCCCCCGCCGATGACGACGCCGACCGCCGCCCGCGAGGGCTACGCCAGCTGCCACGCATGCGGGCTCGTGCAGACGATCGACCATCCGCACGCGCATTGCGCGCGCTGCGGCAGCACGCTGCACATCCGCAAGCCGAACAGCATCATGCGTACGTGGGCGCTGCTGATCGCGGCCGCGATCCTCTATATCCCGGCGAACCTGCTGCCGATCCTGCACACGTCGTCGATCGTCGGCTCGCAGGAAGACACGATCATGAGCGGCGTCATCTATTTCTGGACGTCCGGCGACTGGCCGCTCGCGGTCGTCGTGTTCGTCGCCAGCATCCTCGTGCCGATGCTCAAGCTCGGCGTGCTGACGATCCTCGTCAGCAGCGCGCAGCGGCGCGCCACGTGGCGGCCGCTGCAGCGCACGCGCCTGTTCAGGATCGTCGAGCGGATCGGCCGCTGGTCGATGCTCGACATCTTCGTCGTGACGCTCACCGTCGCGCTCGTCCATTTCCGTTCGCTCGCCGTCATCACGGCCGGCCCCGGCGCGCTCGCGTTCGGCTCGGTCGTGATCCTGACGATGCTCGCGTCGATGCAGTTCGATCCCCGCCTGATCTGGGATCCAGTCGAAACCTCAGGGAAACACCATGAATAGTCCGCAAGGCCCGCAGCACGATGCGTCCCGGCCGCCCGATCCGGCGATCTCGACGAAAAGCGGCTGGCTGCCGTCGCTCGTCTGGCTCGTGCCGCTGATCGCCGCGCTGATCGGCATCGGCCTCGTGATCAAGTCCGTGCGCGAGCGCGGCCCGGAAATCTCGATCAGCTTCCACAGCGCGGAAGGCCTCGAGCCGGGCAAGACGCAGGTCAGGTACAAGGATGTCGAGATCGGCATGGTCAAGACGATCAAGCTGTCGAAAGACCTGTCGCGCGTGCTGGTGCAGGTGCAGCTGAAGAAGGAAGCCGAGGACTTCGCGATCAAGGGCTCGCGCTTCTGGATCGTGCGTCCGCGCATCGGCGCGACCGGCGTGTCGGGGCTCGGCACGCTGCTGTCGGGCGCGTACATCGGCGTCGACGCCGGCCACGGCCAGGACACGCAGACCGACTTCACCGGCCTCGAGACGCCGCCGCCCGTGACCGGCGACCAGAAGGGCACGCAGTACGTGCTGCGCGGCGATTCGCTCGGCTCGGTCGACATCGGCTCGCCCGTCTACTATCGTCGCGTGCAGGTCGGCCAGGTGGTCGGCTTCTCGCTCGACAAGGACGGCACCGGCGTCACGTTCAACGTGTTCGTCAATGCGCCGTACAACCAGTACGTCGGCGTGAACTCGCGCTGGTGGCAAGCGAGCGGCGTCGACCTGCGGCTCGATTCGAGCGGCCTGAAGCTGAACACGCAGTCGCTCGCGACGGTGATCCTCGGCGGCATCGCATTCCAGACGCCGCCGAACCAGGACAGCGGCGCGACGGCGCCGAACAACACGACCTTCCGCCTCGGCTCCGACGAGACCGACGCGATGCGCGATCCGGACGGCCAGCCGCTGCAGGTCGTGATGAACTTCAACCAGTCGCTGCGCGGGCTCGCGGTCGGTGCGCCGGTCGACTTCCGCGGCATCGTGCTCGGCGAAGTCACGAACATCGGCATCGACTTCGATCCGAAGACCAAGAACTTCCTGATGCCGGTGACGATGAACGTGTATCCGGAGCGGCTCGGACCGCGCTTCCGCGAAACGATCGCGAGCAAGGGCGAACCGGCCCGCCGCGAGATCGTCGAGCGCCTGGTCCAGCACGGGCTGCGCGGCCAGTTGCGTACGGGCAACCTGCTGACGAGCCAGCTGTACGTCGCGCTCGACTTCTTCCCGAAGGCGCCGGCCGTGAAGATCGACACCGCGCGCCAGCCGCTCGAGCTGCCGACCGTGCCGAACACGCTCGACGAACTGCAGCTGCAGGTCGCCGACATCGCGAAGAAGCTCGACAAGGTGCCGTTCGACCAGATCGGCGCGAACCTGAACAGCGCGCTGTCGAATGCAGACAAGCTGTTCAAGCAGCTCGACACGCAGGTCGCGCCGGAAGCGCGCGACACGCTGTCGGCCGCGCGGCAGACCTTCTCGACCGCCGAGGTGACGCTGCAGCAGGATTCGCCGCTGCAGTCCGACGTGCGCGGTGCGCTGAAGGAACTCACGCGCACGCTGCAATCGCTGAACGCGCTCGCCGACTATCTGGAGCGCCATCCCGAATCGCTGCTCAAGGGCAAATCAGGAGATCGATAATGACGACGACACGCGTGAACGTCCTCGCGAGCGGCGCGGCGGCAGTGTTCGCCGCGCTCGCGCTCGCCGCGTGCAGCTCGCCGCCCGCGCGGTTCTATACGCTGAGCCCGGCCGACGCCGCGGCACCCGTGCGCACCGCACCCGCCAACCCGCCGTTCCTGATCGAGGTGCCGTCCGTCGGTGTGCCCGAACAGGTCGCGAAGAACCAGCTCGTCGTGCAGAAGAACGCCGCGCAGGTCGACGTGCTCGAGCAGGAACGCTGGGCCGCGCCGCCCGCCGACGAGATCCGCCGCGCGCTGTCCGACGACCTCGCCGCGCAGCTCGGCACGATCGACGTCGCGAATTCCGCGTATCCGGCCGGCGTGCCCGTCTATCGGATCAGCGTGAACGTGCAGCGCTTCGAGTCGTGGCCCGGCAAGCGTGCGGCAATCGATGCGGTGTGGAGCGTGCGCGCGGTCGGCACACAGGCGCTGATGACCTGCCGCACGAGCGTCGCGGAACCGGTCGCCGACGGCTACGACGCGCTCGTCGCCGGTCACCGGCGCGCGCTCGACGTGATTGCATCGCAGGCCGCGTCCGGCGTGCGCGCGCTCGCCGCACGGCGCGGCTCGACGGCTGCCTCGGCCCCATCGACGGCTGCGTCCGGCAAGGCAGCGGCCGCCGCGCCCGTCATGCCCTGCCCGGCCAATCCGACGCCCGGCGGCGACGCGGGCGCGAGCGGCAAGTCCGGCGCGTAAGCACGGCGCGCGGGCCGGCGTCCGATGGCTGCGCGCCTGCGACCGGATTCGGCACGCGCCGCCCGATAGTCCTCACCGGCATCGATCCGCGTGCGCGCGCCGCCACGCACGCGAACCCGCCGCCCTCGCCGCTCCGGCCGACGCAGCACGGCATCCATCGGCCGGACGGCCGCTTTGCAGTGTTTGTCAAAATCCGCCGGAACCGGCGCCATGCAACGCGGTCGGCTTGCGTTTTCGCGCCCGATTGACGATCCTACGCACTTTCCGGCACGCGCCGCCTGTCGCGCGCGCCAGCCGGCGGCGATCCGCCCGTTGTGTCCGGTCCGGTCGCCGCGTCTCCCGGGGCTCGCACGCGTGTCCGCGTGCACCGCATCGGGGCAGCCGCATCGCGGGTCGCCGCGCATCGTCCGGCATCCCGACCAGCTTCACCGTTCTCGCCGGCGCCGCGCCGTGTGTTCCCGCCGGCATCCCGAACCCGCCCGTCGAGGGCTATCGCTATTCCGTTTATGTTTCGTTCCCTGACGACCCTGATCAAGAAGTGGCGCGCGTCGCGCAATGCGGGCCACCAGCTCGATGCGCTGCTCGCGCATGCCGACGCGGACGCGCCGTACGCCGAGCGCAGCGAATGGCTGATCGAGCTCGCGCACTGGCTGCGCCGCAACGGCGCGATGCAGGCCGCGCACGATACTCCGGCCGCACGCGACGCCGACGCACGCGCGTATCCGGCGCACGCGCGGCTGCGCTACCTGTTCCACGTACTCGACCGCAACCCGGCATGGAAATCGCACGCGGCGCGCATCCTGCGCGGGATCCTGCGCGAATGCGACGGCATCTCGCTGCTGTGCGACGCCGGGATGCCCGTGCATTCCGGTTTCTTCGGCGCGCTGTTCGAGCGCATCGACTCGTCGCTGATCCCGCCGGCGCCGAACCGCCGCGAGCTGACGGCGCTGTTCACGCTGATGTTCCCGACGCCGGAAGACGCGCAATGGATCGACGCGCTGCCCGACGACCTGCTCGCCCGCCTCGCCGAGCTGATCTCGTTCGACGTCACCGACGAAGAACGCCACGAGCCCGGCTCGTTCTCGCGCGACCTGCTGGCCGCGCTGCACAACCTGACCTGCCAGATCAGCTCGACCGGCCTGTCGCAGACGGTGCGCAGCCGCCTGTCCGACGACGACGCGCGCAAGCCGCTCGAAACGCAGCCGTTCTACCGCCTCACGCGTGCGATGCTCGCGGTCGAGACCGCCCACGCGGCCGTCGAGGACGGCGGCGACCCGAGCAAGCTGCTGCACGAGGTGAATTACCTGCGCATGCTGCTCGACGAATGCCGGATCGCGGTCGACGACGTGTTCGCGCACCTGTACCGCAACGGCGTGTCGGTCGACATCGTGTTCCAGGTCGAACGGATGCGCATGCGCATCCTGCGTGCGGAACTGCTGCTCAACGCGTGGATGGCACGCGACGACCTGCGCGGGATGGCGCGCCTGACGGCCGAGCTCGTCGACGCGAACCAGAACAGCCAGAGCGTGTCGCACCTCGTGCGCAGCAACTTCTCGCTGTTCGCGCGCAAGCTCGTCGAGACCAACGCGGACACCGGCGAGCACTACATCTCGCGCGGCCGCGCCGAGTACCTGAAGATGCTGCGGATGGCCGCGGGCGGCGGCCTCGTCACCGTCGCGACCGTGTGCGTGAAGTTCGCGATCACGGGCGCGCACCTCCAGTCGATGCTCGAAGGGCTGCTCGCGGGCGTCAACTACGCGGCGAGCTTCATGCTGATGCACTTCCTGCACTTCACGCTCGCGACCAAGCAGCCCGCGATGACCGCGCCGACGCTCGCGCGCGAGCTCGACGACACCGGTCACGAGGAAGGCGTGAAGGCGTTCGTCGCGTCGGTGATCGCGCTGATCCGCACGCAGGCCGCGGCGATCTCCGGCAACGTGCTCGTCGTGCTGCCCGTCTGTCTGCTCGTTCAACTGTTCGCGGGCAACCTGCTGCACGCGAACCTGATCTCGCCGGAAAAGGCGCACGCGACGCTGCATTCGTTCTCGCTGCTGGGCCCGACGCCGTTCTATGCGGCGCTCACGGGCGTGCTGCTGTGGGCGTCGAGCCTGCTCGCGGGATGGGCCGACAACTGGTTCGTGCTGCACCGGGTCGGCGACGCGCTCACGTACAACCGCCGCCTGCGGCTCACGCTCGGCGCGTCGGGCGCTG
Source organism: Burkholderia sp. BCC1993 (assembly GCF_905339865.1). Taxonomy (NCBI): domain Bacteria; kingdom Pseudomonadati; phylum Pseudomonadota; class Betaproteobacteria; order Burkholderiales; family Burkholderiaceae; genus Burkholderia; species Burkholderia sp. BCC1993. The sequence continues at coordinate 173,007 of NZ_CAJPGZ010000006.1, read as the reverse complement.
CGAAACTCGCGCACTTCTGCCGCTCGAACGTCGCGGGCGTGGTCGCCAACGTCGGCCTCGGCCTGATGCTCGGCCTGATCCCCGCGATCGTCACCGTGTTCCTGTTCCCGTTCGAGGTGCGGCACGTAACGCTGTCGGCCGGCTCGATCGGGATTGCCCTCGGCGTGCTCGGCAAGGGCGCGCTGAGTACGCCCGAACTCTGGTGGGCCTGCGCCGGCGTGCTGAGCATGGCAATCCTCAACGTGCTCGTGAGCTTCGCGCTCGCGTTCACGATGGCCGTGCGCTCGCGCAGCCTGCGCCGCACCAAGGTGCGCGCGCTGGTCGGTGCGATCGTCCGCACGGTGCTGTCGAAGCCGTCGGCGCTGTTCTGGCCGGCCGGCGGAACGGCCGCGCGGGCCGGCCAGACCGGCTCGCACTGAGCGTTTGGCGGCGGTGCGCCTGCCCGGGCGGGCGCCGCCGCGCGGCCCGGCGGGCCGCCCGTCACGGCCGGCCCACCCGCGCCGGCGTCCCGAATCGGATGCAACGCCGGCCCCGGGCGCCCGCGCCGCGTACAATAGTGGACTTTTGCACGTCCTCACCCGCCTTATGTCCTCGCCCACCCTGTACGAATTCTTCGCTCCCTGCCCGCGCGGCCTCGAAGCGGCGCTTGCCGCCGAGCTGGCCGAAATCGCCGGCCGCCATCTGGACGGCGCGCCGTTCACCGCGGGCGCGCAGGTGCCGGGCGGCGTCCATTTCCGCGGCGGCTGGGCCGCCGGCATGGCTGCGAACCTCCATTCGCGAATCGCGAGCCGGATCCTGCTGAAGATCGCGCACCGCCCGTACCGCAACGAACAGGACGTCTACGCGCTCGCGCTCGAGCAGCCGTGGGAACGCTGGTTCGCGTCGACGCAGACGCTGCGCATCGACATCACCGCAATCAAGTCGCCGCTGAAAAGTCTCGAATTCACGACGCTGCGCGTGAAGGACGCGATCTGCGACCGGATGCGCGACAAGACCGGTTCGCGCCCGAGCATCGACACCGGCGCGCCGGACGTGCGCGTGTTCGCGTTCCTGACGGCCACCGAGTGCACGCTGTACCTCGATACGTCGGGCGAGCCGTTGTTCAAGCGCGGCTGGCGCCTCGACAAGGGCGCGGCGCCGCTGCGCGAGAACCTCGCGGCCGGCATCCTGCGCCTGACGGGCTGGACGCCCGGCACGGCGCTGTACGACCCGATGTGCGGCAGCGGCACGTTCCTCGCGGAAGCCGCGCAGATCGCGCTCGGCGTCGCGCCGGGCGTCGAGCGCCGCTTCGGCTTCGAGAAGCTCAAGCAGTACGACATCACCGCATGGCAGGGCCTGAAGGTCCCGGCACTCGACGCGAAACGCGCGGCGCGCGGCAAGCGCGATGCGCTCGGCGTGTACGGCAGCGACATCTCGGGCGACATGCTCGAGAAGGCGCGCGCGAACCTCGAACGCGCGGGCGTGCCGTCGGTGTGGCTCAAGCAGGTCGACGCGCGCGGCATGACGCCGCCGTGCGACGGCCCGGGCATCATCCTCGCGAACCCGCCGTACGGCGAGCGGATCGAGGTGCGCGGCCGCAGCGCGCGCGGCGAGGTACGCGAGACGGGCCGCAACCGCGGCAACGACGACGCATTCCGCCGAACGCACACCGACGCGCCGGACAGCGAGTTCTTCAACGCGCTCGGCGATGCGCTCAAGCAGCGCTTCACCGGCTGGCAGGCGTTCCTGCTGACGTCGGACCGCTCGCTGCCGGGCCAGCTGCGCCTGCGCGAATCGGCGAAGACGCCGCTGTTCAACGGCGCGCTCGAATGCCGGCTGTTCCGCTTCGACCTGATCGCCGGCAGCGTGAAGGCACGCCCAGCGGCGCCGGAAGGCGACGCCTGATACGCGAGGCGACGGCTGCGGCCGCCTGCTGACACCCTGACGATGCCCGGCCAATCGGCCGGGCATTTTTCTTTCCGCCTCACCCTGGCGAGCGGCGCCACGCGTGCCGCCGCGGTGCCGCGCGGTCGTTGCGCGACCGAAGCCGCCATTTCTCAGCGTCATTTGTCAGCGTCGCCACGACTACTGACAGCACGCTGTCAGCAGCCCCCGATCACACTGCAATCCCGGCGCAATGCAAGGCTGGTTTCCATCAAGAACCCGAACAACACGGAGCTCGTCATGACGTCCGCAACTGCAACCGACACCGCAACCCTGGAACGCGCGATCGCGTGGTTCGACATCCCGTCCCTCGATTTCGACCGGGCGATCCGTTTCTACGAAACCGTGCTGCAGACGACGCTGCAGCGCGAAGTCATCGGCGGCGTGCCGATGGCCATGTTCGATCACGAAGCGTCGAGCACGGGCGGCAGCATCGTGTTCGATCCGCAGCAGATGAAGCCGAGCGCGAACGGCGTGCTCGTCTACCTGAACGCCGGCGAATCGGTCGTCGCGGCGCTCGAACGCGCGAAGCGCGCGGGCGGCGTCGTGCAGGGCTCGGTCGTCGAGTTGCCGAACAACTACGGCTACATCGGCTACCTGATCGACACCGAGGGCAATCGCGTCGGCCTGCACGCGCCGAAATGCCACTGAGCGCGTCCACCCTTCGGCCGGCGCGGCGCTATCATCGCGAAGTCCCCGTAGCCGTTGGAGTCGAGGTGCAGCCATGACGCGCCGTGCCGACCGCCTGTTCCAGATCGCCGAGCTGCTGCGCGGGCGGCGTCTCACGACCGCGCAGCAGCTCGCCGACTGGCTGTCGGTGTCGCCGCGCACGGTCTATCGCGACGTGCGCGACCTGCAGTTGTCGGGCGTGCCGATCGAAGGCGAAGCCGGCATCGGCTACCGGCTGAACCGCAACGCCAGCCTGCCGCCGCTCACGTTCACGGCCGAGGAGCTCGCGGCGCTCGCGGCCGGCGCGCGCATGCTCGAGACCTGGGGTGGCGCGCGCTTCGCAGGCGGCGCGCGTTCGGCGCTCGCGAAGATCGCGTCGGCGATGCCGGCCGACAAGCGCACCGCGCTCGATCGCCTGCCGGTGTTCGCGCCGTCGTTCCACATCGACGAGACGTTCTGCGCGAAGGTCGACGCGATCCACCAGGCGGTCGACACGCATCACGTCGTCAGCTTCGACTACCGCGACCGGCTCGGCGCGCACACGAAACGCCGCGTGTGGCCGCTCGGGCTCGTCTACTGGGGCGGACGCTGGACGATCGGCGCATGGTGCGAGCTGCGCGACGACTTCCGCACCTTCGACATCGCGCGGATGGGCGACATCTCCGTGCACGAGCAGTTTCCGGACATGGAAGGCCGGCGGATCGCCGACTACATGCGGATCGCGGAAGCGCCGATGCGCTGACGCGGGTAGGCTCGGGCCGCTGCCCGCTGAATGCCGCACCGCGACCTGGCTGTTCGACTGTCTGGCTGTCTGGTTGCCCGGTCGTTCGGCCGTTCAGCTGTCTGGTTGCGTGGCTATTCGGCTGTTCGGCTGTTCGGCTGTTCGGCTGTTCGGCTGTTCGGCTACCTGGTTGTCCGGCTGTCCGTCTGGCTGCCCGGCCGCCCGACTGTCAGGCCATCCCGCCGCCATTCGTACACCGGGGCGTCCGCGCCCCGGTCGCACCCGTCACTCGCCGAACACCACCGACCGCTTCGGCCGCTCGTCGACGTGCAGCGAAAACACGTCCGGGCGCGCATAGTGCCCGACCACATCGAAGTCGTAACGCGCGCGCACGAGTTCGTCGGTATCGATACGCGCGGTCACGAGCCCGGCCTCGCCGATCAGCGGTTCCGTCAGCAGGTCGCCGAGCGGCCCGACAATCACGCTGCCGCCGCGGATCAGCGGCCGCTCCGGATCCCAGCCCGGCACGTCGATGCCGAGCGCGCGCGGCGACGGCTGCACCTGGCAGGCGCTCACGACGAAGCAGCGTCCCTCGTGCGCGATGTGCCGCATCGAGCTTTGCCACAGGTCGCGCTCGTCGACGGTCGGCGCGCACCAGATCTGCACGCCTTTCGCATACATCGCGCAGCGCAGCAGCGGCATGTGGTTCTCCCAGCAGATCGCGGTGCCCGCGCGGCCCGCGGCCGTGTCGACCACCGGCAGCGTCGAGCCGTCGCCCTGCCCCCAGATCAGCCGTTCGGTGCCGGTCGGCATCAGCTTGCGGTGCTTCGCGACGAGCCCGTCGCGCGGATCGAAGAACAGCGCCGTGCAGTACAGCGTGCTGCCGCCGCGCTCGATCACGCCGACCACGAGGCTCGCGCCCGTGCGCTGCGACAGCGCGGCCAGTTCGTCGGTTTCGGGGCCCGGCACGTCGATCGCCTGCGCGGCGTAGCGCGCATACGCGTCGCGGCCCTCGGGCAGCCGGTAGCCGAGCCGCGTGCCGAAGATCTCGCCTTTCGGATAGCCGCCGAGCACGGCCTCGGGCAGCACGACGAGCGACGCGCCGCTGTCGCGGATCGCGGTTTCGTAACCGAGGATCGTGTCGAGCGTGGCGCGCGTGCCGGCGGGCGATGCGCCGATCTGCAGCGCGGCGATGACTGAGGTGGACATGAAGACGTCTCCGGTGAATGGGGTGACGCCATCTTTATCGATATCATTTCATCGATCAAATCGATACAACGATAACTGACATGAATACGGATGATATCGCCGGGCTCGACCTGAACCTGCTGAAGGTGTTCGAGGCGCTGTACGAGGAAGGCGGCGCGAGCCGCGCGGCGCTGCGGCTCGGCCTCACGCAGTCGGCCGTCAGCGCGGCGCTCGCGCGGCTGCGCGTGATCTACGCCGACCCGCTGTTCGTGCGCACCGGCCGCGGGCTCGCGCCGACGCCGCGCGCGGACGAGCTGAAGCCGCTCCTGTCCGACGCGCTCGACCGCTGCCGCGCGAGCCTCGCGATCGCGGCCGACAGCGGCGAGCGGGTCGGCCGCACGATCTCGATCGGGCTATCGGACGACTTCGAGATCGCGCTCGGCCGCGCGCTGATCGACGCGGTCGCGCGGGAAGCCGCGGGCATCCGGCTGATCTTCCGGCAGACCCACAGCGGCGTTGCGGGCGACGCGCTGCTGCGGCACGGCGTCGATCTCGCGATCGCGTCGGGCGGGTTCTCGGCGAACGGGCTCAGCCGGCGCGCGATCGCGACCGGCGGCTACGCATGCCTGATCGATCCGGCCGGCCGGGCGCGCGCGCCGCGCACGCTCGCGCTCGCCGATTTCCTGCAGCGCGATCACCTGCTCGTGTCGTCGGGCGGCGTGATCGGGATCGTCGACGAGGCGCTGGCCGCGCTCGGCCACAAGCGGCGCGTCGCGGCGTCGACCACGCATTTCGCGGCGCTACCGTACCTGCTCGCCGGCTCCGACGCGGTCGCGACGATACCGGCGCACGCGGCCCGCGCGATCGCGCAGTCGACGTCGCTGCGCGCGCTCGCGTGCCCGGTCGAGCTGCCGCGCTACCCGGTGGAAATCGGCTGGCGCACGAGCACGCAGCGCGACCCGGCGATCGTGCGCGTGCGGGACACGATCGCCGCCTGCGTCGCGACGATCGTCGCGCCATAAAAGGGCGCGATACGGCGTGCCCCCGTGAAGGGCTTTCATCCCGTTCGTCCCGTTCGTCCGGTTCACCCTATTCGTCCGGTTCGCCCCATTCGTCCGGTTTGCCCCCTTCGTCCGGCTTGCCCCCTTCGTCCGCTTCGCCCCATTCACCCGGCCCGCCGGTAGTCCGGCTCAGGAGCCGCGCCGTGCGGAATGCAGCACATGTCGTTCGACCTGCAATCGAACGGGCGACGGGCGAAAGCAACCGGGGTCGGATTCGTCTAACGTAATGGCCGGCAGCGTCCGGGCGCAACCGGTAAAATGCCGATCCATGAAACCCGAAATCTGGACCCCGCATGTGACCGTCGCGGCGCTCGTCGAGCGTGCCGGTCGCTTTCTCGTGATCGAGGAAGAAACCTCGACGGGCCTGCGCATCAACCAGCCGGCCGGCCATCTCGAGGCCGGCGAGACGCTCGCCGACGCCGTGATCCGCGAGACGCTCGAGGAAACCGCGCATCCGTTCGTCCCCGATGCGCTCGTCGGCGTCTATCTCGCGCACTACGACCGCCCCGGCAGCGCCGGCGCGACCTACCTGCGCTTCACGTTCTGCGGCACGGCCGGCGAGCCGCTGCCGGGCCACGTGCTCGACGACGGCATCGTCCGCACGCTGTGGATGAGCGCCGACGAGCTGCGCGCATGCAGCGAGCGTCACCGCTCGCCCGCGGTGATGCGCTGCGTCGACGACTATCTGGCCGGGCGGCGCATTCCGCTCGATTTCGTGCATACGCATTCGGTCGCGCCGCGTCCCGAAGCATTCGACCGTCAGGCGGTAAACAAATGAGCAAGCGCCGTGTAGTAGTGGGCATGTCGGGCGGCGTCGATTCGTCGGTGACCGCGTGGCTGCTGAAGGAACAGGGGTACGACGTGGTCGGCCTGTTCATGAAGAACTGGGAAGACGACGACGACGGCGAATACTGCTCGACGCGCCAGGACTGGATCGACGTGGTGTCGGTGGCCGACCTGATCGGCATCGACGTGGAAGCCGTGAACTTCGCGGCCGAATACAAGGACCGCGTGTTCGCCGAATTCCTGCGCGAATATTCGGCCGGCCGCACGCCGAACCCGGACGTGCTGTGCAACGCCGAGATCAAGTTCAAGGCGTTCCTCGACCACGCGATGTCGCTCGACGCGGAAATGATCGCGACCGGCCACTACGCGCGCGTGCGCGAGCGCGACGGCCGCTTCGAACTGCTGAAGGCATTCGATCATACGAAAGACCAGTCGTACTTCCTGCACCGGCTGAACCAGGCGCAACTGTCGAAGACGATGTTCCCGCTCGGCGAGATGCCGAAGACGAAGGTGCGCGAGATCGCCGCGCAGATCGGCCTGCCGAACGCGAAGAAGAAGGACTCGACCGGCATCTGCTTCATCGGCGAACGGCCATTCCGCGACTTCCTGAACCGCTATCTTCCGACGAAACCCGGCCCGATGAAGACGCCGGACGGCAAGGTGGTCGGCGAGCACATCGGCCTCGCGTTCTACACGTTCGGCCAGCGCAAGGGCATCGGCCTCGGCGGCAGCAAGGACGGCAGCGGCGAGCCGTGGTTCGTCGCGGCGAAGGACATCGCGTCGAACACGCTGTACGTCGTGCAGGGCCACGACCATCCGTGGCTGCTGTCGCGCGAGCTCGTCGCCGGCAACGTGAGCTGGGTCGCGGGCGAACCGCCGGCCGACGGCTTCGCGTGCGGCGCGAAGACGCGCTACCGGCAGGCCGATGCGGCATGCGCGTTCGGCGCCGCCGCACCCGGCCCGGCCGGCGAAGCCCGCTTCTCGCTCGCCTTCGACGACGCGCAGTGGGCCGTCACGCCCGGCCAGTCGGCCGTGCTGTACGACGGCGAGATCTGCCTCGGCGGCGGCATCATCGAGTTCGCGGCCACCGGCCAGCCCGGCCAGACGGCGCCGGCACCGGCGGCAGCCCGCACGGGCGCGCTCGCCGAAGCACGCTGACATCCATTCGGTTTAGACTTGCGGCACGCCGCGCCCGGCGGAACACGATTCCGCCGCGGCCGGTGCGCCGCCGCGCAGCGTACGCATGGCGGCATTTCAAGATTCTTACGGAGTCCCCATGCTTTCCAGACGCTACCTCGCGATGTGGTGCGCCGTCCTGCTGCTCGTTGCCGCGGCCGCACTCGCGTCGATCCACGTGCTTTCCTGGCTGTGGATCATCATCCCCGTCGCCCTCGTCGCCGTCGGCCTGTACGACCTGAACCAGGACCGTCACGCGATCCTGCGCAACTACCCGCTCTGGGGCCATTTCCGCTTCCTGTTCGAGTTCATCCGGCCTGAAATCCGCCAGTACTTCGTCGAGGACGACACCGACGAGAAACCGTTCTCGCGCGCGCAGCGCAGCCTCGTCTACCAGCGCGCGAAAAACGTCGCCGACAATCGCCCGTACGGCACCGAACTGAACGTGAAGGCCGTCGCGCACGAATGGATCAGCCACTCGCTCGCGCCGACGAAGCTGCCGAACCACGACTTCCGCATCCGGGTCGGCGCGAACCGCGCGCAGCCGTACGACATCTCGATCTTCAACATCTCGGCGATGAGCTTCGGCTCGCTGTCCGCGAACGCGATCCGCTCGCTGAACCTCGGCGCGAAGAAAGGCGGGTTCGCGCACGACACCGGCGAAGGCTCGCTGTCGAAGTACCACCGCGAGAACGGCGGCGACATCATCTGGGAAATCGCGTCCGGCTACTTCGGCTGCCGCAACGAGGACGGCACGTTCAACCCGGACAAGTTCGCGAAGCAGGCCGCCGATCCGCAGGTCAAGATGATCGAGATCAAGCTGTCGCAAGGCGCGAAGCCGGGCCACGGCGGCGTGCTGCCGGCCGCGAAGATCACGCCCGAGATCGCCGAGACGCGCGGCGTGCCGATGGGCAAGGACTGCATCTCGCCCGCGACGCACTCGCAATTCTCGTCGCCGCGCGGGCTGCTCGAATTCGTCGACCGGCTGCGCACGCTGTCGGGCGGCAAGCCGACCGGCTTCAAGCTGTGCATCGGCCATCCGTGGGAATTCTTCGGCATCGCGAAGGCGATGCTCGAGACCGGCATCGTGCCCGACTTCATCGTCGTCGACGGCGCGGAAGGCGGCACCGGCGCGGCGCCGCTCGAATTCACCGACCACGTCGGCGTGCCGCTGCAGGAAGGGTTGCTGCTCGTGCACAACACGCTCGTCGGGATCGGCGTGCGCGATCGCGTGAAGCTCGGCGCGAGCGGCAAGATCATCACCGCGTTCGACATCGCCCGCACGCTCGCGATCGGCGCGGACTGGGTGAACTCGGCGCGCGGCTTCATGTTCGCGGTCGGCTGCATCCAGGCGCAGCATTGCCACACCGACCGCTGCCCGACCGGCGTCGCGACGCAGGACCCGGTGCGCCAGCGCGCGCTCGTCGTGCCCGACAAGGCCGAGCGCGTGTACAACTTCCACCGCAATACGCTGCACGCACTGCAGGAACTCGTGCAGGCGGCCGGCCTCGGCCATCCGTCCGAGCTGCGCGCGCATCACATCGTGCAGCGCGTCGCGCCGCACGAGGTGCGGCTGATGTCGCAGCTGCTGAAGTACCTGAAGCCCGGCGCGCTGCTCGACGGCCAGACCTGCGGCTATACGCTGTACGACAAGTGGTGGCCGATCGCACGCAGCGATTCGTTCGTGCTCGGCGAAACCGTTTACACGTCGATCGAGTAACGCGCGATCGCCCGCCGCCGGGCGGCTCGCCAAAAAGAAAAGCGCCCCGCGGGGCGCTTTTCTCTTGTCTGCCCGATCCGCCGGCGGCGGCCGGTCAGCCTTGCGGCAGCGTGTCGACGAACGTCTGCCGCTGCGACAGCTTCACGAAATGCTTGTCGAGGTTCGGATGGCGGTCGCGCCAGTTGAGTTCGGGCACCCGGAAGTCGAGGTAGCCGAGCGCGCAGCCGAGTGCGATGTCAGCGAGCGTGTAATGATTACCGACGCACCACGTCTTGCCGCCGAGGCCCTGCGACATCGCGACGAGCGCGTCGTCGATCTTGCGCTGCTGGCGCGCAATCCAGCTCGCGCTGCGCTGCGCTTCGTCACGCAGCGTGTGTTCGAGACGGATCGCCACGGCCGCGTCGAGCACGCCGTCGCCCAGCGCTTCCCAGCACCGCACTTCGAGCCGTTCGCGCCCCGACGGCGGAATCAGCTTGCCGACCGGCGACAGCGTGTCGACGTATTCGCAGATCACGCGGGAATCGAACACCGCGGCACCATCCTCCATCACGAGACACGGGACCTTGCCGAGCGGATTCGATGCATGAATATCCGTCTCCGGCGCCCATACGTTCTCGAGCTCCAGCTTGTAGTCGATCTTCTTTTCAGCGAGCACGATCCGCGCCTTTCGGACGTACGGGCTGCTGAGCGAACCGATTAATTTCATCATCTGCCTTTTTAAGGGAACTGCCGAGAGTATACGTTGTCGCCGATCATAACCGGCCGGCGTGGCCCGATAGAAAATCGCCCGTCCGGCCTGTGGATGGTTTGCAACAGCCGCCGCCGAGCCCCGTCCGGCGCGGCTTGCGGCCGTGCCTCTCACGCGCCGCGTCCGGCGGCGCTACAATCGCACGATGAATGCGCCCCTCGATACCGCCATCGCCGTCGACGTCTACCGCCAGCGCCGCGAACGCGTGCTTGCCGCACTGCGCGCCGCGGGCGGCGGCGTCGCCATCGTTCCCACCGCGCCGGAAATGCTGCGCAACCGCGATACGGCCTTTCCGTACCGGCATGACAGCTACTTCCACTACCTGACGGGCTTCACCGAGCCGGATGCCGTGCTCGTGCTGAACGCGGCCGGGTCGCACGGCGCGCCGGAATCGATCCTGTTCTGCCGCGCGAAGAATGCCGACCGCGAGATCTGGGAAGGTTTCCATTACGGGCCCGAGGCCGCGCGCGATGCGTTCGGCTTCGACGCGGCCTACGCGGTCGACGTGATCGACACCGAGATGCCGCGCCTGCTCGCTGATGCGGGCACCGTGCACTACCGGTTCGGCGCGTCGGCCGAGTTCGACCGCCAGCTCGCCGGCTGGATCGATGCGGTGCGCGCGCAGGCGCGCAGCGGCGTCGCCGCACCGGACGCGCTGCTCGACCTCACGCCCCTGCTCGACGACATGCGGCTCGTGAAGGACGAACACGAACTCGCGATCATGATGCGTGCCGCACACATCTCCGCGCTCGCGCACCGTCGCGCGATGCAGGTGTGCCGCCCGGGGATCCGCGAGTACGAACTCGAGGCCGAGCTGCTGTACACGTTCCGCAAGCATGGCGCGCAGGCGCCCGCGTACGGCTCGATCGTCGCGGCCGGCGCGCACGCGTGCGTGCTGCACTACCCGGCCGGCAACGCGGCCGCGCGGGACGGCGACCTGATCCTGATCGATGCCGCGTGTGAACTCGACGGCTACGCGTCGGACATCACGCGCACGTTCCCGGCCAACGGGCGCTTCTCGCCCGCGCAGCGCACGCTGTACGACATCGTGCTCGCCGCGCAGCAGGCCGCGATCGACGCGACACGCGCGGGCGTGCCGTTCGAGGCGCCGCACGACGCGGCCGTGCGGGTGCTGGCGCAAGGGCTGCTCGATACCGGCATCGTCCCGAAGACGCGCTTCTCGAGCGTCGACGACGTAATCGCCGAGCGCGCGTACGCACGCTTCTACATGCACCGCACCGGCCACTGGATCGGCATGGACGTGCACGATTGCGGCGACTACCGCGAGCGGCTCGCCGCGCGCGACGCCAACGGCGCGCTGCCGTGGCGCACGTTGAAACCCGGCATGACGCTCACCGTCGAGCCGGGCCTGTACGTGCGGGCCGCCGACGACGTGCCGTCCGAATACTGGAACATCGGCATCCGCATCGAGGACGACGCGATCGTGCACGAGCACGGTTGCGAGCTGATCACGCGCGACGTGCCGGTGGCGGCCGACGAGATCGAGGCGCTGATGCGTGCGGGCGCGGCGCACGGCGCGTGAGCGTGCCGCAGGTTGCCATCGCGCCGATGCCGGGCCGCCGTTGGCCCGGTGTTGATCTGCTGTTGATCTGCTGTTGATCTGCTGTTGATCTGCTGTTGATCTGCTGTTGATCTGCTGTTGATCTGCTGTTGATCTGCTGTTGATCTGCCGTTGACCCGCAGTTGACCCGCAGTTGACCGTTACCCCGTTTCACGAACACTGATGACGACCGCTTCCTCCCCGGCCACGCCGGACTATGACCTCGCCATCGTCGGCGCGGGCCCCGTCGGGCTCGCGCTCGCCGGCTGGCTCGCCCGACGCAGCGCAACGCAGCACGCGTCGATCGCGCTGATCGACGCGCGCGAGCCGGCCGCGAGTGCGAACGACCCGCGCGCGATCGCCGTGTCGCACGGCAGCCGCGTGCTGCTCGACACGCTCGGATGGCCGGCCGACGCGACGCCGATCGAACACATCCACGTGTCGCAGCGCGGCCATTTCGGCCGCACGCTGATCGACCGCGACGAGCACGACCTCGCCGCGCTCGGCTACGTCGTGCGCTACGGCTCGATCGTGCAGGCGCTCGCACAGGCCGTGCGCGGCACGCGCGTCGACTGGCTCACCTCGACCACCGCACGCACGCCGCAACAGGACGCCGACGGCGTCACGCTGACGCTCGACGGCCCGCAAGGCGAGCGCACGCTGCGCGCGCGCATCGTCATCAACGCCGAAGGCGGGCTGTTCCACGAACAGCAGGCCGATACCGGCAAGCATCGCCGCGACTATGGCCAGACCGCGATCGTCGGCACGGTCACCGTCTCGGCACCGCGCCCGAACGTCGCCTGGGAGCGCTTCACGCACGAAGGCCCGCTCGCGCTGCTGCCGCTCGGTGGCCCGCGCCAGGCCGAGTATTCGCTCGTGTGGTGCTGCACGCCCGACGAGGCGGCCCGCCGTGCCGCCCTTCCCGACGACGCGTTCCTGCGCGAACTCGGCGCTGCATTCGGCGAGCGGATGGGCCAGTTCGTCGCGATCGCGGGGCGCGCATCGTTCCCGCTCGGGCTGAACGCGGCGCAGACGCTCGTCAACGGGCGCATCGCGATCGTCGGCAACGCCGCGCAAACGCTGCATCCGGTCGCCGGCCAGGGGCTCAACCTCGGGCTGCGCGATGCGCACACGCTCGTCGACGCGCTGTCCACGCAGGGCTTCGAAGCGACCGCGCTCGCCACCTTCAACGCACGGCGCGCGCTCGACCGGCGCTTCACGATCGGCGCGACGGACACGCTCGCGCGCCTGTTTACCGTCGACGCCGGACCCCTTCCGCTGCTGCGCGGCGCGGCGCTCACCGCGCTCGAATTCGTGCCGCCACTCAAGAAGGCGATCGCACGCCAGATGATGTTCGGCCAGCGCGACTGACACGCGGCGCGCCGCGCGTTGCGCGCCGTCAGGCCGCGCAAACCGGGTCAAATCGGCGGGGCATGGGAATACGGTAAAATAGCTGTTTTCCCTCTGCCCTTTTTTGCCCGCGACGCCCGGCGCTCGCGGGCGGTGCCATTGCGATGCCCGTTATCGGCTCTCACGTATTGCGTAACAACCTGTTCGTCGCCCCGATGGCCGGCGTGACGGATCGTCCGTTCCGCCAGCTGTGCAAGCGGCTGGGGGCCGGGTACGCCGTGTCCGAGATGGTCGCGTCCAATGCGCAGCTGTGGAAGAGCGCGAAGACGATGCGACGGGCGAACCACGAAGGCGAAGTCGAGCCGATCGCGGTGCAGATCGCCGGCGCCGATCCGGCGATGATGGCCGAAGCGGCCCGCTACAACGTCGACAACGGCGCGCAGATCATCGACATCAACATGGGCTGCCCGGCGAAGAAGGTCTGCAACGTCGCGGCCGGCTCCGCGCTGCTGCAGAACGAGCCGCTCGTGCAGCGGATCGTCGAGGCCGTCGTCGCGGCGGTCGGCACGGGGCCGGATGCGGTGCCCGTCACGCTGAAGATCCGCACCGGCTGGGATCGCGAGCACAAGAACGCGATCACGGTCGCGCGCCTCGCCGAGGCGGCCGGCGTCTCGATGCTGACCGTGCACGGCCGCACGCGCGCCGACCTCTACCGCGGCGACGCGGAATACGACACGATCGCGGCCGTGAAGGCGGCCGTGCGCATCCCGGTCGTCGCGAACGGCGATATCACGTCGCCGGCGAAAGCGAAGGCCGTGCTCGACGCCACCGGCGCCGACGCCCTGATGATCGGTCGCGCCGCGCAAGGCCGGCCGTGGCTGTTCCGTGAAATCGATCATTTCCTGCAAACCGGCGAGCTGCTGCCCCCGCCGCGGATCGACGAGATCCAGCAGGTGATGAACGAACACCTGGAAGACCACTACGCGTTCTATGGTGAATTCACGGGCGTCCGTACTGCGCGCAAGCACATCGGCTGGTACACTCGCGGCCTTTCCGGTGCCAACGGGTTCCGGCACAGGATGAACACGCTCGATTCCTCCCGCGAGCAGCTCGCCGCCGTCAATGCATTCTTCGAGGCGCAAAAGGCGCTGTCGGACCACCTCGTCTACGTCGATGACGAAGAGGAAAACGGCCAGGGCGAGTCGGACGACCATAACCAGTTAGCAGCATGAGCAAGCACAACATCGAACAATGTGTCCGCGAGAGCCTGGACGTGTATTTCCGGGATCTAGACGGCTCCAATCCGCACGACGTCTATGAAATGGTGATGTCCTGCGTCGAAAAGCCGATGCTCGAGGTCGTGCTCGTACAGGCCGGCGGCAACCAGTCGCTCGCCGCGGAGTACCTCGGCATCAATCGCAATACGCTGCGCAAGAAGCTGCAGCAGCACGGCCTGCTGTAGGCGGCCGTCCCGTCCCCGTTTCCCTGGCTATTGGTGGTTCCATCATGATCAAGCAAGCGCTCATTTCCGTTTCCGACAAGACCGGCATCGTCGACTTCGCGAAGTCGCTGTCCGACCTCGGCGTCAAACTGCTGTCGACCGGCGGCACCGCGAAACTCCTCGCCGACGCGGGCCTGCCCGTGACCGAAGTCGCTGACTACACGGGCTTCCCGGAAATGCTCGATGGGCGCGTGAAGACGCTCCACCCGAAGGTGCACGGCGGCATCCTCGCCCGCCGCGACCTGCCCGAGCACATGCAGGCGCTGGAGCAGCACGGCATCCCGACGATCGACCTGCTGGTCGTGAACCTGTATCCGTTCGTCGCGACGATCGCGAAGGACGACTGCACGCTCGCCGACGCGATCGAGAACATCGACATCGGCGGCCCGACGATGCTGCGCTCGGCCGCGAAGAACCACCGCGACGTGACGGTCGTCGTCGACCCGGCCGACTACGCGGTCGTGCTCGACGAAATGAAGGCGAACGGCAACGCGATCGGCTATGCGACCAACTTCCGCCTCGCGACCAAGGTGTTCGCGCACACCGCGCAATACGACGGCGCGATCACGAACTACCTGACGAGCCTGACCGACGAGCTGCAGCACGCATCGCGCAGCGCATACCCGGCCACGCTGAACATCGCGTTCGACAAGGTGCAGGACCTGCGCTACGGCGAGAACCCGCACCAGAGCGCGGCGTTCTACCGCGACCTCGCGGCGCCGGCCGGCGCACTGGCGAACTACCGCCAGTTGCAGGGCAAGGAACTGTCGTACAACAACATCGCGGATTCGGACGCGGCGTGGGAATGCGTGAAGACGTTCGACGCGCCGGCCTGCGTGATCATCAAGCACGCGAACCCGTGCGGCGTCGCGGTCGGCAACGACTCGGCCGACGCATACGCGAAGGCATTCCAGACCGACCCGACATCGGCATTCGGCGGCATCATCGCGTTCAACCGCGAAGTCGACGAGACGGCCGCACAGGCGGTGGCCAAGCAGTTCGTCGAAGTGCTGATCGCGCCGTCGTTCACGGACGCCGCGAAGCAGGTGTTCGCCGCGAAGCAGAACGTGCGCCTGCTCGAAATCGCGCTCGGCGACGGCCATAACGCGTTCGACCTGAAGCGCGTGGGCGGCGGCCTGCTCGTGCAGTCGCTCGATTCGAAGAACGTGCAGCCGAGCGAGCTGCGCGTCGTCACGAAGCGTCAACCGACCGCGAAGGAAATGGACGACCTGCTGTTCGCATGGCGCGTCGCGAAGTACGTGAAGTCGAACGCGATCGTGTTCTGCGGCAACGGCATGACGCTCGGCGTCGGCGCAGGCCAGATGAGCCGCGTCGATTCGGCACGCATCGCGAGCATCAAGGCGCAGAACGCGGGCCTCACGCTGGCCGGCTCGGCCGTCGCGTCGGATGCGTTCTTCCCGTTCCGCGACGGTCTCGACGTCGTCGTGGCGGCAGGCGCGACCTGCGTGATCCAGCCGGGCGGCTCGATGCGCGACGACGAAGTGATCGCGGCGGCCGACGAGCACGGCATCGCGATGATCCTGACGGGCGTGCGCCACTTCCGTCACTGATCGCACGCGGCCCGCGCGGCCGCCGCACGAAGACCCGGCGGCATCATCCCCGCCGGGTTTTTTATTGCGCGGCGCCGGCGCACGCAGCTGCGCGGCCGGCCCCGCGCACCATTCGTTGTAGTATCGCGGCATCAGGTTTTTCTCCTCACTCATGCGAATTCTCGGCATCGACCCCGGCCTGCGCGTCACCGGCTTCGGCGTCATCGACGTCAGCGGCCACCGGCTCGCCTATGTCGCAAGCGGCGTGATCCGCACGCCCACGGCCGACCTGGCCACCCGGCTCGGCACGATCTTCCAGGGCGTATCGACGCTCGTGCGTGAACACGCGCCCGACCAGGCCGCGATCGAACAGGTGTTCGTGAACGTGAACCCGCAGTCGACGCTGCTGCTCGGCCAGGCGCGCGGTGCCGCGATCTGCGGGCTCGTCTCCGGCGGCCTGCCGGTGGCGGAATACACCGCGCTGCAACTGAAGCAGGCGGTCGTCGGTTACGGCCGCGCGACCAAGTCGCAGATGCAGGAGATGGTCACGAGGCTGCTCAACCTGACCGGCCAGCCCGGAAGCGACGCGGCCGACGCGCTCGGGATGGCGATCTGCCACGCGCACAGCGGCAATACGCTCGGCACGATCAGCGGCCTCGCGCCGGCGCTCGCGAAAAGGGGGCTGCGCGTGCGGCGCGGACGGCTCGTCGGCTGACGCGACGGCACGCATCCCTTCGGCGCGGCGCGCGGCCACCCGCATCGCGCGCATTGCGCCTGCCACCGTCCTGCCTGCCTACCCGCCCGCCTGATCGCCTGATCGCCCCGCGTCGCGCACGCGCCGCGCGGCGCCCTGGCCTGACGGCCAACCCATCGGCATCGCGCCGCACCTGCGCTACACTCGCGCTTTCTTCCTCGCATCCCGCCATCCATGATCGGTCGCATCGCCGGCATCCTGCTCGAAAAGAATCCGCCTCACCTGCTCGTCGACTGCAACGGCGTCGGCTACGAAATCGACGTACCGATGAGCACCTTCTACAACCTGCCGCAAACGGGCGAGCGCGTCGTGCTGCTCACGCAGCAGATCGTGCGCGAGGACGCGCACCTGCTGTACGGCTTCCTGACGCCGCAGGAGCGCACGACCTTCCGCGAACTGCTGAAGATCACCGGCATCGGCGCGCGCATGGCGCTGGCCGTGCTGTCCGGCATGAGCGTGCAGGAGCTCGCGCAGGCGGTGACGATGCAGGACGCCGCGCGTCTCACGCGCCTGCCCGGCATCGGCAAGAAGACCGCCGAGCGCCTGCTGCTCGAGCTGAAGGGCAAGCTGGGCGCGGACCTCGGCGCGCTCGCCGGCGCCGCGTCCCAGTCCGACCACGCGACCGACATCCTCAACGCGCTGCTCGCGCTCGGCTATTCCGAAAAGGAAGGCCTCGCCGCGATCAAGAACGTGCCGGCCGGCACCGGCGTGTCCGAAGGCATCAAACTCGCGCTCAAGGCACTGTCGAAGGTGTAACGGCCGCCCGAGCCGGCTGTCGGAGCCAGTGTCGCGCCGTCGCGCGGCACGCGCCAGTCGGCCGCTCGGCCAGTTCGGCCGCGTGACGGCGCGCGGTACAATGGCCGCATGATTGAAACCGACAAACTCGCCGCCGAGCGGATCATCGCCGCCACGCCCGCCTCGTCGCACGAGGAGGTGTTCGAACGCGCGCTGCGGCCGCGCCAGCTCGACGACTACGTCGGCCAGGAAAAGGTGCGCGGCCAGCTCGAGATCTTCATCGAGGCCGCGAAGCGCCGCGCCGAGCCGCTCGACCACGTGCTGCTGTTCGGGCCGCCGGGCCTCGGCAAGACCACCCTCGCGCACATCATCGCGCGCGAGATGGGCGTGAACCTGCGCCAGACGTCGGGCCCCGTGCTCGAACGCGCGGGCGATCTCGCCGCGCTGCTGACCAACCTCGAAGCGAACGACGTGCTGTTCATCGACGAGATCCACCGGCTGTCGCCGGTCGTCGAGGAAATCCTGTATCCGGCGCTCGAGGATTACCAGATCGACATCATGATCGGCGAAGGGCCGGCCGCGCGCAGCGTGAAGCTCGACCTGCAGCCGTTCACGCTGGTCGGCGCGACCACGCGTGCGGGGATGCTGACCAACCCGCTGCGCGATCGCTTCGGGATCGTCGCGCGCCTCGAGTTCTACGATGCCGAGCAGTTGTCGCGCATCGTGCGGCGCTCGGCGTCGCTCCTGAACGCGCAGATCGATCCGCACGGCGCGCTGGAGATCGCGAAGCGCTCGCGCGGCACGCCACGGATCGCGAACCGGCTGCTGCGCCGCGTGCGCGACTACGCGGAAGTGAAGGCCGACGGCCAGATCACCGCGGCCGTCGCCGACGCCGCGCTCGCGATGCTCGACGTCGATCCGGTCGGCTTCGACCTGATGGACCGCAAACTGCTCGAGGCGATCCTGCACAAGTTCGACGGCGGCCCGGTCGGCATCGACAACCTCGCGGCGGCGATCGGCGAGGAGCGCGACACGATCGAGGACGTGCTCGAACCGTACCTGATCCAGCAGGGCTTCCTGCAGCGCACGCCGCGCGGGCGCATCGCGACGCTGCTCACGTATCGCCACTTCGGGCTCTCCGCGCCCGATGCCGGCAACCCCGAACGCGGGATGTGGGATACCGCCGACGGGAAGTAACCCGCTGCCCGCGCCAAGCTCGCCATGACCACGCCGCCCAGCCCGCACCGCGCCTCGCCCACACCGGGCCCGCGCTGGGTCGAACCGATCCGCAAGCGGCTCGTGGCCGGCATCACGCACCTGACGACGGGCGGCGGCGGTCCGTCTATCGATCTCTCATCGCCGCCCGGAGACCCGGGGCTGTTCGGCCCCGACGCGATCTGCTGGCGCGTGCATGCCGATTTCACGTCGATGATGACGGGCGGCATTGCCGCGCTGCTGCTGCAGGCGCTCCATCCGCTCGCGCTCGCGGGCGTCTGGGATCACTCGTCGTTTCGCACCGACATCCTCGGCCGCTTGCGGCGCACCGCCACGTTCATCACGGGCACGACGTTCGGCAGCCGCGCGGACGCACTCGCGCTCATCGAGCGCGTGAAAACGATCCACGCGCGCATATCGGGCACCGCGCCCGACGGCCGGCCGTATCGAGCCGACGATCCGGCGTTGCTGACCTGGGTGCATGTCGCGGAAGTTTCGAGCTTCCTCGCTGCGCATTTGCGCTATGTGAATCCGTCGCTGTCGGGCGAGCTGCAGGACGGCTACTACGCTGAAACGGCATTGATCGCGGAGTTGCTCGGCGCCCGGGATGTGCCCCGTTCACGCGCCGAGGTAGCGGCCTATTTCGCGCGCATGCTGCCCGAACTCGAAGCCGGGCCGCACACCTTCGAGGTCATGGACATCCTGCTGAACGTGCCGGTCGCAACGCCCGCGCTGCGACCGGCCGCGTCGCTGATCATGCATGCGGGAATCGACCTGCTGCCGCCCTGGGCGCAGCGCATGCTCGACGTGTCGACGTTCGCGCCGCTGCGACGCGCGGTGGTCCGGCCCGGTGTGCGGGCAGTCGCGCCCGTGCTGCGCTGGGCGCTCGTCAACGGCGCGTCGAAGCGCGCACGCCGCCGCGCCACCGCGACACCGCCCGACGGTACCCCGCCCGCCTGACGATCGGCTTCTTCCGCCGGGGTGGAGCCGGTACGACCGGATCAGAGTACCTTGCGATACCCGTCATCGTCGTCGCTCGCGGCGTCCAGGTGCGACACGTCGGCCCATTGCACGACCTGCGCGCGACCATCGACGTAATCGACGACGTTGATGCTCGTGTTGAGCAGCTGATAGCTGCGCGGCGCCGACAGGTCGATACCGTTTGCAAAGCGGTACACGCAGTCGAGCACGCCGCCGTGTGCGACACACGCGATCCGGTCGCCCGGATGCGCGGCGACGATCGGCTCGAGCGCATGCAGCACGCGATGATAGAGCTCGCGCTGCGACTCGCCGCCGTCGGGCGCGAAGCCCGGGTCGCGCGTCTGCCACGCGGCGTAGGCGTCCGGAAACAGCATCTCGATCTCGGTGCTGTCATGCCCCTGGAACACGCCGTACGCGCGTTCGCGCAACCCTTCGCGCAACTGCAGCGGCAGCCCGAGCGCATCGGCAAAGGGTTGCGCGGTTTGTTGCGCGCGCATCAGGTCGCTCGAATAGATCGCGTCGATCCGCTGTCCTTCGCGCGCGTCCCGCGCGAGCCGGACGGCCAGCCGCTGCGCCTGCGCGAGCCCCGTGTCGGCCAGCGGAATGTCGATATGGCCCTGGATGCGCTTGATGCGGTTCCAGGCCGTCTCGCCATGGCGAATGAAGAGAATCTGCGTGGTGGCCATCGCGGCGCGTCTCCGGGAATGAATCAGGGCCGCACTTGCAGCCAGAACGTCACGGGGCCATCGTTGACGAGCGACACCTGCATGTCGGCGCCGAACTCGCCCGTCTCGACGACCGGATGACGCTCGCGCGCGGCCGCGACGAAATAGTCGAACAGGCGCGCGCCTTCGTCGGGCGGTGCGGCCGGCGTGAAGCTCGGCCGCAGCCCGCTGTTGGTGTCCGCCGCGAGCGTGAACTGCGACACGAGCAGCAGGCCGCCGGCGCCGCCCGCGCCGTCGATGTTCGACACCGGCAGGTTCATCTTGCCCGCGGCATCGCTGAACACGCGATAGCCGAGCAGCTTCGCGAGCAGTTTGTCGGCCGCGGCTTCGGTGTCGCCGCGCTCCGCGCAGACGAGCGCGAGCAGCCCTGCGCCGATCTCGCCCGTCGTGCGGTCGCCGACGCGCACGTCGGCGCGCTTCACGCGCTGGATCAGCGCGATCATGCGGTCAGCGTGACGCGCGCGAAGCGGCGCTTGCCAACCTGCACGACGAATTCGCCGGCCTCGACCTTCAGCCCCTTGTCGGAGACGGTCGCGCCGTCGATCTTCACGCCGCCCTGCTCGATGTTGCGCAGCGCTTCGCTCGTCGACGGCACGAGGCCCGCCTGCTTCAGCAGCTGGCCGATCGCGAGCGGCGCGCCCGCGAGCGTGACCGACGGGATGTCGTCCGGCACGCCGCCCTTCGCGCGGTGGTTGAAGTCCTCCAGCGCACGCTCGGCATCGGCCTGCGAGTGGAAGCGCGCGACGATTTCCTGCGCGAGCAGCACCTTGAAGTCGCGCGGGTTGCGGCCGCCTTCGGCATCGCGCTTGAAGCCGGCGATTTCTTCGATGCTGCGGAACGACAGCAGCTCGAAGTAACGCCACATCAGCGTGTCCGAGATGCTCATCAGCTTGCCGAACATGTCGTTCGGCTGCTCGCTGATGCCGACATAGTTGCCCTTCGACTTCGACATCTTCTCGACGCCGTCGAGGCCTTCGAGCAGCGGCATCGTGAGAATGCACTGCTGTTCCTGGCCGTACTGCTTCTGCAGTTCGCGGCCGACCAGCAGGTTGAACTTCTGGTCGGTGCCGCCGAGCTCGAGGTCGGCGTTCAGCGCGACCGAGTCGTAGCCCTGCATCAGCGGGTACAGGAATTCGTGGATCGAGATCGGCACGCCGCCCTGGAAGCGCTTCGTGAAATCCTCGCGCTCGAGGATCCGCGCGACCGTGTAGCGCGACGCGAGCTTGATCATCCCGTCCGCGCCGAGCGGCATCGACCATTCGCTGTTGTAGCGGATCTCGGTCTTGTCGCGGTCGAGCACGAGCGCGGCCTGCTCGAAGTAGGTCTTCGCGTTCGATTCGATCTGCTCGCGCGTGAGCGGCGGGCGCGTCGCGTTGCGGCCCGACGGGTCGCCGATCTGCGACGTGAAATCGCCGATCAGGAAGATGACCGTGTGGCCGAGGTCCTGCAGCTGACGCATCTTGTTCAGCACGACCGTATGGCCGATGTGGATGTCGGGTGCGGTCGGGTCGAGGCCGAGCTTGATACGCAACGGCGTGCCGGTGGCCGCGCTGCGCGCGAGCTTCTGCGCGAACTCTTCCTCGATCAGCAGCTCGTCGACGCCGCGCTTCGTGACGGCGAGCGCATGGCGGACTTCGTCGGTGATCGGGAAAACGGGCTTGGAACTGGATTCGGTGCTCATCGGTGCCGGGAAGAATGTCGCAAAGACAGGGATTTTCCCATAACTTGCGCGTGCATCGCTTAACGACGCGTCAGGTTGCGCGGATAATCGGGCGCAAGGCGCGTGGCACCGGCCCGCGCCGCTCGATCCAGGAGGACCCAACGTGCCGCAACGACATCCGCAACCCGCCCATCCGGCCGACGGCATCTACTTCGGGCTGATGTCGGGAACCAGCATGGACGGCGTCGACGGCGTCGCCGTGCGTTTCGAGACCGGCCGCGCGCCGCTCGTGCTCGCGGAAGCGTTCGTCGGCTTCGCGCAATCGCTGCGCGACGCGCTGTTCGCGCTGCAGCAGCCCGGCGACAACGAGATCGACCGCGAATCGGTCGCGGCGAATGCGCTCGTCACGCGCTACGCGGTGTGCTGTCACGAGCTGCAGCGCACGGCCGGCCTGTCGCGCGACGAGATCCGCGCGATCGGCGTGCACGGCCAGACGGTCCGGCACCGCCCCGAGCGCGGCTACACGCGCCAGCTCAACAATCCGGCGCTGCTCGCCGAACTCGCCCATCTCGACGTGATCGCCGATTTCCGCAGCCGCGACGTCGCGGCCGGCGGCCACGGCGCGCCGCTCGCGCCGGCGTTCCACGCGACGGTGTTCGGCGCGCCGGGCGAGACGCGGGTCGTCTGCAACCTCGGCGGCATCAGCAACATCACGATCCTGCCCGGCGAAGGCGGCGACGTGCGCGGCTTCGACTGCGGGCCCGCGAATGCGTTGCTCGACGAATGGGCGATGCGCCACCTCGGCAAGCCTTACGACGACGGCGGCAAGTTCGCCGCGCGCGGTACCGTGCACGC
Organism: Burkholderia sp. BCC1993; assembly: GCF_905339865.1. Taxonomy (NCBI): domain Bacteria; kingdom Pseudomonadati; phylum Pseudomonadota; class Betaproteobacteria; order Burkholderiales; family Burkholderiaceae; genus Burkholderia; species Burkholderia sp. BCC1993. Next base: position 150,128 of record NZ_CAJPGZ010000006.1, on the reverse strand, counting down.
GGCGCTGCTCGACGCGCTGCTCGACGAACCCTACTTCGCCGCGCCGCCGCCGAAAAGCACCGGCCGCGACCTGTTCAATCCTGCGTGGCTCGACGCGAAGCTCGCCGCGTTCGCGCAAGTCGCGCCGGAAGACGTGCAGGCGACGCTGACGGCACTCACCGCCGTCTCGGTCGCGCGCGAGATCGCACGGCACGCGGCCGGCTGCAAGGCCGTGTTCGTCTGCGGCGGCGGCGCCCGCAACCCGGTGCTGCTCGCTGCGCTCCGGCATGCACTGCACGAGGCCGGCGTGCCGGCGACGGTGGAGACGACGGCCGCGCTCGGCGTGCCGCCGCAGCAGGTCGAGGCGCTCGCGTTCGCGTGGCTCGCGTACCGCTTCACCGCGCGCCAGCCCGGCAATCTCGCGAGTGTGACGGGCGCCGCGGGCGAGCGCGTGCTCGGCGCGCTCTATCCGCGCTGATGCGAGGAAACGAGAAACGAGGAGGAACCCCGGATGCGGCGCGTCCGGGACGCGCCGACAGGCCGCCCGCGCGGTTCGTCGCGCACACGGACGAAAAAAACGGGGCATCAAGCCCCGTTTTTTCATTCCGGCGAACCGGACAGGATCCGTCGTGCGTTCAGACCGAGAACGACGAGCCGCACCCGCAGGTGGTCGTGGCGTTCGGGTTCTTGATCACGAACTGGGCGCCGTTGAGGTCGTCCTTGTAGTCGATCTCGGCGCCGACCAGGTACTGGTAGCTCATCGAGTCGATCAGGAGCTGGACGCCGTTCTTGTTCATCACGGTGTCGTCCTCGTTGACTTCCTCGTCGAACGTGAAGCCATACTGGAAGCCCGAGCAGCCGCCGCCCTGCACGAACACGCGCAGCTTCAGGTCGGGATTGCCCTCTTCATCGATCAATTGCTTGACCTTGTCGGCCGCGGCGTCGGTGAAGACAAACGGCATCGGCATATCGGTCGTCGTTGCTGCGGATTCGGTAACAGCGTTCATGCGAACTCTCCAAAAAGCTTTAGCCGCTATTGTAGGGCCGATCAGAAGATCGTGCTGATGTCCATGAAATCAATAGGTTCTTGTTGATTTCAGTACAGGAAACCGCCCGCGGGGCGCCGCCGCGCGGGCATAAAAAAACCGCCAGCGCGAAAACTGGCGGTTTTTCCGGCGGACGCCGCCCGGAAGCGGCGCGGCCATGAAGCGGAATTAACGCTTCGAGAACTGCTTTGCGCGACGTGCCTTGCGCAGACCAACCTTCTTACGCTCGACTTCACGTGCATCGCGCGTGACGAAGCCTGCGTTCGACAGCGACGGCTTGAGCGTCGCATCGTAGTCGATCAGCGCGCGGGTGATGCCGTGACGCACTGCGCCTGCCTGACCCGTTTCGCCGCCGCCGTTGACGTTGACCTTGATGTCGAACGTCTGGCCGTGGTTCGTGAGTTCCAGCGGTTGACGCACGATCATCAGCGACGTTTCACGCGAGAAGTAGTCAGCGATGGGCTTGCCGTTGACGATGATGTCGCCCTTGCCAGCCTTGATGAAGACACGTGCGACTGCGCTCTTGCGGCGGCCCGTACCGTAGTTCCAGTTACCGATCATGTGGGCTCCCCTTAGATCTCGAGCGCCTTCGGCTGTTGAGCCGAATGCGGATGCGTAGCTTCAGCGTAGACCTTCAGCTTCTTGATCATCGCGTAGCCGAGCGGGCCCTTCGGCAGCATGCCCTTGACCGCCTTCTCGAGCGCACGGCCCGGGAAGCGTTCTTGCATCTTGCCGAACGTCGTTTCATAGATACCGCCCGGGTAGCCCGAGTGACGGTAGTACTTCTTGTCCAGAGTCTTGTTGCCCGTGACCTTCAACTTGCTTGCGTTGATGATGATGATGAAATCACCAGTGTCGACGTGCGGGGTGAACTCAGGCTTGTGCTTGCCGCGCAGACGGCGTGCCACTTCGCTGGCAACACGGCCGAGAACCTTATCCGTCGCGTCAATCACGTACCATTCGCGCGTCACCTCATGGGCTTTTGCGGAAAACGTCTTCATGATCGATCCAAAAAAAATGCTTTGCCCGATGTGTTCTTCCTGCTTGTCTGTGTGCGCTTCGAGGCGCGGTGCAGGCTCTCCCTGTTCTTTTTCCGTGGGCATGAATGCGGAAAAGCCCTGAATTATAAAGGAAATACCGCAGCGTGGTCAAAGAGAATCCACGCCCCGTGCCGGCGGCGCCCGAAATGGGCCAAAATCCGGTCGTGCCCCGATACACCAGGCGAACCGAGCGCTTGGGGCGGCACCCATCGACGCGCGGCACCTGACCTTGCCGCGCCAGACCGGCCGATCACGGAAAACAACAAACAAGCATGATGAAACAACGACTTACGCCCTTTCTCGCGGCCGCATTGCTGGCCGCCGCGGCGCCCGCCGTCGCCGCCCGGGCCGGCTGCGAGGCCAAGCTCGACGCCCTCGATTCCCGCATCGCCGACGCCCGCCGCGCCCATGCCGAAGATCGCATCGCCCGCCTGCGTGCGGTACGCGAACGCGTACGCCACTTCTGCGCGCGCGGTCATGGCCATGCATCGGCCGCACACGTCCCGGCCCCTGCCGCCCGTTCGACGGACACGCCGCCCGGCGCGGCATCGCAGCCAGCCGCACGGCGGCCGGCGTAAACGGGCGTCAATGACGATATCGACGCGCGCAAACTGCGCGCCGATGCTTGCATGGGACGAAAAAAAGCCCGAACGGTTGGTTCGGGCTTAATCCACCTTTGGAGGAGGGTGGAGGAGACATGCGGAGGTTGCCGCAGCGCGACAACCAATGAGGCTCATTATACGAATGCGTCGCCGACTTCACAAGAAAATTTGCATTACGAAATCGAACACCATAATGCGGAATTCGATGAGCCTCGCCCGATGAATGGATTTTCTCTTTTAGAATCAATCGATTGGAAAGCAAGAGCGCGGCCGCAAGCCCGTCACACCTAGAGTAAAACCCCTAAAGACAGCAGGGAAATCGCCGTTCGGCGCCCCGCCGGGCGCCGCACGCAGCGGCATGGCGCTGCGCGTCGTGCAGCGCATCAGCCGACCGAAGCGCCGCGGGCTACAATGCCGGATCGAATCCGAATCAGGCAACGCTGGAGTGCAAGCATGGAATGCAAAGTAAGCTGGATGGGTCAGGACGGCATGGCGTTTTCCGCCCAGACCGGAAGCGGGCACCTCGTCGCGATGGACGGCGCGCCTGAAGGCGGCGGCCACAACCTCGCGCCGCGTCCGATGGAAATGGTGCTGGTCGGCACCGGCGGCTGCACCGCGTACGACGTCGTGCTGATCCTGAAGAAGAGCCGCCAGGAAGTCACCGGCTGCTCGGTCACGCTGAAGGCCGAACGCGCGAGCGAAGATCCGAAAGTGTTCACGAAGGTCCACTTCCACTTCACCGTCACCGGCCGCAACCTGAACCCGGCCACGGTCGAGCGCGCGATCAACCTGTCGCACGACAAGTACTGCTCGGCGTCGATCATGATCGCGAAGACCGCCGAACTCACGCATTCGTTCGACATCGTCGCGGCCTGAACGCACGGCAGCCACGCATGAAAAAAAGGGCCGGCGCTCCTGATGGAGCGCCGGCCCTTTCGCATTCGAACGGCAAAGCAGGCCGATAAGCCGGATTCTGTGCACGCTGCACGCCGAAGCGCACGGCGCGTGGCAGCCATTCCTCTAGGCGCGCCATTGCTGACGCGCTCAAGCTTCCTACCCGCAGACGAGACGGGGGCCCCGTCCTGCATCCGAAAATGCGCGCCTGCCTACTTGGAATTGCTCCGGGTGGAGGTTACCGTGCCGGCGGACGTCGCCGTCGCCGCGGTGCGCTCTTACCGCACCGTTTCACCCTTACCTGATCCCGGCTTGCGCCGGGCCATCGGCGGTTTGCTTTCTGTTGCCCTGTTCCGCGTGTCGCCACGGATGGCCGTTAGCCATCACCCTGCCCTGTGGAGTCCGGACTTTCCTCGCCCCCGCCTGCCCGAAGGCGGCGAGGCCGCGACTGCCTGGCCTGCTTTGCGACGCGCATTCTAGCACTGTGCGCCGCCGCCGGCAGCGCGCGAGCGGCGGCCGCTGCGGAAAACCGCCGGATCGTCGTAGAACGCGGGCGCGGCATTCGCTTCGCACCAGCCCGGCACGCCGAGCACCGGCAGCGGCGCGAAATCGCGGCTCGTGAGCTCGCGCGTTGCGAGTTCGCCGGCGATCCGCGCATCGACATGCGCGGCACGCTGCGCGTCGGGCCACGAAAAATAGTCGTCACCCACTTCGACGATCCATGCGTGCGCGGTGCAGGACTTGTAGGGCGCGACGAGCTTCTCGAGCAGCGCATGGCCGACGAGCCGCGCCTCGCAGCGCGTGCCCCACGCGTCGCGCGCCGCCACCAGCAGCTGCTGCCAGCTGAAGCCGCGCAGCGCGTCGGCGAGCGTGCGGTCGGCCGTCACGAACAGCGCGGCATTTTCGTCGAACAGCGTCAGCGCGTCGCGCAGCGTGCCGCGCACGGGCCCGACGCCGCCCGCGGCATCGATCGCCGTGGCCTGGCGTGCGTTCAGCGCGGCCTTGGTGCGCGGATACGCGAACCAGACGAGCGCATTGAAGAAGTCGTGAAGATTGTGGCGGGTCGGGACGCCGCCGGTCTCGGCGATATGGGTTTCGTATGCGATGCCGGGCGGCAGCTCGGCCTGCGGCACGAAGCGCAGCGGCTTGCCGCGGCCGCTGACGCGGGCATCACCGCGCAGCGCGCCGTTCAGTGCGTCCAGCAGCGCGGCCTCGCCCGCGAGCGCGGCCGCCTGAAGCGTGCGGCCCGGTTCCGCGTAGCGCGCGAGCCACGGCGCGGACCAGTCGATCCGCGCGAACGCCGCCGCGCCGCCGCCGGCCGCATGGCCGGCCGCGCGCGGCGGCGTGCCGGTCACGCGAACTTCCAGCCGATCGATTCGCCGGCGCGCAGCGGCACGACGGGCGTATCGCCCGCGAACACCTCGCGCGGCAGTTCCCAGGTCTCACGGCGCAGCGTGATCGTCTCGGTGCTGTGCGGCAGCCCGTAGAAATCGGCACCGAAGCGGCTCGCGAAATTTTCCAGCTTGTCGAGCGCGTCCGCCTTGTCGAACGCTTCCGCATACAGTTCGAGCGCGTGCAGCGCCGTGTAGCAGCCCGCGCAGCCGCACGCGGTTTCCTTCGCGTCGCGTGCGTGCGGCGCGCTGTCGGTGCCGAGGAAGAAGCGCGGGTTGCCCGACGTCGCGGCTTCGACGAGCGCGACGCGGTGCGTTTCACGCTTCAGCACCGGCAGGCAGTAGTAATGCGGGCGGATCCCGCCGACGAACAGCGCGTTGCGGCTGTACAGCATGTGCTGCGGCGTGATCGTCGCGCCGAGCAGGCCCGGCGCCGCATCGGCGTCGCGCACGTAGTCGGCGGCGTCCTTCGTGGTGATGTGCTCGAACACCACCTTCAGGCCAGGGAAATCGCGGCGCAGCGGCGTCATCACGCGGTCGATGAACACCTTCTCGCGATCGAACATGTCGATCGACGGATCGGTCACCTCGCCGTGCACGAGCAGCGGCATACCGGTTTCCTGCATGACCTCGAGCGTCTTCGCGCACTTCGCGAGATCGCTGACGCCGTGGTCGGAGTTCGTCGTCGCGCCGGCCGGATACAGCTTCACGCCGTGCACGAAGCCGCTGTCGCGCGCGCGGCGGATTTCGTCGGGCGACGTGTTGTCGGTCAGGTACAGCGTCATCAACGGCTCGAACGCCATGCCCGCCGGCAGCGCGGCCAGGATTCGCTCGCGATAGGCCTGCGCTTGCGCGGTGGTCGTGACGGGCGGCTTCAGGTTCGGCATGACGATCGCGCGGGCGAACTGGCGCGCCGTGTGCGGCAGCACCGCGGCCAGCACGTCGCCGTCGCGCAGGTGCAGGTGCAGGTCGTCGGGACGGGCGAGCGTGAGCGTCGCCGGAGAGGAAGCGTTCGAGGCAGTCATAGGAGGCGTCGTGAGGAACGGGCTGGCCATCTGCGGGGCCGGAACGCGCGTGCGCGGGCCGACTGACGGCAAACCGCAACACGGGGCCTTCGGCCGGCGGAATCCGCTTTTTACCGCTCAAGGCTCGGTGATATGCTAGAAGTCATATTGTACCGGGGTTCACCCGGTTGGTTACCCCGCTTCCGCCCCCGCCCCAAGTAAAATGTGCCAACTCCTAGGAATGAACTGCGCCGCGCCGACGGACGTCACATTCTCCTTCACAGGTTTCGCGGCCCGGGGCGGCCTCACCGATCACCATGCCGACGGCTGGGGGATCGCGTTCTTCGAGGACAAGGCCTGTCGCCTCTTCGTCGACCACCAGGCGTCGGCCACGTCGCCGCTCGCCGAAATGGTGAAGCGCTACCCGATCAAGTCCAAGAACACGATCGCGCACATCCGCAAGGCCACGCAAGGCCACATCCTGCTCGAGAACAGCCACCCGTTCATGCGCGAGCTGTGGGGGCGGCACTGGATCTTCGCGCATAACGGCGATCTGCAGGACTACGAACCCGATCTCGACGGCAGCGTCTACCATCCGGTCGGCACCACCGACAGCGAGAAGGCGTTCTGCGTGCTGATGCAGGGGCTGCGCGAAGCGTTTCCCGGCGCGCAGCCGCCGTTGCCGGAGCTGTTCGAGCGCGTCGGCGAGCTGACGCGCGGCATCACCGATCACGGCGTGTTCAACTTCCTGATGTCGAACGGCCAGGCCCTCTTCGCGCACTGCTCGACGCGGCTGCACTACCTCGTGCGGCGCTGGCCGTTCTCGACCGCGCATCTGGTCGACGAAGACCTGTCGATCGACTTCGCGAAATACACGACGCCCGAGGATCGCGTCGCGGTGATCGCCACGCAGCCGCTGACCGACAACGAAATCTGGACCTCGTTCGAACCGGGCGAGCTGATCATGTTCCAGTGCGGCGACGTCGCCGCGCGGATGCAGATTCCGGTGCCCGAGCGCGTGCTCGAGAAACTGCGCAACCCGGCGCTCGACGCGTCGGCGTCCGCGCCGTGCGGTACGCAGCACGCCGAACTCGCGGCCGGCGCCGACGGCGATTCCGACGACTCGATCGATTTCTGAGCGCCCCGCGCCGCCGCCGGGCGCGCCCTTCATGCGTTGCGCTGTTCCGCCATCGTCGCGGCCCGACGATCCCGCGTCACGCCCGGATCGTCGCACCACGCATCCGGCATCCGGCATCCGGCATCCGGCATCCGGCATCCGCCGATGATTGCCCGCATTGAAAGCTCCGCCCGACAACGTTCCATTCAGGCCGCCATTTCACGCACGCGTGCGTCGCCACACGACATTCACTTTTATTTAATTAATTTTCAAGCGAAAATAATTCACTGGCGAAACAAATAAAACAAGACATTCGAAATCGGATAATCCGGAAGCCACAGCTTAAAGCAAAATCCCCACGCCGATCGTGCGCCAGCCCACCGAACCGGCGATTCTGCCTGTTTTATAAAAAATCCACCAAGCCCTTACCCACAAAGGCTTTCAGTTCGATTACCCACACAATTCAGAAATACCACTCGATACCGTTACCATCCCCACATTTCCTGATTTTTTTGAAAATCGACCGCCCCGCCGATTAGTAGACTCGCTCCATCTTCGGTGTAACGAAACCCGACCGGCGCGTCATGCAGCCACGGCTGCCGCACGTCCATTCGAGTCACGCGTCACCGTGGAATGCGCATTCGCCGCATGCGGCGAATACCACTTCAAAACAAGAAAGAGGGCATGTCGTGAATCACTCATTTCGATTGATCTGGAGCGACGCCGCCGGCTGCTGGGTCGCGGTCGCGGAAACGACACGGGCGCGCGGCAAGCGTTCAGGCCGCGAATCGGGCGCAAGCCGCCGCGCCGGCCGCACGGCGATCCGCCGCTCGCCGCTGCGCGTCGTCGCGCTCGGTGCCGCGCTGGCCGCGCTGTCGGCCGGCTCCGCGTACGCGTCGAGCTGCGGCGACGGTTCGGCGGTCGCGAGCGGCGGCAGTTGCGCGCTCGGCAGCGTCAGCCCGACCGTGAACGACAACCTGGCCGGCGCCACGACCGTGTCCGGCGGCGACGCGGTCGGCGTGACGGGCGCATGGACGGGGCAGAACGGCGGCGACGCCGGCTACACGCGCATCCCGTTCGGCACGACGACGATCGTGTCGGGAAATCCGGATCAGCCGCTGGTGTCGCTCGGCGGCAAGACGCAAAGCATCGGCACGCCCGACACGATCATGGGCACCCATACGTCGGTCGCCACCTACGACTCGTCCGCGTTCTCCGCGTCGACGGTCGGCACGACCGACGTGCCCGTCTACCGCGACGTCAACGGCGACCAGTACGTGAACACGCGGATCGGCACGGTCGACCGTTCCGGCGGCACGCTGAACGTGTCGATCGGCAATCCCGCCAACGCGCCCGACTCGGCCGGCAACGCAATCACGATGGCCGCGAAGCAGACGGACCTCACCGTCGCGGACGGGACGGGCGCCACCCCAAGCGTCGTCAACTGGAATTCACGCAACCAGGTCTGGTTCACCACCGGCGACTACCTCGCGAGCGGCGGCTCCGTCGGCAACCTCCAGCTCGACGTGCCGGCCTATGCGGGCACCTTCACCGCGTTCGACGGCAGCACGTGGACCGTCAGCGACGCCGCGTCGCTCGCCGCCTACAACGACTTCCTCGTGCGTTCGGTCCAGCGCGGCGCGCTCGGCTCGCAGGCCGCGTACGACACCGCGTTCGGCCAGGCCGTCACGTTCTCGAAGGAGACCTTCCAGTACGCGAACAACGTGTCCGCCGGCGACAAGAACACGCTGCCGCTCGATCACCTGTCGGCAATGCACGGCACCGGCGCGAACGCGACGCTGCAGATCGGCAAGGACGGCCAGATCGACTTCCGCGGCACCAACACGATCGCATCGAGTTCGGCCGTCCTCGCGGAAAACGGCGCGCACTTCGTCAACGACGGCCGCCTGTCGGGCGATTTCACGCTGGTGCGCCTGCTGAGCGGCGCGAGCGGCGTCAACAATGGCGTGATCTCGTCCGGCTACGCGTCCGGCGACAATTTCGACACGAGCAGCAGCACGCCGCCCGACAACTTCGGGTTCCACGCGTACACCGAGGGCGACGGCGTGTACGCGAACGGCTCGGGCACCTCGTTCGTCAACCACGGCGTGATGAACGTCGGCGCATGGACGCTCGACGGCAACCGCCCCGACCTGCAGAACTACGCGGTGGCCGTGACGGGCGGCGCGAACGCGTCGAACGCCGGCACGATCAACGTCGGCGTCAACGCGACGACGCTCGACAGCCAGGTGATCGGCGGCTTCGCGGCGGGCGGCACCTTCACGAACGCGGCCGGCGGCACGATCTATCTCGGCCGCGCGGCCCAGTACGGGCCGGGGGCGGCGGCGAACGACGTCGCGCTGTCCGCGCACGCGTACGGGATCCTGCTCGGCGCGTCGGGCACCGCCAGCAACCGCGGCTCGATCGTGATCGGCTCGCAGACGCAGAACGGCGCCGGGATCGCGAGCATCGGCTCGTCGTCCGGCACGCTGCGCAACGCGGGCACGATCGTCGTCAACGGCGCGGCGCCCGGCACGCCGCTCGCGAACGTCGGCATGCTCGCGGCCAACACGGCCGCGACCGTGACCAACACCGGCACGATCACGCTGAACGGCGTGAACGGCATCGGCATCATGGTGGTCGGCACCGGCTCGACCGCGACGGCCGCGACGTCGACCGGCACGATCAACGTGGCCGGCGGGCTCGATCCGGCCTCGGACACGCGCAACTACGGCGTGTGGGCCGAAGGGCCGCGCGCGAAGGCCACGGTCGACGGCGCGCTCAACCTGACGGGCACCGGCGCGATCGGCGTCCATGCGCGTTCGGGCGCGACGATCAACGTCGACGCGAACGCGGTGCCCGACTTCATGTCGGGCACGAACCAGATCGGCTTCTATGCGTATGGCGCAGGCTCGAAGATCAACGTCGCCGCGCAGCACCTGAGCGTCGATACCGACGATTCGACGCTGTTCCGCATTGCGGGCGGCGCGGCCTATACGGGTGCATCGGCGGCCGGCACGCTGACGACCGACGTGAACGGCCAGCGCGCGCGCGGCGTGCTCGCGACCGGTGCCGGCACGATGCTGTCGACCGGCCACGCCACCTACAACGTCAACGGCGCGAACGGCATCGCGGTAGCAGTCGAAGGCGGCGCGAAGGGCACGATCGACTCGGGCGCGACCATCAACCTGAATGCGGCCGGCGCGATCGCGGGCGTCGTCGACGGCCAGGCGCACGACCTCGCAGGCGCGAATGCCGGCGCGCCGGTCGCGACGACGCTGACCAACGATGCCGCGGTCACCTCGTCGACCGCGGGCGTGACGGGTTTCGTCGCGCAGAACCTCGGCACGCTCGATAACCGCAACACGGTGCTGCTGAGCGGCGCAGGCTCGACGGGCGTCGTGGTCGGCACGCTCGGCACCGTGAGCAACGCGTCGGCGATCCGCGTGGCCAACGGCACCGGCGCGCTCGTGCAGGGCGCATCGGCGACGCTTGCCAACGCGGGCACGATCGAGGCCGACGACGGCGTCGCGGGCGTGCACCTGACCGGCGCGGGTGCGTCGGTCGCGCTGTCGGGCGCGGGCACCGTCGTCGCGAACGGCAGCGCCGACGGCGTGCTGATCGACTCGACCGTCTCGAATGGCGGGATCGCGGCCGGCGCGACGTCGATCGCGGCGGGCGGCGCCGGCAAGGGCATCGACAACCTCGGCACGAACACGACGATCGCGCTGTCGGGCACGCAGATCGGCACGACCGGCAATGGCGCCGACGGGCTGTCGTCGACGGGCACGGGCGCACGCATCGCGACCGACGCGGCGACCGTCGTACGCACCGCCGGCGACAACGCGCGCGGCCTCTTCGTGACGGGTGCGGATTCGACGCTCGCGGCCGACGGCACGACCGTCGCGACGACCGGCGCCGGCGCGCACGCGATCGTCGCGGGCAGCGGCGCGACCGCGTGGCTGTCGGGCACGAAGGTCTCTGCGGCGGGCGCGGCAGCCGACGGCCTCGTCGCGCGCAACGGCGGCCGCATCGGCGACACGGGTTCGTCGCTAGCAAGCGCGGCCGGCAACGGCGCGACCGTCGACGGCGGCGGCGTGCTCGCGCTGACGGGCACGACGCTCAAGGGCGCGACGGCCGGCGTCATGAGCACGGACACGCTCGCGACCGGCGCGACGAGCTCGGTGCTCGTCGACGGCGGCAGCGTCGCGTCCGTCGCCGGGCCGGCGTTCGCCGCACGCGGCGGCACCGTCGACATCGCGGTGCGCAACGGCACCGTCGTGACGGCCGGCAACGGCACGCTGCTGGACCTCGCGAACGGCAGTACCGCGACCTTCAACGCATCGGCCGTGAATCTCGCCGGCGACATCGTGTCGGACGCGTCGAGCACCGGCAACGTGTTCCTGACGAACGGCACGACCCTGACCGGCACGATCGACCCGGTCGCGCTGAGCGTCGACGGCTCGAGCACGTGGCACATGACCGGCAGCTCCGTGCTGAGCAGCCTGAACAACGCGGGCCTGGTCGCGTTCGCCGCGCCGTCCGGTTCACCGACGGCGTCCGGCAGCTACCGGACGCTGACGACCGGCAGTTACGTCGGCAACGGCGGCACGATCGCGCTGAACACCTACCTCGGCGCCGACGCATCGCCGACCGACCGGCTGATCGTGAACCGCGGCACCGCAAGCGGCACGACCGGCCTGAAGATCGCGAACACGGCCGGCACCGGCGCGCAGACGACGGGCGACGGGATTCCGGTGGTCGTCACGGCCAACGGCGGCACGACTACCGCGTCGGCGTTCCATCTCGCGGGCCCGGTACAGGCCGGCGCATACGAATACCGGCTCTACCGCGGCGGACAGGGCGATTCGAACGGCTGGTACCTGCGCTCGCAACTGGACCCGACGGACCCCGGCGATCCGGTCGGCCCATCCGTCATCGAGGACGGCGACAACGGCGGCAATCTCGCGTACCGTCCGGGCGTCGCGGGCTATGCGATGACACCGCTGCTGAACGCCGACTACGGCTTCTCGACGCTCGGCAAGCTGCACGAGCGCGTCGGCGACATCTACAACCTCGAGAAGCAGGCGCCGGGCAACCGCGACGGCGTGTGGGGCCGCATCGGCGGACAGAGCCTCGACGCGAACGCGGGCCGCTTCGCGGCCGACGAGCGCACCTTCTTCGCGCAGTTCGGCAAGGACTGGACGCTCGACCAGGCACCCGCCGGCGGCAGCACGCATGCGGGCGTGACGGCGAGCATCGGCGTCGCGAACGCGAGCTTCAGCGACATGGCACGCGCCGACACAGCCGGGCTGTCGACGTCGACGGGCTCGGTCGAGATGCACGCGCAGAGCGTCGGCGGCTACTGGACGCGCTACCTGTCCGACGGCACCTACTTCGACAGCGTCGACCAGGTCACGCACTACGGCAACCGCTATCGCGACAGCTACGGCAACGAAGCCTCGCAGAACGGCTTCGGCATCGCACTGTCGCAGGAGGTCGGCAAGCCGTTCGGGATCGGCGGCACGCCGATCGCGGTCGAGCCGCAGGCGCAGCTGATGTACCAGTACCTGAAGCTGAACGGGTTCAACGACAACGTATCGGCCGTGTCGGGCACGACGACCCACGCGTTGCGCGGACGCGTCGGCGTGCGCGTCTTCCGGCCGAACCTCGACGCGAACGCGGGCGGCGGCGCCGCGACACCGTACTTCACGGCCGACGTGCTGCACGACTTCCTGTCGCCGGGCCAGACCGTCGTCGGCGGCACGCCGTTCGCGACGCACCTGGGCCGTACGTGGTACGAGCTCGGCCTTGGCGTGACCGCGGGCTTCGGCAAGTCGGGCGCGTTGTACGCGAACGTGAAATATGCGCGCAACATCGGCGGCGATTACCGGCGCGGCGTGACCGGGCAGGTCGGCTACCGCTACAGCTGGTAACGCCCGGCGCGGCGACCCGTCCGCTGCCACCGGCGGGCGACGGGCAGCCCGCGAAAAAAAACCGCCCGGTGTTCAGCCGGGCGGTTTTTTTCATCGGCGTGCATGCGGCGCACGCGCGGCACGAACGCTCAGTGCAGGATTTTCGCGAGGAAGTCCTTCGCGCGGTCCGACTTCGGATTCGAGAAGAAATCGTCCTTGCGGTCGTCCTCGACGATTGCGCCCTTGTCCATGAAGATCACGCGATGCGCGACCTTCTTCGCGAAGCCCATCTCGTGCGTGACGACCATCATCGTCATCCCTTCCTGCGCGAGTTCGACCATCACGTCGAGCACTTCGTTGATCATCTCGGGATCGAGCGCGGACGTCGGCTCGTCGAACAGCATCGCGATCGGGTCCATCGACAGTGCGCGCGCGATCGCGACCCGCTGCTGCTGGCCGCCCGACAGCTGGCCCGGAAACTTGTGCGCATGCGCCTTCAGGCCGACGCGATCGAGCAGCTTCATGCCCTTCTCGTTCGCCTCGTCCTTGCCGCGGCCGAGCACCTTGACCTGCGCGAGCGTCAGGTTCTCGGTGATCGACAGGTGCGGGAACAGCTCGAAATGCTGGAACACCATCCCGACCTTCGAGCGCAGCTTCGACAGGTTCGTCTTCTTGTCGCCGACCGACTGGCCGTTCACGAGGATCTCGCCCTGCTGGAACGGCTCGAGGCCGTTCACGGTCTTGATCAGCGTCGACTTGCCCGAGCCCGACGGGCCACACACGACCACCACCTCGCCTTTCTTGACCTCGGTTGTGCAATCGGCGAGGACCTGAAACTGGCCGTACCACTTGGAAACGTTCTTGATGGAAATCATCTTGTGACCTTTTTCTGGAGACCTTTGACGAGGGCAGACGCCACCGAGCAAACCACGAAATAGCATGCACCCGCGAACAGGACCATCTCGACGGTCGTGCCGTCGCGATCGCCGATGTTGGCGGCCGTGCGGAAGAAGTCCGCGAGACTGATCACGTAGACGAGCGACGTATCCTGGAACAGGACGATCGCCTGCGTGAGCAGCAGCGGCACCATCGCGCGGAACGCCTGCGGCAGGATCACGAGGCGCATGGCCTGCGTGTAGTTCATGCCGAGCGCGAACGCGGCGTTGACCTGCCCGCGCGGCACCGCCTGGATGCCGGCGCGGATGATCTCGGAATAATACGCGGCTTCGAACAGCGAGAACGCGACCATCGCCGACGCGAGGCGAATGTCGATCGTCGGCGACAGCCCGAGCACGCCCTGCAGCACCTGCGGCACGATCAGGAAGAACCACAGCAGCACCATCACGAGCGGGATCGAGCGGAACACCGTCACGTACGCCTTCGCGAACCACGCGAGCGGCTTCACGCCCGACAGCCGCAGCAGCGCCAGCAACGTGCCCCACACGATGCCGACGACGATCGCGATCAGCGTGATCTTGAACGTGACGATCGCACCGGTCCACAGCGTCGGTATCGCGCCGGGAATACTACTCCAGTCGAACTGATGCATCACTTGCCTCCGATATAGCCGGGCAGCCGCGTGCGGCCTTCGATCCAGCGCATGAACGCCATCACGACGAGGTTGATGATCACGTACGCGAGCGTGACCGCGATGAACGACTCGTAGGTCTGCGCGGTGTAGTCGACGAGCTGGCGCGCCTGCGCGGACAGGTCGAGCAGGCCGATCGTCGACGCGACCGCCGAGTTCTTGAAGATGTTCAGGAACTCGGACGTGAGCGGCGGCACGATGATCCGGTACGCAACCGGCAGCAGCACGTAGCGGTACGTCTGCCATTGCGTGAAGCCCATTGCGAGGCCGGCCGCGCGCTGGCCCTTCGGTAGCGCGTTGATCCCCGAGCGCACCTGTTCGCACACGCGCGCGCCTGTAAACAGGCCGAGACAGATGATCGACGAGGTGAAGAACTGCGTGGTCGGCGGCAACTGCTTGATCCAGGTGCCGATCGACGCGGGCAGCAGCTCCGGTATCACGAGATACCAGATGAAGAACTGCACGATCAGCGGGATGTTCCGGAAGATCGACACGTACACGGTGCCGATCGCGGACAGCCATTTGTTCGGCACCGTGCGCAGCACGCCGAACAGCGAACCGACGATCAGCGCGATGACCCAGGCGACGAGCGACACCTCGATCGTCACCCAGAAGCCGGACATCAGCCATCCGAAATAAGTCGTCGGCTCGCCGGTCGAGACGGGGCTCAGGAAGACGCCCCAGTTCCAGTGGTAAGACATGGGCAAGACTCCAGCAAAAAGAAACGGAAGAAGCGTGGCCTCTTCCGTTTCAGTAGCGTCATTTCTGCGTCAACGGCCGCGTGGTCAGTCGAGCGCCTTGTCGTTCGGGTTCGCGTACAGCTTCTTCATCGAATCGGACAGCGAGAAGTTCAGGTTCAGCCCCTTCGGCGGGATCGGGTTCTCGAACCACTTCGCGTAGATCTTCGCGGCTTCGCCCGACTTCTCGACTTGCGAGATCGCGTCGTCGACGACCCTCTTGAAGTCCGCATCGCCCTTGCGCATCATGCAGCCGTACGCCTCTTCCGACTGCGGCGTGCCGACGATCACCCATTCGCCCGGCTGCTTCGCCTTCGCGCGCTCGCCCGCGAGCAGCGCGTCGTCCATCATGAACGCGACCGCGCGGCCCGACTCGAGCGTGTTGAACGAGTCGCCGTGGTCCTTCGCGCTGATGATGTTCATGCCCAGCTGCTTGTCGTTGTTCATCTTGCGCAGCAGGCGCTCGGACGTCGTGCCGGCGGTGGTCACGACCGTCTTGCCCTTCAGGTCGGCGAAGTCCTTCACGCCCGAATCCTTCTTCGTCATCAGGCGCGTGCCGATCACGAAGATCGTGTCGGAGAATGCGGCCTGCTGCTGACGCTCCAGGTTGTTGGTCGTCGAGCCGCACTCGATGTCGACCGTGCCGTTCTGCACGAGCGGGATGCGGTTCTGCGACGTGACCGGGATGTTCTTGACCTGCAGGTTCGGCAGGTTCAGCTTCTTCTTCACCGCGTCCACGACCTTCATCTGGAATTCGCGCGAATAGCCGACGACCTGCTGGTTCTGGTCATAGTAGGAGAACGGAATCGACGATTCGCGGTGGCCCAGCGCGATCACGCCCGTGTCCTTGATCTTCTTCAGCGTGCCGGTCTCCTGTGCATGCGCGCCGCTCGCGAACGCGCACAGCGCCGCGACCATCAGGACTGCCTTGTGGTATTTCATTTTGGTCATCTCCTTGGCTAAAACCCGCGCCAGTGTATCAAAGTAATATTTTTGAAAGTACTGGTTGTTAACCGCACTACGAATCGTCCCGTACGAAGCCGTCCTCCCGGCTTCGAGCCCCCCTTGCGGCGCCTGAATGCACACGCGGGCGGTGCCGGATTCGGCACCGCCCGCGAGGGTTCATGCACACAATCGGGTGGATTGCGTCATGCTTTTGTCATAGTCATCCGATCGACTCGGATGTGACCGATCAGGGGTACAGGCCGCGCATTTCGCGCGCCATCAGGATGCGCTTGCACGCGACGATGAACGCCGCCGTACGCACCGACACCTTGTGCTCTTCCGCGACCGCCCACACGCCGGCGAACGCTTCGCGCATCACGCGCTCGAGACGGTGGTTGATCTCGTCTTCGGTCCAGAAGAAGCTCGAGAAGTCCTGCACCCACTCGAAGTACGACACGGTCACGCCGCCGGCGTTCGCGATCACGTCGGGGATCACGAGCACGCCGTTCGCGCTCAGGATGTCGTCCGCTGCCGTCGTCGTCGGGCCGTTCGCGCCTTCGACGATGATCTTCGTGCGGATCTTCGCTGCATTCTTCTCGGTGATCTGGTTTTCCAGTGCCGCCGGGATCAGGATGTCGGTCTCGACCGTCCAGAACTCGTCGTTCGGCATCGGCTCGGCGCCTTCGAAGCCCGCGACGCCGCCCGTGCGTGCCACGTGGTCGAGCAGCTTGTTCGAATCGAGGCCGGCCGGCCGGTAGATCGTGCCCGTGTGATCCTGCACCGCGATCACCTTCGCGCCCGCTTCCTGGAACAGCTTCGCCGCGATGCCGCCGACGTTGCCGAAGCCCTGCACCGCGATGCGCGCGCCTTCGATTTCCAGGCCCTTCTTCTTCGCCGCTTCGGAGCCGACGACGAACACGCCGCGGCCCGTTGCTTCCTTGCGGCCGAGCGAACCGCCGAGCGCGATCGGCTTGCCGGTCACGACGCCGGTCGACGTCTGGCCCTGGTTCATCGAGTACGTGTCCATCATCCACGCCATCACCTGTTCGTTGGTGTTGACGTCCGGTGCCGGAATGTCGGTGTTCGGGCCGATGATGATGCCGATTTCGCTGGTGTAGCGACGCGTCACGCGTTCGAGC
Organism: Burkholderia sp. BCC1993; assembly: GCF_905339865.1. Classification (NCBI taxonomy): domain Bacteria; kingdom Pseudomonadati; phylum Pseudomonadota; class Betaproteobacteria; order Burkholderiales; family Burkholderiaceae; genus Burkholderia; species Burkholderia sp. BCC1993. Next base: position 132,731 of record NZ_CAJPGZ010000006.1, on the reverse strand, counting down.
TCACCGCGCGACAGCTTGCGCGGGTCGACGCGGATGCCGCCCTTCGCACCGCCGTACGGCACGTTCACGGCCGCGTTCTTCACCGACATCCATGCCGACAGTGCCATCACTTCCGACAGCGTCACGTCCTGGTGGTAACGCACGCCGCCCTTGCCCGGACCGCGCGACACGTTGTGCTGCACGCGATAGCCTTCGAAGTGCGCGACGGTGCCGTTGTCGAGCTCGATGGGGCAGTCGACGATCAGGATGCGCTTCGGACGCTTCAGCGTTTCGAGCCAGCGCGACAGCGAGCCGAGGTACGGTGCGACGCGATCGACCTGCTGAAGGTAGTTGCCCCACGGGCCGAGATCGTCGGCGTGAAGGTAGGACGGGATGGATTGCAGTTGCGAAGACATGGACACTCCAACGTTCAACGGATTGCGCACATTGTCGAAAAACCCGTTTTTTTTATCCAATGCCGTTTGCTTATTCGATTATGCGTTTCTTGCATGATCGTGATTTTTCGCAAATCCGCGGTCGATTTGCGCAAGAACGCCCGCGATCGGCCGTGCATCGCGTGCGTGAAAAATCGTCGGTGAAAGTCGCGAGATGCCCGCCGGATGGGCGTCCGACAGGCGTCGAAAGCGGCTCGTCAGTCGCTCGCGCCCGACCGGCCCGGTTAACCGCCCACGGTTAACCGGTGGTTTCGCGCAGTTCGTCGCGCACGACGTCCCACAGCGCGCGCACGAGTTTCTGGTGCGGATCGTCGCCCTGCAGCGCGAGCTTGTCGCAGTACAGGCGGATCTCCATCGTCAGCGTGAACGGATGGGTGCCGCCGCGCGCGGAACGGTCGAGCCGGATCAGGCGGCCGCCCGCCACCGCATCCTCGACCGCGCTGTGTGGCAGGAACGCGACGCCGTGGCCCGCGAGCGCCATCGCCTTCAGCCCCTCCGCCATGTCGGTTTCGTAAACACGATCGAGGAACAGCGACGTCGGTGCATTCGCAACGATGACTTCGGTCATCCGGCCGAGATACGCGTTCGGCGTATACGACAGGTACGGCACGGGCGCATCGGCCGTGCCCGGCAGCGTATAGCGCGGCCGGCCCGCGCGGCCCGGCGCCGAAAACGCGCTGATCGGCTCGCTGCCGAGCACCAGCATGTCGTAGCGGGCCGGGTCGAGCGCGACCGGATGGCTCGGGTGGTGGTAGCCCATCACGAGATCGCAGCCGCCCTCGACGAGCGACAGCACGGCATCGTGCACGTTCAGCGCGCGCAGCCGCGTGTGGACCTGCCCCATCTTCGCCTCGATCCGCTGCAGCCAGCGCGGAAAATACGTGAGCGACAGCGTGTGCGGCACCGCGAACTCGATCGTCGGCACCGGCGCGCCGACGTGGCCGCGCAGCAGCGTGCGCGCCTCGTGCGCCTGCGACAGCATCGTCAGCGCCTGCTCGTAGAAGATCTGGCCGGCCTGCGTGAGCCGCGTCGGATAGACCGAACGATCGATCAGTTCGGTCGCGAGCCACGCCTCGAGCGCCTGGATACGCCGCGAGAATGCGGGCTGCGACACGTGCCGCAGTTCGGCGGACCGGCTAAAGCTGCGCGTTTCCGCGAGCGAGACGAAGTCTTCGAGCCATTTCAGTTCCATGCAGGCGGGCGCGGCGGGCGGCGGTCGGGAAGAAGCCTGCATTCTACCGGCGGGCGCGCCCGGCCGGCGGTGTGGCGGGCAGCCCGGCGAGACGGCCGCACACGTCGGCAGGCAAGCCGCCGGACCGGCCGTCGGCGGGCCGCGCGGGCGCGTTGCCGGGACGGTTTCGACGCGGCGCGCACGCGATTTGTCCGCGCCGGCGCCGGCCGGACCGGTTCGGCCGGGATCGCCCCGCGGCGATGGTAAAATGCCAGATTCTTCCCCCCTCGCTCGACCCGGCCCCAAGGCCCCGCCCGATCATGTCCGACACTCGTCCCGATACGCTTTTCGCCCTCACCGCGCTCTCGCCCATCGACGGCCGCTACGCCAGCAAGACCGAAGCGCTGCGCGACTGGCTCTCCGAAGCGGCCTTCATGCGCCACCGCGTCACCGTCGAGGTGCACTGGCTGATCGCGCTGTCGCGCGCCGGCTTCGCGGAAGTCCCGCGCTTCTCCGACGCGTCCGAACAATTCCTGCTGCAGCTCGCCGAGCGCTTCACCGCGCACGACGCCGCGCGCATCAAGGAAATCGAGCGCGTGACGAACCACGACGTGAAGGCCGTCGAATACTGGCTGAAGGAATCGGTGAAGGGTCAGGCCGAACTCGAGAAGGCCAGCGAATTCATCCACTTCGCGTGCACGTCCGAGGACATCAACAACACGTCGCACGGGATGATGCTCGCCGGCGCGCGCGAGCACGTGATCGTGCCGGCGCTGCGCACGGTCCACCAGCGCCTCGTCGCGCTGTCGCACGCGCTCGCCGAGCAGCCGATGCTGTCGCGCACGCACGGCCAGCCGGCCAGCCCGACGACGCTCGGCAAGGAACTCGCGAACGTCGCCGCGCGCCTCGCACGCGCGATCACGCGCATCGAGAAGGTCGAGATCCTCGGCAAGATGAACGGCGCGGTCGGCAACTTCAACGCGCATCTTTCCGCGTATCCGGAATTCGACTGGGAAGCGTTCTCGCGCGACGTGATCGAGAACCGCCTGAAGCTCACGTTCAACCCGTACACGATCCAGATCGAGCCGCACGACTACATGGCCGAGCTGTTCGACGCGGTTGCGCGCGCGAACACGATCCTGCTCGACCTCGATCGCGACGTGTGGGGCTACATCTCGGTCGGCTACTTCAAGCAGAAGACGAAGGCCGGCGAAATCGGCTCGTCGACGATGCCGCACAAGGTCAACCCGATCGACTTCGAGAACTCGGAAGGCAACCTCGGCCTCGCGAACGCGACGCTGCGCCACCTCGCCGACAAGCTGCCGGTGTCGCGCTGGCAGCGCGACCTGACCGACTCGACGGTGCTGCGCAACATGGGCGTTGCGCTCGGCTACTCGCTGCTCGCGTACGACTCGCTGATCCGCGGCCTCGACAAGCTCGAAGTCAACCCGCAGCGCCTGAACGAAGATCTCGACAACTGCTGGGAAGTGCTCGCGGAGCCGGTGCAGACGGTGATGCGCCGCTACGGCATCGAGAACCCGTACGAACAGCTGAAGGAACTGACGCGCGGCAAGGGCATCACGCGCGAAGCGCTGCAGGAATTCGTCGCCACGCTGGCGATCCCGCAGGACGCGAAGGACCGCCTGCTCGCGATGACGCCGGCGTCGTACATCGGCAAGGCCGTCGAACTCGCGAAGCGGATCGCGTAAGCGCCGCCGTCGCCGTCGCCGGACGGAAAAAAGCCCGATGCGAGCAATCGCATCGGGCTTTTTCATTGGCGGTTCGCCTGCGGCCGGAAGGTCAGAACGAGATCATCCGCCCCGGATTGAGCGCGCTCATCACGCTCATCGCCGCCTTCGCGGCCGGAATCGCGATCGGCGACAGCTGCCGGCCGAGCGGAATCTCGCGATGGTCGATGCCGGTCAGCATCGAGAAATCGTCGTTGCGGCCGACGAAATCGTCGCAGATCGCCTTGCCGATCCGCACCGTCTGCGCGACGCCGTGCCCGCTCCAGCCCTGCACCATGTACATCGGCACGCGGCCGTCGGTCTTGCGGCTGTCGGTCGCGCCGTTCAGCGTGAAGTCGCTGACGCCGCTCCAGCAGTAGTCGAGCGCGAAGCGGCCGTCGTGCTGTGGAAACACCGTGTTCAGCCGCGTCAGCAGATAGGCGTTGACGTCGTGCTGCGCCCAGCACGTGCCGGTGCCCTGCCCGCCGAACAGCAGGCGGTTGCCGCGCACCGGCCGGTAGTAGTCGATCTGGAACTGCGTGTCGTACACCGGCATGCCGGCCGGCATCAGCGTCGCGACGTCGACGTCAAGCGGCGCCGTCACGCTCACGTACGTGAAGAACGGCACGGTGGTCGCGGCGCCGTCGTCGAGCAGCCGGAACGTCGTGTTGTGCAGCGCGAGCACGACGCCGCGGCGCGCGGTGATCGTGCCGGCGGGCGTCGTCGCGACGACGCCCGCCGGCGTTTCGTCCAGCTCCAGCACCTCGGTGCCCTCGTACAGCGCGCCGCCGTTCAGCCGGAAGCCGTGCACGAGGCCGCGCACCAGCGCGAGCGGATGAAGCTGGCCGCCGAGCGCGTCGATCGCGGCACCGTGATACAGCCCCGAGCGCACGTATTCGTCGTGCAGCTGATGGCGGCCGACGAGCGTCACGCCGGCGTCGCCGAGATGGCGGCGGGCGTCCGCGCCATCGAGCAGCGCGCTCATGTGGCCCGGGTGGACCGCAGCCGTGATGTGGCCACGCTGGCGGTCGAGGTCGAGCGCGTAACGCGCGCCGATCGCATCGATCAGGTCCATCGATTCGGCCGACGCGAAGCGCCACAGCCGTTTCGCGTCGGCGTGCGACAGGTGGTCGATCATGTCGGCCGCTTCCCAGCGCGCGAGGCCCGGCGTGAGCTGGCCGCCGTTGCGGCCCGACGCCGCGGAGCCGACGTGATGCTTGTCGACGAGGATCGTGTCGACGCCCGCTTCCGCGAGATGCAGCGCGGCCGATGCGCCGAGCAGCCCCGCGCCGATCACCAGCACGTCGCAAACGGCGTCGCGCACGAGCGGCGCGCTGTTTTCATGGCGCGACAACGACGCCTCGTACCAGTTGGCCGGACGCTCGCCGTCGTAGCGGGACGGCTCGCACCAGTTCCAGTTGTCCTTTTCGATGTTCAGTTGCGTCTGGTCGAAACGCGATTCGCCCTGGATCAGGGGTTTGTTGCTGGAAGTCATGATTGCACTTGCATGGTCTTGGGCCGCCTGTCGAAGAGCCGTTCGGGCTTCGCGGGTGGGGCAGCCGGTTCCACTTGGGTGTCAACGAGATAAAGGGCGCGATGGCCCGTGTTGACGGCAGGCACGCTCGTGTCTGCCAGGATCCCGGACCGTGCGAAAGCACGCATTGAAAGGTGCCGGGACACCCAATTTCTACACCGCAGAAATAATTCTACAGCGTAGAATATGCTTTCGTCAAGTTTACAGCCGAGCCCATGCCAGCTGCCGTATCGATGAAAGACAAACCCGCCCAAGGCCCGCGCGGCCTCGACAAGGACGCGATCGTCACAGCCGCGCTCGCGCTGCTCGAAGAGGTCGGCGAAGCCGCGTTCAGCGTGCGCAAGCTCGCGCAGTCGGTCGGCTGCGACCCGATGAGCGTGCTGTATCACTTCAAGTCGAAAGAGGGCCTGAGCCGTGCGATCGCGAATGCGCTGTCGCGCTCGCTCGTGCCGGTCGACCCCGCGCTGCCGTGGCGCGAACGGCTGCGCGATCTCGCCCGTCAGTACCGCGCGCTCGCGCTGCGCTACCCCGCCGCGTTCGCGCTGCTGCAGCGTCACATGAGCACCGGCCCGGCCGATCTCGCGCACATCGAGGCCGTGCATCGCGCGCTGGCCGATGCCGGCATTCCGCGCACCGCGCTGCCGTCCGTGTGCGTCGGCTGGTATGCGAGCGTGATCGGGCTCGCCGCCGCCGAGGCCGGCGGCCTCACGCGGCCCGCGAACGACGTCGAGCTCGCGGAAATGGATGCGCTGTCCGACACCGCGCACCCGCTCGTCAAGTCGGCCGCCCCGCTCTATGCGCAACTCGACCCGGCCGCCGTGCACGACACGATGCTCGACGTGCTGCTCGACGGCATCGAGAAGCAGGCCCGCGCGACCGCCTGAGCCGCCGCACCCGCACGCACCCGCCCAAAATGCACAAAGGCGCCCCGCAGGGCGCCTTTGCACGATGATTGCCGCGAACCGCGCTCAGTGCTGCTGCGCGTGGCCGATCTTCACCATCACTTCATCGACAATCTGTTCGGGCGTCAGCTCGATGCTGACCTCGATCGCCTCGTCCGGGCCCGGCTCCTCGAGCGTGTCGAGCTGGCTCTTCAGCAGCGACGGATCGAAGAAATGGCCGGTGCGGCTCTTCAGGCGCTCGTGCAACACCTCGAACGAGCCCTTCAGATACACGAACCGCACGTCGGTGTCGGTGCCGCGCAGCACGTCGCGGTACGACCGCTTCAGCGACGAGCACGTGAACACGGCCGTCTCGCCGGCACGCTGCTTTTCCTCGATGGCCGCGCGGATCGTGCCCAGCCACGGCCAGCGGTCGTCGTCGGTCAGCGGAATGCCGTTGTGCATCTTTTCCTTGTTCGCCGCGCTGTGAAACGCGTCGCCGTCGGTATAGCTGCACGACAGGCGTTCTGCCAGCATTTCGCCGATTCGCGATTTGCCCGCGCCCGACACGCCCATTGCGATCAGAATCATTGACTACCCCTTGTTACAGAACCACGCTCAGCAGCAGCGTAAAGCTCAGACCGAGCACCGAGATGATGGTTTCAAGCAGCGACCAGGTCTTGAACGTCTGGCCGACCGTCATCCCGAAGTATTCCTTGATCAGCCAGAAGCCGCCGTCGTTCACGTGCGAGAAGATCAGCGAGCCCGAGCCCGTCGCGAGCACCAGCAGCTCCGGACGAACCGCCGCGCCCGACGCCGCCGCGATCGGCGCGACGATGCCGCAGGCCGTCGTCATCGCGACCGTCGCCGAACCCGTCGCGAGACGCATCAGCGCCGCGACGAACCAGCCGAGCAGCAGCGGCGACAGGTGCGCGTGCTTCGCGGTCTCGACGATCTGCTGCGAGATCCCGCTGTCGCGCAGGACGCCGCCGAAGCCGCCGCCCGCACCGACGATCAGCGTGATGCCGGCGATCGGCGCCAGGCACTCGCCGCAGAACTTCTGGATCTGGTCGCGGTTGAAACCCTGCAGCTTGCCGAACGTGAAGAAGCTCACCAGCACGGCGATCAGCAGCGCGACGTCGGAGTTGCCGGCAAAGCGCAGCAGGCTGTTCGGCAGCGACTTCGGCGTGAAGATCAGGTCGGCCCAGCTGCCGACCAGCATCAGGATCACCGGCAGCAGGATCGTGAACAGCGTGATGCCGAAGCTCGGCAGTTCGCGCTGCTTGCCTTCCGTGTGCGATTCGACGAACTGCGCGGCGAGCGGATTGTTCTCCGGCAGCTTGACGAACTTCGAGATCATCAGCGCGAACAGCGGGCCCGCGACGATCGCGGTCGGCACGCCGACGATCAGGCCGAACGCGATCGTCTTGCCGATGTCGGCACCGTATTGCTGGACGGCCAGCAGCGCGGCCGGGTGCGGCGGAATCAGCCCGTGCACGACGGACAGGCCCGCGACCATCGGCAGGCCGACGACGAGCAGCGACTTGCCGGTGCGCTTCGCGACGTTGAACGCGATCGGGATCAGCAGCACGAAGCCGACTTCGAAGAACACCGGCAGGCCGACGATGATCGCGACGAACATCATCGCCCAATGGATGTTCTTTTCACCGAACCAGTCGATCAGCGTGGTCGCGATCCGCTCCGCGCCGCCCGATTCGGCCATCATCTTGCCGAGCATCGTGCCGAGGCCGACGACCACCGCGATGTGGCCGAGCGTGTTGCCGTTGCCGGTCTCGAACGACTTGACGATCTTGTCCATCGGCATCCCGACCACGAGGCCGAGGCCGAGCGACACGATGATGAGCACCAGGAACGGATAGATCTTGAACCGCGCGATCATCACGATCAGCGCGACGATCGCGATCACGGTATAAATGAGCAGCATGCTGCCTTGGACAGCCCCCATGTGGCACTCCTCCTAGGATTGTTCGAAACCGGGCGAGTTGTTGCGAGTATGCCCGGCTATGCAGGTCTCCGAAACACGGGGGGTACCCACCCCGTGAGGACGCTGAATTTTACTTATCTTTACGGCCCGCGGATAGAACCGGTTCCATCAGCAAAAACCCTCGGTAAAACAAGCACTAAGCGCTCGCTTTCCGAGGGTCAAGCCTTCATTCCGTACAAGTATTAGCGGTGAAGCTGGCTCGCGGCTTGCGCGAGGCGCGTGACTTCGGCCCAGTCCTGCGCGGCGAGCGCGGCCTTCGGCGTGAGCCACGAACCGCCGACGCACACGACGTTCGGCAGCTTCAGGAAATTCGGCGCGGTGTCGACCGTGATGCCGCCCGTCGGGCAGAACTTCAGCGCCGGGAACGGGCCGTGGAACGCCTGCAGCATCGGCACGCCGCCGGCCTGCTGCGCGGGGAAGAACTTGACGATCTCGTAGCCGAATTCGAGCGCCTGGATGATGTCGCTCGGCGTCATCACGCCCGGCAGCAGCGGCAGGCCGGCGTCGAGCGACGCGAGGTGCAGGTCCTTCGTCAGGCCCGGCGACACGCCGAACTTCGCACCCGCGCGCTTCGCCTGCTCGCAGTGCTCGGGCTTCGTGATCGTGCCGACGCCGACGACGATGTCGTCCGCGAGCTGGCTCGCGCGCTGGATCGCCTCCAGGCCGGCCGGCGTGCGCAGCGTGATCTCGAGCACCTTGACGCCGCCCGCGTGCAACGCGCGCGACACGTGTTCGCCCTGCTCGACCGAGTCGAATGCGAGCACCGGAATCACCGGGCCCAGCTTCACGATTTCAGCAATCGTCTTCATCTGGAACACTCCTTGAAATTCATGCAGCGACGCGGACGGCCGTTTCGCCGACCAGCGTCCCGAAAACCGATGCGCCCTGCTCGGCCGGCGCGGCCGCCGCGCGGAACACGCCGAACAGTTCGCGCCCGAAACCGACCTCGTTCTCGGCCTGATGCAGCGGCTGCGCGACCGGGCGCGCCTGCCACTGGGCGTCGTCGACCTCGATGTCGAGAATGCCGGCTTCCGCGTCGATCACGAGCGTGTCGCCCGTCTTCACCTTGCCGAGCGGGCCGGCCAGCAGCGCTTCCGGCGACACGTGGATCACGGCCGGCACCTTGCCCGACGCACCGGACATCCGGCCGTCGGTGACGAGCGCGACGTGGAAGCCCTGATCCTGCAGCACGCCGAGCAGCGGCGTCAAACGGTGCAGCTCGGGCATCCCGTTCGCGCGCGCGCCCTGGAAGCGCACGACCGCGACGAAATCGCGCTTCAGCTCGCCGCGATCGAAGGCCTCCTGCACGGCTTCCTGCGAATCGAACACGATCGCGGGTGCCGTCACCTTGCGGTGCTCGGGCGCGACCGCCGAGATCTTGATCACGCCGCGACCAAGCCGGCCCTGCATCAGGCGCAGGCCGCCGTCCGGCTGGAACGGGTCGCGAATGCCGCGCAGCACCTTCGTGTCGTGGCTCTCGGCCGTGCCGTCGACCCACGTCAGCTTGCCGTCGATCAGCTTCGGCTCCTTCGTGTAGTGCGACAGGCCCTTGCCCGCCACGGTCGTCACGTCTTCGTGCAGCAGCCCGCCCTCGAGCAGGTTGCGCACCAGGAACGCGACGCCGCCCGCCGCGTGGAAGTGGTTCACGTCGGCCTTGCCGTTCGGGTAGATCTTCGCGAGCAGCGGCACGACCGCCGACAGCTCGTCGAAATCGTTCCAGTCGATCAGGATGCCGGCCGCGCGCGCGATCGCGACGAGGTGCAGCGTGTGGTTGGTCGAGCCACCCGTCGCGAGCAGCGCGACGATCCCGTTGACGATCGCCTTCTCGTCGATCACGTGACCGATCGGCGTGTAGTGGCCGCGCTCGACCGTCAGGTCGAGCACGCGGCGCGCGGCTTCGGCGGTCAGCGCGTCGCGCAGCGGCGTGTGCGGATGGACGAACGCCGAACCCGGCAGGTGCAGGCCCATCAGCTCCATCAGCATCTGGTTGCTGTTCGCTGTGCCGTAGAACGTGCAGGTGCCGTGGCCGTGATACGCGGCCGATTCCGCTTCGAGCAGCGCGTCGCGGCCGACCTGGCCGGTCGCGAACTGCTGGCGGATCTTCGCCTTGTCGTCGTTCGACAGGCCGCTCGTCATCGGGCCGGCCGGCACGAAGATGGTCGGCAGGTGGCCGAACTGCAGCGCGCCGATCAAGAGGCCCGGCACGATCTTGTCGCAGATGCCGAGGCAGAGCGCCGCGTCGAACATGTTGTGGGTGAGCGCGATCGCCGTGCCCATCGCGATCGCCTCGCGCGAGAACAGCGACAGCTCCATGCCCGGGTTGCCCTGCGTGACGCCGTCGCACATCGCCGGCACGCCGCCCGCGAACTGCGCGACGCCGCCGTTCTCGCGCGCGGCGGCCTTGATGATGTCGGGGAAATCCTTGTACGGCGCGTGCGCGGACAGCATCTCGTTGTACGAGGACACGATGCCGATGTTCGGCTCGCGGATCGCCTTGATCTGGAACTTGTCGCTGCCTTCGAGACCCGCGAAGCCGTGCGCGAGGTTCGCGCACGACAGTGCGCCACGCGCCGGGAACTTGCCTTGCGCGCCGTCGATGCGCTGCAGATAGGCGGAACGGGTCGATTGGCTGCGGGCGATCACGCGATCGGTGACTTTCGCCAGGGTGGGGTGCAGCGACGTCATGCTGGGCGCTCCTGTATGCCGGACGGACACCGGCGGTTGGAATCGTGGGGACGGTCGAGTGCATCGAACGAACGAAGCCAGTCTAGTAGAAAAACTACAAGCGCGCAATGCGGATCAGCATACGCACAACTCATTCTGCCGCCACCAGCAAGGCTTTCCTAGTGAAAACCCTAATCACCGACATCTGCCACTGCAGAAATTGCCGACGATAGATCTAGCATTTTCATGTAGATTTTCTACAATTCGATTGCGATACACTCGCTCATCCGAACCCGATTTCCATCCGCCGTCCCATGCTGCCTCGCATTGAAGCGATCCGCGCCGACCTGCGCCCGTCCGAGCGCAAGCTCGCCGACTACATCCTCGCCGCGCCGCGCGAGGTGCTCGACCTCGCGATGACCGAGCTGTCGACCCGCGCGGGCGTCAGCCAGCCGACCATCGCGCGCTTCTGCCAGGCGCTCGGCTGCAGCGGCTTTCGCGAATTCAAGATCCGGCTCGCGCAGAGCGTCGCGCCGGGCGTGTCGTCCGTGTATCGCGACGTCGAGCCCGACGAGCCCGCGCCCGGCATCATCGGCAAGGTGTTCGACCGCACGATCGGCGCGCTGATCGAGGTGCGCAACAGCCTGTCGGCCGGCAGCGTCGCCGACGCGATCGCGCTGCTGTCGAACGCGTCGCGCATCGAGTTCTACGGCGCCGGCGGCTCCGGCATCGCCGCGCAGGACATCCAGCACAAGTTCTTCCGGCTCGGCGTGCCGAGCGTCGCGTATTCGGACCCGCACACGTTCTCGATGTCGTCCGCGCTGCTCGGGCCGCACGACGTCGTCGTCGCGATCTCGAACACCGGCCGCACGCGCGACATCGTCGAGGCCGCGCGCTCCGCGCTCGCGTGCGGCGCGAAGGTCGTCGCGATCACGCAGAGCCATTCGCCGCTCGCGAAGCTCGCGACGGTGAGCCTCGCGTCGAACGTCGCGGAGGAAACCGACGTGTTCTCGCCGATGACGTCGCGGATGTCACATCTCGCGATCGGCGACATCCTCGCGGTCGGCGTCGCGCTGTCGCGCGGGCCCGCATTGATGGAGCGCGTCGGCCGTGCGAAGGAAGCGATCACGCGCCGCCGGATCGACGACGGCACGAAGGATTGATCCCAAGTGCGGCGCTCGACCGGTAACGCGTCGGCCGCGCGAAGGAGGCGATCACGCGCCGCTGGATCGACGACGGCGGGAAGGATTGACCCACGCACGGCGCCCGGCCGGCGCATGAGCGATGCAGAACCGACTCACGGTCCGGCGCGTCAGCCGCTACCCGACACGCACGTAAACGACGAACGGCGCCCCGAGGGGCGCCGTTGCGCATGGATCGGTGCAGACAGCCGAGCCGGCCGCACCTCGCCGGCCGCTCAGCTCAGAACGGCTTGATCACGACCAGCGCGACCGCCACGAGCATGCCGAGCACCGGCAGTTCGTTGAACACGCGATACCACTTGTCGGTGCGACGGTTCTCGCCGCGCTCGAACACCTTCAGCAGGTGCCCGCAATACGCGTGGTAGATGACGAGCAGCAGCACCACCGTCACCTTCGCATGAATCCAGCCCTGCCCCTGGCCGATGCCGATCACGAGCCACAGCCACAGCCCGCATGCGAGCGCCGGCACGGCGATCATCGTCATGAAGCGGAACAGCTTGCGCGCCATCAGCAGCAGGCGCCGCACCGCGGCAGGATCGGTCTCCATGGCCAGGTTCACGTAGATGCGCGGCAGGTAGAACAACCCCGCGAACCACGCGGCGATCAGAACGATATGGAACGTCTTGACCCAGAGCATTGCCATCGGTTGTGCGCCTCGCTTTACTGGCGGCCTTCGCCGTGCCCGAGCACGACGTACTTCAGCGACGTGAGCCCTTCCAGGCCGACGGGGCCGCGTGCGTGCAGCTTGTCGTTCGAGATGCCGATTTCCGCGCCGAGGCCGAATTCGAAGCCGTCCGCGAAGCGCGTCGACGCATTGACCATCACGCTCGCCGAATCGACTTCGCGCAGGAAGCGCATCGCGCGGTCGTGATCCTCGGTGACGATCGCATCGGTGTGGTGCGAGCCGTAATGGTTGATGTGCTCGATCGCGGCGTCGAGGCCGTCGACGACCTTGATCGCCAGCACCGGCGCGAGATATTCGGTGTGCCAGTCTTCGTCGGTCGCGTCGACGAGCGGACCGACGCCCGCCTCGGCGAGCACCGCGCGCGCGGCCGCATCGACGCGCAGCTCGACCTGCTTGTCGCGATACAGCTTGCCGAGCGGCGGCAGCAGCGCGGCCGCGATGCCGCCCGACACGAGCAGCGTTTCCATCGTGTTGCAGGTGCCGTAGCGGTGCGTCTTCGCGTTGTCGCACACCGTCAGTGCCTTGGCGAGATCGGCGCGATCGTCGACATACACGTGGCAGATGCCGTCGAGGTGCTTGATCATCGGCACGCGCGCCTCGTTGATCAGGCGCTCGATCAGGCTCTTGCCGCCGCGCGGCACGATCACGTCGACGTAGTCGGTCATCGTGATCAGCTTGCCGACCGCCGCGCGATCGGCGGTCGCGACGACCTGCACCGCGTCCTGCGGCAGGCCAGCCGCCTCGAGCCCTTCACCGATCAGCTTCGCGAGCGCCGCGTTCGATTCGAGCGCCTCGGAGCCGCCGCGCAGGATCGTCGCGTTGCCCGACTTCAGGCACAGCGCGGCCGCGTCGATCGTCACGTTCGGGCGCGACTCGTAGATGATGCCGATCACGCCGAGCGGCACGCGCATCTGGCCGACCTGGATCCCGCTCGGGCGGTACTTGAGATTGCCGATCTCGCCGATCGGATCGGCCAGCGACGCGACCTGGCGCAGGCCTTCGACCATCGTGTTCAGCGCCTTGTCCGACAGCGTCAGGCGGTCGATGAACGCCGCATCGAGCCCCTTTTCGCGGGCACGGGCGACGTCGCGTGCATTCGCGTCCTTCAGCGCCTGCGCGTCGCGCTCGATCGCTCGGGCCACGGCGTCGAGCGCCGCGTTCTTCGCCGCCGTGCTGGCGCGCGCCATCGCGCGGGAAGCGTGCCGGGCACGGCGGCCCAGGTCCGTCATGTACTGGTCGATATCCATCGTGTGACTCGAGAAGCGAGCCGCTTGGCGCGGCATGAATTCGTGGAGAAGCGTGAGGCGCGGCGGCAGGAAGGCCGCGCCAGCTATCGAAATATTGTAAGCGGGTTGCGATGCGTGCGCTGAAGGCCCGGACGGGGCTTAACGCCGCACGCGACCCGCGGTCGGCGGTCGTTCGCCGCACGCGCCGGCAACCGTCATCGCGAGCTGGAACAGGCCGTCCCACGGATCGGGCGGCGGATCGTCCTGCGCGCGGCGGCCCGGCGTAACAGCCGACAGCCCCTTCACCTGCCGGTCGAGCTTCGCGGCAAACGCGAGCGCCTTCTCGAGCACGGCTTCCGACACGCGGTTCAGCGCGGGGCCGATCAGCCGCTCGCGCGGCCCCCACACGCGGTTCTCGCGCAGCAGCGTGGCCAGCGGCTTGCCGGCCGTCGCGCCGCGCTTGATCCGCAGCAGCGTGCGCAACTCCTCGACGACGGCCCACATCACGAGCACGATCGCCTCGCCCTCGCCCTTCAGCCCGTCGATCATCCGCGCGAGCCGTGCGGCGTCGCCCGCGAGCATCGCCTCGTTCAGCTTGAACACGTCGTAGCGCGCGACGTTCAGCACCGCGTCGTGCACCTGCTCGAACGTCAGCACGCCCTGCGGATAGAGCAGCCCGAGCTTCTGGATCTCCTGGTGCGCGGCGAGCAGGTTGCCCTCGACGCGCTCCGCGATGAACTGCAGCGCGCGCCGCCCGTCGTCGCCGGGCGCGACGCGCTGGCCCTGCATCGACAGACGCTGGCCGATCCAGTTCGGCAGCTGCGCACGGTCGACCGGATCGATCTTCAGCGCGACGCCGCCGTTCTGCAGCGCGGTAAACCACGCGGATTTCTGCGTGGCCGCGTCGAGGCGCGGCAACGTGACGAGCATCAGCGCGTCGGGATTGGGGGTCGCCGCGAGCGTCTTCAGCGCGTCCGCGCCTTCCTTGCCGGGCTTGCCCGACGGAATGCGCAGCTCGATCAGCTGGCGCTCGCCGAACAGCGACATCGCCTGGGTCGCACCGAGCAGCACGCTCCAGTCGAAGCCGCGCTCGACCGTATGCACCGATCGCTCGGTGAAGCCGGCCGCGCGCGCGGCCGCACGAATGCGGTCGCACGCTTCCTGCGCGAGCAGCGGCTCGTCGCCGTAGACGGTGTAGAGCCCGGCCATCCCCTTCGCGAGGTGCGGCTCCAGCGCATCAAGTCGCAATTGCATCGATACGTTCGCTGGCGATCAGAGCGGCGGCGGCGGCAGCGGTGCGCCCGGCGCAACGCCCGGCACCACGTCTTCCGGCGCCGGCGTCAGCGAGTGGACGATCGCGAGACGCCGCATCAGCTGGTCGACCGCGTCGTTCTCCATGTCGCCGTACAGAATCTCGGCCTCCTGCGCCTTCGCGTTCGTGTACTGGTCGCTGTACGTCATCGCGCGGTTCAGCGCGATCGCGCTCGGCGGGATCAGCACGGTGCCGTCCTTGCTCGTCAGCGTGTAGTTCAGCGTATAGAACAGCGCGTACTCCTGCGCCGAGCCGTACTTGTTGAGCGTCAGCGTGTTCTGCCCACGCGACTCCCACATGCGCAGCACGGCGTCGGCGTCGTCCGCCGACTTGACGATCTTCGTGTCGCTGCCGGCCTCGACGAGACGCACCAGGCGCGCCTCGACGGGCGCCGGCGCGCCGGCCACCAGCAGGTGCTTGAACGCGTAGTCCTGCTGGCCGCGCAACTGGAAACCGCATGCCGACAGCGCGACCGCGCTGCCGACGGCGAGCATCAAAAACGATCTGCGGATCACCTTCGCTCCTTCTGTGTGCGCCCGGCGGCCAACGGCCGTCAGACGACGATGTTCACGAGGCGGCCCGGCACGACGACGATCTTCTTCGCCGGCTTGCCGTCGCTGAACTTCGCGAACGCGTCGTCGGCCACCGCCGCCGCTTCGATCGCCTCGCGGCTCGCGTCCTTCGCGACCTTCAGCGCGCCGCGCACCTTGCCGTTCACCTGCAGCACGAGTTCGATCTCGGCCTGCTCGAGCGCGGCCTCGTCGACCTTCGGCCACGGGGCGTCGAGCAGCGGGCCGAATTCGTCCGCGTAGCCGAGCGCCTTCCACAGCTCGAACGTGACGTGCGGCACGACCGGGTACAGCACGCGCAGCAGCACGCCGTACGTCTCGCGCAGCACGCCGGGCGTCGCGCCCTTCGCGCCGTCGATCGCGTTCAGCATCTTCATCGCGGCCGACACGACCGTGTTGTACTGCAGGCGCTGGTAGTCGAAATCGGCCTGCTTCAGCACGCTGTAGATCTCGCGGCGCAGCGCCTTGTCGGCATCGCCGAGCGCGGCCGCGTCGAAGCCCGCGCGCGCAGCGAGCGCTTCGCGGTTCGTCGCGCCGAAGCTCCACACGCGGCGCAGGAAACGGCTCGCGCCCTCGACGCCCGCGCCCGACCATTCGAGCTGCTGCTCGGGCGGTGCGGCGAACATCGTGAACAGGCGCGCGGTATCGGCGCCGTACTGGTCGATCAGCACCTGCGGGTCGACGCCGTTGTTCTTCGACTTCGACATCTTCTCGATGCCGCCGAGCACGACCGGCTGGCCGTCGGCGTTCAGCGTCGCGCCGACCGGGCGGCCCTTGTCGTCGAACGTGACGGTCACGTCGGCCGGGTTGTACCAGGTCTTCTTGCCCGATGCGTCTTCGCGGTAGAACGTCTCGTTCAGCACCATGCCCTGCGTCAGCAGGTTCTTCGCCGGCTCGCCGAACTTCACGAGGCCGAGGTCGCGCATCACCTTGGTCCAGAAGCGCGAATACAGCAGGTGCAGGATCGCGTGCTCGATGCCGCCGATGTATTGATCCATCGGCATCCAGTAATCGGTGCGCGCGTCGACCATCGTCTCGGCGTCCGGCGCCGTGTAGCGCGAGAAGTACCACGACGAATCGACGAAGGTGTCCATCGTGTCGGTTTCACGCTTCGCGGCCGCGCCGCACTTCGGGCACGTGCAGTTCAGGAACGCTTCCGACTTCGCGAGCGGGTTGCCCGAGCCGTCCGGCACGAGGTCTTCCGGCAGCACGACCGGCAGGTCCTGCTCCGGCACCGGCACGTCGCCGCACGACGGGCAGTGGATGATCGGGATCGGCGTGCCCCAGTAGCGCTGGCGCGATACGCCCCAGTCGCGCAGGCGCCACGTGACCTGCTTGTCGCCGAAGCCGCCGGCCTTCAGGTCGGCCGCGATCGCGTCGACCGCCGCGCCGTACGCCAGGCCGTCGTACTTGCCGCTGTTGATGCAGGTCGCGACTTCCTTGTCGCCGTACCACTCCTGCCATGCGTCGAGCGAGTACGTCTGGCCTTCGGCCGCGATCACCTGCTTGATCGGCAGGTCGTATTTCTTCGCGAATGCGAAATCGCGCTCGTCGTGCGCCGGCACGCCCATCACCGCGCCTTCGCCATAGCTCATCAGCACGTAGTTGCCGATCCACACCTCGACCGGCTCGCCCGTCAGCGGGTGCGACACCGAGAAGCCGGTCGCGACGCCCTTCTTTTCCATTGTCGCGACATCGGCCTCGGCGACACCGCCGCGCTTGCATTCGTCGATGAACGCCTGCAGTTCCGGCTTGCCCTGCGCGAGGCGCGTGGCGAGCGGGTGCTCGGCCGCGATCGCGCAGAACGTGACGCCCATGATCGTGTCGGCGCGCGTCGTGAACACGCGCAGCAGCTTCTGCTCGCCGTCGAGTTCGTACGGGAAGCCGAAGTTCACGCCGAAGCTCTTGCCGATCCAGTTCTGCTGCATGATCTTCACGCGCTCGGGCCAGCCGAGGCCGTCGAGGTCTTTCAGCAGCTCATCCGCGTACTGCGTGATCCGCAGGTAGTACATCGGGATCTCGCGCTTCTCGACGAGCGCGCCCGAACGCCAGCCGCGGCCGTCGATCACCTGCTCGTTCGCGAGCACGGTCTGGTCGACCGGGTCCCAGTTCACGGTGCCCGTCTTCTTGTACGCGATGCCCTTCTCGAGCATCTTCAGGAACAGCCACTGGTTCCACTTGTAGTAGTCGGGCTTGCACGTCGCGATCTCGCGCGACCAGTCGATCGCGAGGCCCATCGACTGCATCTGGCCCTTCATGTAGTCGATGTTGTCGTAGGTCCACTTCGCGGGCGGCACGCCGTTCGCCATCGCGGCGTTCTCGGCCGGCATCCCGAACGCGTCCCAGCCCATCGGCATCAGCGTGTTGTAGCCGTTCATCCGCAGATAGCGGTACATCACGTCGTTGATCGTGTAGTTGCGCACGTGACCCATGTGCAGCTTGCCGGACGGGTACGGCAGCATCGATACGCAGTAGAACTTCGGCTTCTGCGAATCTTCCTTCGTCTTGTAGGCATCGGCTGCGCGCCAGTCGCCCTGAGCGGCGGCTTCGACGTCGGCGGGTACGTATCTCTCGTGCATGGTGTGGTTCGGACTAGGCTTTAAGCGGCGCGCCACGAGGCGGGCACGCGGAAGTGGACGAAATCGGGCAGCCCGGCGGCGGGAGCAGGCTCGCGGTTCCCGGGCCTGCCTCATGGTTCCGGATATTCGCCGGGTAACCCGGAGGGTCTCCAGGTTACCCGGCGAAACCCTGCCAACCGGGCGAAAACGACGATTATACCGTCCGTGGCGGGCGGTACGGCCGGTCTCGCCGGCCGGCCCGCATTCTTGCCTGCGGGACGACGCGGATGGCGCGAGCGCCCGGTGCGTCAGCCGGTCAGCCGGTCAGCCGGTCAGCGGGTCGCGCCCGCGGCGGCCGGCGCGGCGGCGCCCGCCGGCGGCACGTCGGTCACGAAGCCGATCCGCGTGAGGCCCGCGGCCTGCGCGGCGCCCATCACCTGCGCGATCACGTCGTAGCGGGTCGCGCGCGATGCGCGCAGCCGCAGCTCGGGCGGCGCGGCGCCCGCGGCGGCGGCCCGGAAGCGCGCCGGCAGCGCGTCGAGTGCGACGGGCGCGTCGTCCCAGTAGAGCTTGCCGGCGTCGTCGATCGACAGCGTGACCGACTGCGGCGTGTCGCGCGCGACGCTGGCCGCGACCTTCGGCAGGTCGAGCCGGATCGCGTGCGTCATCAGCGGCGCGGTGATGATGAAGATGACGAGCAGCACGAGCATCACGTCGATCAGCGGCGTCATGTTGATCTCCGCCATCGGCGCGGACGTCTTGTGGTGCTCCAGCCCGCCGAATGCCATGGTCGCTCCTCCCGGCCGCGCGTCAGGCGCCCTGCGCGCACACGAATACGTGCAGGTCGCGCGCGAAGCCGTCGAGTTCCTCGGCGAGCTGGCGCACGAGCCGCCCGAGGATGTTGTAGGCGAGCACCGCGGGGATCGCGACGACGAGCCCGAACGCGGTCATGATCAGCGCCTCGCCGACCGGCCCCGCGACGTTCTCGATCTGCGCCTGCCCGCTCGCGGCGATGCTGCCGAGCGCGTGGTAGATGCCCCATACGGTGCCGAGCAGCCCGACGAACGGCGCGGTGCTGCCGATCGACGCGAGCAGCACCTGGCCGAACTCGAGACGCCGCTGCGAGCGCAGCATCGCGTGACGCAGCGCGCGCAGCACACGTTCGCTGCGCTCGACACGCGCGGCCAGCGCGGCCGGATCGTGTTCGTCGGCCGCATCGCGCGCGGCTTCGGCGAGCGGCACGAACACGCGCTCGCGATCGGTGCCGGCCAGCGCGGCGATGCCCGCGTCGAGCGACGCCGCGCGCCAGAACGCGGCAAGCGCGCGCGGCCCCTGCCGCTTCGCGCGGACCAGCAGCCAGGCTTTCATGAGGAGGAAGCACCAGCTGGCGACGGACATCGCCAGCAGCACATAGGCGACGGCGTGCGTGATCGCATCGCCG
The DNA here is from genome assembly GCF_905339865.1 of Burkholderia sp. BCC1993. NCBI lineage: Bacteria > Pseudomonadati > Pseudomonadota > Betaproteobacteria > Burkholderiales > Burkholderiaceae > Burkholderia > Burkholderia sp. BCC1993. The sequence goes on along the minus strand of NZ_CAJPGZ010000006.1, from coordinate 113,322 downwards.
CTTTCGAGGTAGTGGACAACGCCGGTGGGAATCGCCATCGGAGTTTCCCCGTGAGGGTCAGCGCAGGCCGAGCACGTCCTGCATGTCGAACAGGCCGGCGCCGCGCGCCGACAGGAAGCGGACCGCACGCAGCGCGCCCTGCGCGTACGACACGCGGCTCGACGACTTGTGCGTGATCTCGATCCGTTCGCCGATCCCGGCGAACAGCACGGTGTGATCGCCGACGATGTCGCCGCCGCGCACGGCCGCGAAGCCGATCGTCGACGGGTCGCGTTCGCCCGTCACGCCCTGGCGGCCGTACACCGCGCAGTCGTCGAGCGAGCGCCCGAGCGCGCCGGCCACGGCCTCGCCCATCATCAGCGCGGTGCCCGACGGCGCGTCGACCTTGTGACGGTGGTGCGCCTCGATGATCTCGATGTCGTAGCCGTGCGAGAAATGCTTCGCCGCGAATTCGAGCAGCTTCAGCGTGACGTTCACGCCGACGCTCATGTTCGCCGCGAACACGATGCCGATCTTGGCCGCAGCGGCCTGCAGCTCGGCCTTCTGCTCGGCGGTGAAGCCGGTCGTGCCGATCACGAGCTTCACGTCGTGGCGCAGCGCGGCCGCGACGTGCGCGATCGTGCCTTCCGGCCGCGTGAAGTCGATCAGGTAGTCGGCCTGCGCGAACACGGCATCGAGGTCGTCGGTCAGCTTGATCCCGGTTTCCTTGCCTAGGAACGCGCCCGCGTCCTGGCCGAGGAACGGCGAATCGGCGCGGTCGAGCGCGCCGACGAGCTGCGCGTCGGAATCGTTGAGAACGGCTTCGATCAGCATCCGGCCCATACGGCCCGATGCACCGGCAATCGCAATCTTCATGGCTTTCTACACGACAGGTCTAAAGGCGGGCGGCGCATGCCGCCCTGTTTCCGCACGCCGGCCGCTTACTGCGGCTGGGCCGGCGCGGTGAGCGGCTGGTTCTGCAGGTTGTCCGAACCCTGCGGGCCGACCGGCGGCGCTGCCTCGTTTGACGCGTTCGGCGGCGGCGGACGATGGAACTGGAACTGCGGCTGGATCGCCGGCGCGGCGCCCGGCGGCTGGCCGCCCGGCACCGGCGCGCCGCCCGAGGCCTGCGCGGACGGCGTGAAGCGGCGGGCGGTCGTGCCCTGCCCCGACACCTGGTTGGTCGCGCGGTTCGCCGCGCGCGCCGCCTGGGCGTTCGCATCCTGGTCGACCGCCGCGCCGGAAACCGGCTCGACGGACGGGCTCGCGGCAGCGGTCACCTGCGCGGCGCTCGCCGCAGCCGCGGCAGCCGCGGCTTCGGATGCCTTCTTCGCCGCGGCGGCGGCCTTCGCCTTCTTGCCGCCGCGATCGCCGTCGATATCGGCCAGCAGGTCGAGTTCGGACGGCAGGTTCTCGGCGCCCGTCCAGCTCGCGAGGCGATCGCCCGAGAACGTCAGCACGAGGTCGCGCTGCTGGACGACGGACGTCGAGCCGCGCTTGAAGTAAAAGAGGTAATCCCAGCGGTCGGCATGGAACATGTCCGACAGCAGCGGCGTGCCGAGCAACGCGCGCACCTGCTCGCGCGTCATCCCGGCCTGCAGCTGCGCGGCCTTCTCCTGCGACACGAAGTTGCCCTGCACGACAGTGATCCGATAGGGCGTGATGCTCTGCGCGATGCGCTGCGTCACGCTGTCGTACGACGAACAACCAGCCAGCGCGGCAACGGCGGCGGCAGCGATGATGGCACTCCGCATGCGACTCCTCTGATAGTGCGAAAGGGATTCCGGGAACATTTCCGTCACCGTGCTGGCCCGCGTCGCGGGTCGCGCGTGTTTCTGGAACGGCGAAAAGCCGGTAACATTGAAGCCCTGCATTGTACTCTAGGGATGCCTAGCCATGACCAATCCGACGGATCTCAAGAATATCGGGCTAAAGGCCACCCTACCGCGCCTCAAGATTCTCGAGATCTTCCAGCAAAGCCCGGTGCGTCACCTGACGGCCGAAGATGTCTACCGCAACCTGCTCAACGAGCAGCTCGACATCGGGCTCGCCACCGTTTACCGCGTGCTGACGCAGTTCGAGCAGGCCGGCCTGCTCACGCGCAGCAACTTCGAATCCGGCAAGGCCGTGTTCGAGCTCAATGAAGGTTCGCACCACGATCACCTTGTCTGCCTCGATTGCGGCCGCGTCGAGGAATTCTTCGATGCCGAGATCGAAGGCCGCCAGCAAGCGATCGCCAAGGAACGCGGCTTCCGGCTCCAGGAACACTCGCTCGCGATGTACGGCTCCTGCACGACCGAGAACTGCCCGCACCGCAAGCACTGATCCGCGCGCTTCGCGCCTGCGCGACGGCCCGGCCGGCATCACGCCGCCCGGGCCGTGTTTTTTTCGGGACAGGAACAACAAAAAAGGCCCGCGCGTCGCGTGCGGGCCGGTTCGGGGACCTTTTCAGTCGAGCGTGCGGCGGCGAGCCGTGCCACCGCCCGGTGCCCGATACGCGTGACGCCCGTGCCGCCTTCGCCGCGCGTCAGGCCGCGCTCGCGCACGCCGGCTCGAACTCGAGCGCCCACGCGTGGTCGAGCGGAATCTCGTCGCAGTTCGGCTGCGGGCCGCCACGGTCGACGATCACGAAGTCGCTGACCGCGTCGAGCGCGAGCAGCGGATGGTGCCAGACGCCCTTCGCGTAGTTCACGCCCTGCCAGCCTTCAGCGAGGAAGGCGCGCATCGCGTCGGGCCGGAACTCGCCGGCCGGCGCGACGACGATCGCGTAGCGCGACACGGCCGCCAGCGGGATGAACGCCTGGCTGCCGTGCGGATGGCGCTCCATCAGCGTGATCGCCACCGGCAGCGCGCGCGGCTGCGCACGAAACACGCTGACGAGCGGCCGGCCGCCGTCCGCGCAGACGTCGATCGTCGCGAGATCGTGGAAGCGCTCGGTCGTGCCGCCGTTGATCGGGAAGTGCCGCGCGCCTTCGAGCGCGATCACGTCGCCGAACGGCGCGAAGGCCTCGCGGGTCAGGCGCTCGACGCGCAGGATGTGTGGTCCGCTCATGCCGATGCCCTCCTTCAAGCCGGCTCGCCCCACAGACGCAGGCGCGACACGCCGCCATCCGGGAAGATGTTGAAGCGCACGTGCGTGACGGGGCCGAGCGCCGCGAGCTGGTCGAACGTATGCACGTGATCCATCTGCAGCTTCTGCTCGCCGAGCAGTTCGGCCCAGAACATCGCCTGCGTGACGAGCGAATCGTCGGTGCCGCCGGCAACGTGCGCGGCCTGCAGCGAACAGCGGTCGGGGAAGTTGCCCTTGAAGAACGCCGTATCGACCTCGACGCGCCGGATGATGCCCGGCCGCGCCAGCGCGACGATCGCCCAGTCGTTGCCGGGCTCGCGGCGGCGCCGCGTTTCCCAGCCGTCGCCCATGTTCGCGCCGCGCCCCGGCATCAGCATCTGCGACGCCGGACCGAAGTGCTGGTTGTTCGCGGCCACCAGGTAACCGCCGTTCTCGATCGCCGCGAGATCGACGAGTTCGCCCGCCGGCACGTGGCGCCAGTCGCGCTGCGGCTGGCCGTACACGCGCAGCCGCGCGAGCCCGCCGTCCGGATACAGGTTCACGCGCAGGTGCGTGACCGGCTGCGCATCGTCGACGCTCACGTAGTGATGCGAATTGCCCTGCAGCGTCGTCGCGGGGACGATCGTGCGCCATGCGGTGTCGTCCGGCGGCGTGTCGCCGTCCGCCGCACAGGCCTCGATCGACGCGGCCGGCGGAAAGTTGCCGGTGAAGTGGCTCGTATCGAGATCGACGCCGTAAATCACGCCCGGCCGCGCGAGCCTGACCACGCAGAAGTCGTGGCCGGTGGTGCGCTTGCGGCGCGTTTCCCAGCCGTCCATCCACTTGCCGTGGTCGTCGTACTTGCCGGGAATGAAGACGGCCGGCTCGGGATTCAGCATGCGCTCCTTCGGCGCGAAGAATTCGTCGCTGGCGAAGAGCGCCTGCGCGCCCAGGCGCGGGTCGGCGAGGTTCATGTAGCGCCGCGTGAAGGCCGGCGCGTTCGGATCGAGGATGGGGGCTGCCATGTCGTCTCCATTATCTTGGTAAGGACCGGCGCATCGTCGCGCCGGCCGCAGGACATTCGTTCGCGCGAAGCAGCCCGGGAGGCCGCCTCGCACGCGGGTGCGCTCAGAGCGCGTGGGCCTGGTCGCCGGCGACCGGCGCGGCGCTGCCCGGTTCGTCGGCCACGTAGCGCAGTTCGCGGTTCAGCACGCGCTTCGCACGGGCCCGGTCGATGTCGTTCTCCCACACGGCGACGACCACCGTCGCGACGCAGTTGCCGATCAGGTTGGTCAGCGCGCGGGCAATGCCGACGAACCAGTCGACCGGCAGGATCAGCACGAGGCCGAGCACCGGAATCGCTGGAATCGCCGACAGCGTCGCCGCGAGGATCACGATCGCCGAACCGGGAATCCCGTGTGCGCCCTTCGACGTGACGAGCGACACGAGCAGCACGACGATCAGGTCGTGCGTGGACAGCGGCGTGTTGGTGGCCTGCGCGATGAACAGCACGGCGAGCGTCAGGTAGATCGAGAAGCCGTCGAGGTTGAACGAATAGCCGGTCGGGATCACGAGGCCGACCGTCGAATCCTTGATGCCCATGTATTCGAGCTTGCTCATCACCTGCGGCAGCACCGCGTCCGACGACGCCGTGCCGAGCACGATCGACAGTTCCTCGCGCAGGTAGCGGATCAGCTTGAACACCGAGAAGCCCGCGAGACGCATCACCGCGCCGAGCACGACCGTGACGAACACGAAGCAGCTCAGGTAGAACACCGCGACGAGGTAGCCGAGCTGCTTGAGCGACGCGACGCCGTACTTGCCGGTCGTGAACGCGATCGCGCCGAGCACGCCGAGCGGCGCGAGCTTGATGATGAAGCCGATGATGCGGAAGAACACGTGCGACAGTTCCTCGATCAGCGAATTGACGCGCTGCGCCTTGTCACCGAGCAGCGACAGCGCCGAGCCGAACAGCACCGCGAACACGAGGATCTGCAGGATGTCGCCCTTCGCGAACGCGTCGATCGCGGTCTCGGGGATGATCTTCATCAGGTAGCCGGCCGTGTCCTTCAGGCTTTCGGCGTTCTTCGCGTACGACGAGAGCGAGGCCGCGTCGAGCGAGCGCAGGTCGATGTTCATGCCGACGCCGGGGCGCGTGAGCCACGCGAGGACGAGCCCGATGCCGAGCGCGAGCGTCGTCATGATCTCGAAGTAGACGACGGCCTTCAGGCCGACCCGGCCGACCTTCTTCAGGTCGCCCGCATTGGCCATCCCGCTGACCACGACGCAGAACACGATCGGGCCGATGACCATCTTGATGAGCTTCAGGAAGCCGTCGCCGAGCGGTCGCAGCGACTCGGCGAAATGCGGGAAGAACGCGCCGAGCGCGACCCCCAGGATCAATGCGACGACTACCCGGCCAAACAGCGAATTGAGGAATTTCGACACGGCGCTCTCCCGATCCAACGGTTGCAGTTTCGTCTGTTCATACTGGTAAGACCAGTGATGTTATGGTGGATAGTAGGAAGCCGATATAGTCGAGTCAAGGACGGACAAAATAGGGATTTCCCGCCCCTGTGCCCCCGCGCCATACGGGGGCGGATCGTGGCTTTCCCGTAGGCCGGTCGTGCACCGCGCGCGTGCGGATTACAATGCCGGTCAGACCGGCCATCGTTCACATCATGAAAAACGTTCCGCACACCGTGACCGACGCCGCCATCGCGACGATCCGCGACCGGATCGAGGCAGGCGTGTATCCGGTCGGCAGCCTGCTGCCGGCCCAGCGCCAGCTCTCCGAGGAGCTGGAGATCAGCCGCGCGTCGCTGCGCGAGGCGCTGTCGACGCTCGAGGCGCTCGGGATGCTGCGCATCCGCGCCGGCAAGGGCGTGTATGTCGAAAGCGCGCAGGCGTCGGCCGCGCATCCGTGGCAATTCGCCGAGCAGTCGTCGCCGCCCGATACGTACCAGATGCGCTATGCGCTCGAAGGGTTCGCCGCGCGGATGGCCGCGCACGTCGTCACCGACGACGACATCGCGTGGTTCGAGGACAACCTCGCCGACCTGCACGTCGCGCTGACGGAGAGTGCGCTCGACGAAGCGTCGCAGCTCGACTTCGACTTCCACATGCGGATCATCCATCTCGCGGGCAACGCGGCGATCGAGTCGGTGCTGCGCAGCAGCGCCGACATCATGAAGGAAAGCCAGCGCATGCCGTTCTACCGGCGCGAGCTGCTGCTGTCGACGTGGCACGAGCACCGCGCGATCGTCGACGCGCTGATCGCCCGCGATGCGGCCGCGGCCGGCACCGCGATCGAGACGCACATCGCGAACGCCGCGCAGCGCGCGGGCATCTTCTTCCCGACGCCGGGCACCTGACGCAGCCGCCGGCCTACGGTCGCGGCCGGCGCGATAGCGGTTCGCCGGTCGTACCGGTCATCCCCCCGAAGGATCGCGATACGCGAGCGCGCGCTCGATGAACGCGCGCGCCGCGACGCTGCGGTATGCGCCCTTGCGCGTGAGCAGCGCGGCCGTGCGCGACGGCAGCGGCGGATCGAGTTCCAGCGCGCACAAGTCGCCGCTCTCGCGCGCGACCGCGTCGGGCAGCACCGTCGCGAGCCGCCCGCAGCGCACGAGCTCCAGCACCGCGCTGACCGTATTCGTCTCGATCGCGATCCTCGGCTGCACGCCCTGCTCGATGAAATACCGGTCGATGCTCGCGCGCGTCGCGAACGCGCGGCTCAGCAGCACCAGCGGCTCGCCGGCGAGTTCGGCCGGGCTCAGCGTGCGGCGGCGGCGGGCGAGGCGGTGCGTGCGGCCCGTCACGAGCGCGAGCGGTTCTTCCCACAGCGGCAGCGCGTCGATGTCCGGCGCGCGCGGCGGCATGAACGCGAAGCCCGCATCGAGCCGGTCGTCGGCAAGCTGCGCCTCGATGCGTTCCTGCGGCATCGCGTCGATCGTCAGCGCGACGTTCGGAAAATCCGCATGGAACGCGTCGATCAGCGAGCCGCTCAGGTAGGCCGCGAAGGTCGGCATCATCGCGAGCCGCAGCGAACCGCTGCCGAGATCGGCAACGTCGTGCAGCGCACGCTGCCCGGTGTCGAGCTCGTGCAGCGCCGCGCGCGCGTGGCGCGCATAGACCTCGCCGAATTCGGTGAGCCGCACCGTGCGGCCCGAGCGGTCGAACAACTGCACGCCGAGCATGTCCTCGAGCTGGCGGACCTGCTGCGACAGCGTCGGCTGCGACACGTGCAGCGCATCGGCCGCGCGCGTGAAGCTGCGCTGCTCGGCGACGGCCAGGAAATAGCGGATGTGACGGAGTAGCATGGCGGCCCGGGTATTGGTAGCACCAATGGATACCATAAGGATCCAGTCTTGGACGCTATGGTTCGGTTCCCGCATCATACGCACATCCGCTCCCGCACACGCCGCCTGGCCACCGCACCGGAGCGGCCCGCCCGGGCCCGCCCTCCCCCGCCCGCCGCACGACGTTGCGCCGCCGCCTCGACCGGGCGCCGGCCACGCGCCGCCCGGCGCGCATCGCGCTCATCGTCGATCCGTCGATCGCCGGCCCCGATTTCCGCAACCCCGCGTTGCCGACGGCCCGCGCCGCCGGCCGGCACCGCTGTTTCTTTCGCGACCATGGAACCGCATCAAGACAACCATCCTCCCCTGACCCGCGCGATGACGCTGCTGTTCGCCTGCGCTTGCGGCATCGTCATCGGCAACATCTATTACGCGCAGCCGCTGCTCGCGGCGATCGCGCACAGCTTCGGCCGCCCGCCCGCCGAACTCGGCTATCTCGTCACGCTGACGCAGCTCGGCTATGCGGCGAGCCTGCTGCTGGTCGTCCCGCTCGGCGACGCGGTCAACCGCCACACGCTGATCGTGCGGCTGCTCGTGCTCAACGTGATCGCGCTGGCCGCCGTCGCGTTCAGCACGAACTTCACGATGTTCGTCGTCGCGAACATCGCGCTCGGCTTCGTCACCTGCTCGACGCAGCTGCTCGTGCCGTTCGCCGCGTCGCTCGCCGACGCGCGTACGCGCGGCCGCGCGGTCGGCACCGTGATGAGCGGGCTGCTGCTCGGCATCCTGCTCGCGCGCGTCGCGGCCGGCGCGATCGCCGACGGGTTCGGCTGGCGCGCGGTGTACGGCATCGCCGCGGCGATGATCCTCGCGCTGACCGGCGTGCTCGCGGTGAAGCTGCCGAAGGATCGCCGCCACGCGCGGCTCGACTACGCGGCGCTGATGCGCTCGCTCGTCGCGCTGGTGCGCGCGCAGCCGCTGATCGCGCTGCGCTCGGCCTACGGCGCGCTCGTGTTCGCGTGCTTCAGCCTGCTGTGGACCGGCCTCACGTTCCTGTTGAGCCAGCCGCCGTACAGCTATTCCGAAGGGCAGATCGGCCTGTTCGGGATCGTCGGCGCGGTGGGCGCGCTCGCGGCGACGTCGGCCGGCCGGCTCGTCGATCGCGGCCACGGCAACGCGGCGACCGGCCTGTTCGCGGCGGCCGTGCTCGCGTCGTTCGCGCTAATCGCGGCCGGCGCGCATTCGCTCGTCGCGCTGATCGTGGGGATCCTGCTGCTCGACGTCGGCGTACAGGGCATGCACATCTCGAACCAGAGCGTGATCTATGCGCTCGCGGGCCACGCACGCAGCCGCGTGACGACCATCTACCTGACGAGCTACTTCATCGGCGGCGCATTCGGATCGTTCGCGGCGAGCGTCGCGTACGGCATCGACGGCTGGCGCGGCGTATGCATCGCGGGCGCGGCGCTCGCGGGCGTGCTGATCGCCCTGTGGCTCGCGTCGCAGCGCATCGGCGCGCGGCAAGTCACGCAATGATCCGGATTCGCTCCAGCCGATGAAAAAGGCACGCTCCGCCAATCGCGGGCGTGCCTTCTTTGCCTTGCGCGCCGTCGCGCGCCATCAGCAGACGATCATGCCGCCGTGTCCGCGAAATCGATCAGCACCTTCATCGCGCGCTGCCGGTCGCCGGCCAGCTCGAACGCGCGGTTCGCGTCGCGCATCGGGAACACGCCCGTCACGGCCGGGCGCAGGTCGACGCGCTCGGCATTGATCAGCTGCACCGCGAGCGCGAATTCCGCATGGAAGCGGAACGAGCCGCAGATCGACAGCTCCTTCGCGACCACGACGTTCTGTGGCAGGCTGACGTCGCCGCCGAGCCCGAGCTGCACGACGACGCCGCGCGGCCGCATCACGTCGAGCCCGTCGCGCAGTGCGCGCGCATTGCCCGAACACTCGATCATCACGTCGAACGTACCCTTGTCGGCACCGTAGCGCGCCACCCAGCCGGTGTCGGCCGCCGCGTTGATGGTATGGTCGGCGCCGAGCGCGCGGGCGACCTCGAGCGGCGCATCGACCACGTCGGTCGCGACGATCTCCGCCGCGCCGTGCACCCGCGCCGCCGCGACCGCCAGCACGCCGATCGGCCCGCACCCCGACACGAGCACGCGCCGGCCGATCAACGGGCCCGCGCGCGACACCGCATGCAGCCCGACCGCGAACGGCTCGGCGAGCGCCGCGAGCGACAGCGGCACATGGTCCGCCACCTTCACGCACTGCGCGGCATCGCACACGAGCGCGTTGCGAAACGCGCCCTGCACGTGCGGCATGCGCATCGCGCTGCCGTAGAAGCGCATGTCGAGACACTGGTTCGGCAGCCCTTCGAGGCAGTAGCGGCACGCGCCGCACGGGCGGCTCGGGTTCACCGCGACGCGATCACCGACCTTCACCGACGTCACGTCCGGCGCGACCGCCGCCACCGTGCCGGCGACTTCATGGCCGAGCACCATCGGCTGCTGCAGCCGGATCGCGCCGAAGCCGCCGTGCCGGAAGTAATGGAGATCGGAGCCGCAGATGCCGCCCATCGCGACCTCGATGCGCACCTGGCCCGGGCCGATCTCGCCCGCGTCCTGCTCTTCGAGCCGCAGGTCGTTCGGCCCGTGGATCACGAGACACATGCAACGCATACGCATGACAGCCTCCTCAGACGACCGGCGTGAGCAACGGCGCGCCGGCGAAGTGCGCGGCGAGGTTGTCGCGCACGAGCCAGCCCATCGCCTGGCGCGTCTCGACGGTGCCGCTCGCATGATGCGGCTGCAGCAGCACGTTCGGCAACGCGAGGAAACGCGGGTCGATGCGCGGCTCGTTCCAGAACACGTCGAGCGCTGCGCCGGCGATCGCGCCGCGTTCGAGCGCGTCGAGCAGCGCGGGCTCGTCGACGGTCGTGCCGCGCGACACGTTCACCAGATAGCCGCGCGGGCCGAGCGCGTCGAGTACGGCCGCGTCGACGAGGTGACGCGTCGATGCGCCGCCCGCGAGCGTGACGATCAGCACGTCGCACCAGCCGGCCAGTTCCGCCAGCCGGCCGAAGAAGCGATGCTGGCTGTCGTCGCGCGGCGCGACGTCGAAGTAGCCGAGTTCGACGTCGAAGCCCGACAGCCGGCGCGCGAGCGTCGAGCCGATCCGGCCGAAGCCGACGATGCCGACGCGCTTGCCGTACAGGCGCGTGACGAGCGGCATGTCGCCGTCGGACCATGCGCCGGAGCGGACGTACGCGTCGCCGGCGCCGATCCGGCGCAGCAGCGCGAGCGTGAGGCCGACGCCGAGATCGGCGACGTCGCCGGTCAGCACGTCGGGCGTGTTGGTCACGCGGATCCCGCGCTCGCGGGCGGCCGCGAGATCGATCGCATCGGTGCCGACGCCGTAGCACGCGATGATCTCGAGCTTCGGCAGCGCGGCGATCAGCGCCGCGTCGGCGCCGAGGTCGCCGCGCGTCGCGATCGCGCGCACGCCGGCGCCGTGTTCGGCGAGGCATGCCGCGCGATCGGCGGCCTCCCACAACCGATGGACGTCGTAGCCGGTCGACAACCATGCGTCGTCCCACGGCTGGTAAGGGCCCGTCATCAGCAGCTCGGGCCGCCGGTTCGATTCGTGCGCCATCTGCGCTTGCTCCTGTCGAAAAGCGTTGAAAGTCGAATGCGTGCCGGGCCGCGTCGGCCGCCCGGCCCGTTCATGCATGCCGTGCGAGCGATTCGGCGTCCGGGGCCGATTGCGCCTGCGCGGCGTCGAGCGGATCGTCGAGATCGCGGTTCAGCGTCTCCGGCATCCGCGCGGTGGTGAACAGCGTGATCAGCGTCAGCAGCACCAGGTACGCGGCGATCGGCACCCATGCATGCACGCCCGCCGCATGGTCGCCGCCGTGCCGCGCGATCACGGTCGCGATGAGCGTCGCGCCGACGAGCGGGGCGATCCCGCCCGCGAGCACGGCCGACACTTCGCGCGAGAACGACACGCCCATGTAGCGATGCCGCGCGCCGAACAGTTCGGGCAGCAGCGCGGCCTGCGCGCCGAGCATCCCCCAGTTCGCGAAGCCCTGCGCGACCGAGATCGCGATCACGCTCGCGACCACGTTCCCCTGGCTGAAGATCCACCACACCGGAAACGCGAGCGCGAGCTGCAGCCACGCGAACGTGCGGTACACGCGCACGCGGCCGTAGCGATCGCTCAACCGCCCGGCCAGCGGCACCGTGCACGCGCCGACGGTCGCCGCGCACACCAGCGCGAGCGCGCCGATCGGCCCCTTCATCCCGATCACGCCGGCGAGATAGCTGACCGCGAGCGCCTGGTAGATCGACGAGCCGCCGTTCTCGGCCATCCGCAGGCCGATGCCGATCAGCAGCGTGCGCTTCGAATGCCGGACCGCGCTCTTCAGCGGATTCGCCGACACCTGCGCGCGCTTCTCGAGCCGCACGAAGGTCGGCGACTCGTGCAGCCGCACGCGCATGTAGAGCCCGACCGCGACGATCACCGCGCTGAACAGGAACGGCACGCGCCAGCCCCAGCCGTCCGTCACGCGCTCGAGGTTCGCGAGCAGCAGGAAATAGACGGCCGCCGCGAGCAGCGTGCCGAGCTGGATCCCGAGAAACGGCAACGACGCATAGAAGCCGCGTTTGCCGGGCGGCGCGTATTCGGTCATCAGCACCGCGGCGCCGGCCTGCTCCGCGCCGGCGCCGAGGCCTTGCAGGATGCGCAGCAGCACCAGCAGCGCGGGCGCCCAGTAGCCGGCGCTCGCATAGGTCGGCAGCACGCCGATCAGCGTGCTCGCGACGCCCATCAGCAGCACCGTCGCGGTCAGCACGAACTTGCGGCCGACGCGATCGCCGAGCACGCCGAACACCACGCCGCCGAGCGGGCGCACCGCGAAGCCGACGAAGTACGTGCCGAAGCTCGCGATCAACCGCATCTCGGCGGTTTGCGCGGGGAAGAACAGCGGCCCGAAGACCAGCGCCGACGCGAGCGTGTACAGCGCGAAATCGTAGTATTCGAGCGCGCTGCCGAGCGAGCAGGTCCAGGCCGCGCGGTTGAGCTGCTTCGTGTCGACGCCGCGGCGCTCGACGGCGTCGGCCGGCGCGTCCGTGCCGGGCATTGCATCGCGCCGCGCGGGCGGCGGGGAAGTGCGGTCCATCGTTGTCTCCTGTCTCCTGCATTCCGTTCCGGAACCCGGCGCGAGGCGCGCCGGAACATCGGCCCGCTCGTGCGGCGGGCTCTTCTGGGCATTCGGATGCCGGCGCGAGCCGGCACTGGCCGGTATTGGCCGGCGCTCACCGGCGCTCACCGGCGCTCACCGGCGCTCACCGGCTCACCGGCTCACCGGCGCAACGACGCTGCGCGCACGGCGCAAGCGTCGTCGCTCAGACGGCGCTGGTCAGCCCGCCGTCGACGAACAGCGTCTGGCCGTTCACGAAATCGGATGCGGCCGACGCGAGGAAGATCGCCGCGCCGCACAGCTCGTCGACCTGCCCCCAGCGGCCGGCCGGCGTGCGCTTGCACAGCCAGTCGGAGAACGCTGCGTCGTCGACCAGCGCGCGATTCAGCTCGGTCTCGAAATAGCCGGGCGCGAGGCCGTTCGCCTGGATGCCGTGGCGCGCCCAGTCGGCGCACATGCCTTTCGTCAGCATCCGCACCGCGCCCTTCGTCGCCGCATACGGCGCGATCGTCGGCCGCGCGAGCTCGCTCTGCACCGAGCAGATGTTGATGATCTTGCCGCGGCCGCGCGCGATCATGTGGCGCGCCACCGCCTGCGCGACGTTGAACACGCCGTCGAGGTTCACGCGCATCAGCGCGTGCCAGTCGCCCGGGTCGAACGCGTCGAGCGGCGCGCGGCGCTGGATGCCCGCGTTGTTCACGAGGATGTCGATCGCGCCGGCGCGCGCCTCGAAATCGTCGATCGCCGCGCGCACCTGCGCGTGCTCGGCGACGTCGAACACCGCGAAGTCAGCCGCGAAGCCTTCCTCGCGGAAATGGCGCGCGAGCGTCGCGGCCTTTTCCTCATTGCGATCGTTGATCACGATCGCCGCACCGGCTTCCGCCAGCCCGCGGGCGAGCGTCAGCCCGATGCCGCGTCCGGAACCCGTGATCAGTGCGCGGCGGCCATCCAGGCGGAACCGGTCAAGCGCGTTGTCCATGCATGTCTCCTCGTGCCTTCGAGCCAACCGCCGGTCGCGGCCGGTCTCGCGTTGAGGGTATCTTCGGCGCTCGGCCGGGCGTCGCGCCAATGGTCTTTTTTGATCCGGTTATCATGAAATCCGATCACCGTTCTCTGCCGTCCTCCCACCATGGAACTCAAGCAATTGCGCGCCTTCGTCACGCTCGCGGAAGAACTGCATTTCGGGCGCGCCGCGCAGCGCCTGTTCATCGTGCAGTCCGCGCTGAGCATGCAGATCAAGGCGCTCGAGGAGGATCTGGGCGCACGCCTGTTCGAGCGCGACCGTCACAAGGTCGAGCTCAGCGATACGGGGCGCGTGTTCCTGCCCGAAGCGCGGGCGACGCTGCAGCAGGCCGCGCGCGCGGAGCAGATGGCGCGGCTGTCGAGCCGCGGCGAGATCGGCACGCTGCGCATCGCGTTCGTGTCGTCGGTGCTGCCGGCTCTGCTGCCGGCCGTGCTGCGCACGATGCGCGAGCGCTATCCGCTGATCACGCTCGAACTGAAGGATTTGCCGACGCCCGACCAGATCGCCGCGCTGCGCGACCGGCGCATCGATTTCGGGATGATCCGGCTGCCGGCCGCGTATGCGGGCATCGACACGCGCGTGGTGCTCGAGGAAGGCTTCGTGGTCGCGCTGCCGCTCGACCATCCGCTCGCCGCGCACGACACGATTTCACCGGCCGCGTTGCGCGGCCAGCCCGCGTTCGTGCTCGCGCGCCGCTACGCGCCCGGCTTTCACGACGACATGCTGCTCGCGCTGAGCCGCGCGGGCACGACGCTCGAGATCGCGCAGGAGTTCGGGGAATTCACGACGATGCTCGCGCTCGTCGCGGCCGGCATGGGGATCGGGCTGATCCCGGCGGAAGCCGCGAGCGCGCTGCCGCCGAACGTGCTCGCGCGGCCGCTCGACCTGGCCGGCCACCGGACCGGCATCGGCCTCGCGTGGACCGACCTCGACAGCCCGCTGAAGCGCGCGTTCGTCGACGCGCTCGAGCAGGTGACGGCGAACGCCGCGCAATGAAAAAGCCCGGCCGGGAAAAAACCGGGCCGGGCTCGTTCGCCACGCAGGCCGCCGTGCGGCGGCCGCGCGACGTGCGGGATTACTTCGCGTTCGCGAATGCGACTGCCGTATCCAGCATGCGGTTCGAGAAACCCCACTCGTTGTCGTACCAGCTCGACACCTTGACGAGGCGGCCCGACACCTTGGTCAGCGTTGCGTCGAACGTCGACGAAGCCGGGTTGTGGTTGAAGTCGATCGACACCAGCGGTGCGTCGTTGTAGCCGAGGATGCCCTTCAGCGCGCCTTCCGATGCTTCCTTCATGATCGCGTTGACTTCCTCGACCGTCGTGTCGCGCTTCGCGATGAACGACAGGTCGACGATCGACACGTTGATCGTCGGGACGCGGATCGCGTAGCCGTCGAGCTTGCCGTTCAGTTCCGGCAGCACGAGGCCGACGGCCGACGCAGCGCCCGTCTTGGTCGGGATCTGGCTGTGGGTGGCCGAACGCGCGCGGCGCAGGTCTTCGTGGTAGACGTCCGTCAGCACCTGGTCGTTCGTGTACGCGTGGATCGTCGTCATCAGGCCGGTTTCGAGGCCGATCTGGTCGTTCAGCGGCTTGACGAGCGGCGCGAGGCAGTTCGTCGTGCACGATGCGTTCGAGATGACGGTGTGCTCGGCCTTCAGCACGTCGTGGTTCACGCCGTAGACGATCGTCGCGTCGACGTCCTTGCCGCCCGGCGCCGAGATGATCACCTTCTTCGCGCCGCCCTTCAGGTGCGCGCTCGCCTTTTCCTTCGTCGTGAAGAAGCCCGTGCATTCCATCACGACGTCGACGCCCAGCTCGCCCCACGGCAGTTCTGCCGGGTTGCGGTTCGCCAGCACGCGGATCTTGTCGCCGTTCACGACGAGGTAGTCGCCGTCGACCGACACTTCGCCCGGGAACTTGCCGTGCGCGGTGTCGTACTGGGTCAGGTGCGCGTTGGTCTTCGCATCGCCCAGGTCGTTGATCGCGACGATCTCGATATCGTGCTTCTTGCCGTTTTCATAGAACGCGCGCAGCGTGTTGCGGCCGATACGGCCGTAGCCGTTGATTGCGACGCGAATCGTCATGGTCTATCTCCTGATGGCTGAAAAAAAATTGTTTCGTGCAGCTTCACGGTGCGACGCGCGCGAGGGGTAGCGCGCGTCGCGTATGTTTTTAGGCCAACACGGCCTTGGCAGTCTCGACGACGTGCTCGACGGTGAAGCCGAAGTACTTGAACAGCACGCCGGCCGGCGCCGATTCGCCGAACGTGTCGATCCCGACGACGCCGCCTTCGAGGCCGACGTACTTGTGCCAGAACGCGGTCACGCCCGCTTCGATCGCGACGCGGCGCACGCCGTGCGGCAGCACGCGTTCGCGGTATTCGGCGTCCTGGCGGTCGAACACGTTGGTCGACGGCATCGACACGACGCGGGCCGCGATGCCCTGCTGCGCGAGCGGCTCGACGGCCTTCATCGCGAGTTCGACTTCCGAGCCCGTCGCGATCAGGATGATCTTGCGCGCGACGATCTCTTCGTCCCAGTCCTTCAGCACGTAGCCGCCCTTCTCGATGTTGGCGATCTGCGCGTCGGTACGCGGGTTGAACGCGAGGTTCTGGCGGCTGAAGATCAGGCTCGACGGACGGTCGGCGGCAACCGCGTGGGTCCACGCGACGGCCGTCTCGACCGTGTCGGCCGGACGCCAGACGTCGTGGTTCGGGATCAGGCGCAGGCTCGACACGTGCTCGATCGACTGGTGCGTCGGGCCGTCTTCGCCGAGGCCGATCGAGTCGTGCGTGAACACGAAGATCGACGGGAGCTTCATCAGCGACGCGACGCGCAGCGCGTTGCGGCTGTAGTCGGAGAACGTCAGGAACGTCCCGCCGAACGGCTTGTGGCCGCCGTGCAGCGCGAGGCCGTTGATCGCGGCGCTCATGCCGAATTCGCGCACGCCGTAGTTGATGTGGTTGCCGAGCAGCACGCCCGCGCCTTCCGGATTCGCGCGGACCGCCTTCGATGCCTTCCAGTTGGTCAGGTTCGAGCCGGTCAGGTCGGCGGAGCCGCCGAGCAGCTCCGGCAGTGCGGCGGCGAGCCCTTCGATCGCCTGCTGCGACGCCTTGCGGGTCGCGACCGTCTCGCCGCGCTCGTTCGCACCGGCGATGATCGCCGCAGCCTTCTCGGCCCAGTCGGCCGGCAGCTTGTTGGCCATCCGGCGCTCGAATTCGGCGGCTTCTGCCGGGAACTTCGCGCGATAGGCGGCGAACGTCGCGTCCCATTCGGTTTCAGCGCGCTTGCCGGCTTCCTTCGCGTCCCATGCCGCATAGACTTCCTGCGGAATCACGAACGGCTCCCACTTCCAGCCGAGCGCTTCGCGCGTCTTCGCGATTTCTTCCGCGCCGAGCGCCGCGCCGTGCACGTCGTGGCCGCCCGCCTTGGTCGCCGCGCCCTTGCCGATCACCGTCTTGCAGCAGATCAGCGTCGGCTTGTCCGACAGCTTCGCCTTCGCGATCGCCGCGTCGACCGCATCGACGTCGTGGCCGTTCACGTTCGGGATCACGTTCCAGCCGTACGCTTCGAAGCGCTTCGGCGTGTCGTCGTGGAACCAGTTCACGACGTCGCCGTCGATCGAGATGCCGTTGTCGTCGTACAGCGCGATCAGCTTGTTCAGCTTCAGCGTGCCCGCGAGCGAGCAGGCTTCGTGCGAGATGCCTTCCATCAGGCAGCCGTCGCCGAGGAACACGTACGTGTGGTGATCGACGATCTTCGCGCCGTCACGGTTGAACTCGTCGGCCATCAGCGCTTCGCCGAGCGCCATGCCGACCGCGTTCGCGAGGCCCTGGCCGAGCGGGCCGGTGGTCGTCTCGACGCCCGGCGTGATGCCGTATTCCGGGTGGCCCGGCGTCTTCGAGTGCAGCTGGCGGAAGTTCTTCAGCTCTTCCATCGGCAGGTCGTAGCCGGTCAGGTGCAGCAGCGAGTACAGCAGCATCGAGCCATGGCCGTTCGACAGCACGAAGCGGTCGCGGTCTGCCCAGTGCGGGTTCGTCGGGTTGTGCTTCAGGTGGCGCGACCAGAGCGCGACGCCGATTTCGGCCATGCCCATCGGCATGCCGGGGTGGCCGGAGTTCGCTTGCTGGACGGCGTCCATCGCGAGCGCACGGATCGCATTGGCCATCAGGGTGGTGGAGGCGGGAGACGAAGTCGTCATGTCGAGTCCGGAGAACGAGTCGAGGAAACGGGGGCACGGCGGCATCCGGAAGCTCGAGCGTCAATCGTTCCCGGCGCGCGGTGCGGCGCCTGACGGACGCGAAGCGGACGGAGCCTACGGACGGGGCTGCAAAGCTCGTCATTTTAACAGATGGGCTGACATTTCCCTTGTCCGCGCGTAGTGTTCCGGCACGGTTTTCCGCCAAACCGCCAGCCTCCTATAATTCAGACGTCGGAACTGCCTGCCCGAGCGGCCCGCCCGTGAACACGACCCTTCTCTTCCATCCCACGCCCGACGCCGCGTACGGCTTCCCGAACGCACGCCGGCTCGCGCACGTCGCGTCGCCGCACCAGCACATCGAGGTCTGGGAAACCCCGCAGCTCGGCCGCCTGTTCACGCTGGACGGCCGGCCGATGACGTCGGTCGGCGACGAATACGTGTACCACGAGTGCATGACGCACCCGGCCGCGCTCGCGCATCCGTGCCCGAGGAAGGCGCTCGTGCTCGGCGGGGGCGACGGCGGCGCCGCGCGCCAGCTGCTCAAGCACGCGTGCATCGAGCGGATCGTCGTCGCGGAGCTCGACGACGAGGTGGTCGGCATGGCGCGCCGCTATCTCGACGACGTGCACCAGGGCGCGCTCGACGACCCACGCGTCGCGATCGTGATCGGCGACGCCGCGCATTTCGTCGCGTCGACCGTCGAGCATTTCGATCTCGTCGTGTTCGACCTCACGCCGCCCGACTCGCCGGCGGCCGGCCTCTATACGCGCGAGTTCTACGCGCGGCTCAAGCGGATCCTCACGCCGTGCGGCGCGATCTCGATGCATCTCGGCTCGCCGGTGTTCCACACGGCGCGCATCGCCGCGCTGCTCGACGACCTGCGCGCGAGCTTCGCGGTCGTCGATCCGCTGTCCGCGCACGTACCGCTGTACGGATCCCAGTGGCTGATGGCGATCGCGAGCGACACGCTCGATGCGGCCGCGCTGTTCGCGCACGACATCGACGAACGGCTCGCCGCACGCCGCGTGCAGGGCTTGCGCTACTACGACGCGCGACTCCATGCGGCCCTCTTTGCCCTGCCGCGCGCGCTGCGCGATACACTGGGCGTTCGCCGCTGAGCTTCCGGGCGGACGTATCGCTTCGCGGGTGGGCCGCGCTTTCTCCCGCGCTCGACCCGCCACGCGCGGGCCCGGCGCGATCCAGGCGGCCCGCCTGCGTATCCTCTGCACAGCGCGGGACCGCACCGGGCACCCGCGCGCCAATATCCGTTGGACTGCAAAGCACGGGACCGGAGTCACCGCTCAAGCGCCAACCCCGTTCGACAGGAGATTTCATGACCGATCCACGTCCGGCCAACGTGCCTTGGTTGACGCCTTACCTGGCCGTGCGCAATGCGCACGCGACCATCGAGTTCTTCCAGGCCGCATTCGGCTTCGAGTTGCGCGACGTCCTCGACGAGGACGGCGCGATCATGCACGTCGAGATGACCTACCGCGGGCAGCTGATCGTGATGTTCGCGCCCGAAGGCGCATTCGGCTCGATCGCGCTCACGCCGAAGAGTGCGCACGCAACCGCCCCGCAGTCTTTCTATCTGTATGTCGACGACGTCGACGCAACCTGGCAGCGCGCGCTCGACGCGGGCGCGAAATCGCTGACCTCGCCGCAAGATCAGTTCTGGGGCGACCGCTTCGCCCAGATCGAGGATCTCGACGGCTACCGCTGGGCGCTCGCGCACCGCCTGACTGCATGAACGGAGCCGCGATACGCATGAGTGAAGCCACCACCACCGCGGCCGTGCCGCGTTTCTTCGTCGAAGCGGCGCTGCGCGCCGATGCGACGCTCGCGTTGCCGGCCGACGTCGCGCGGCACGCGCAAGTGCTGCGGCTGCAGCCCGGCGACGCGCTCGCGCTGTTCGACGGCAGCGGCGGCCAGTACCGCGCGCAGCTCGTCGAGATCGACAAGCGCGGCGCGCTCGCGCAGATCGAAGCGTTCGATCCGGCCGAGGCCGAGCCGCCCTATCGCGTGACGCTGGCGCAAGGCATCGCCGGCGGCGACAAGATGGACTGGCTGATCGAGAAGGCCGTCGAGCTCGGCGTCGCGGCGGTCGTGCCACTGTCGACCGCGCGCGGCGTCGTGAAACTGTCCGGCGAGCGCGCGGACAAGCGCGTCGCGCACTGGCGCGGCGTCGTGCGCGCGTCGTGCGAGCAATGCGGGCGCAACCGCGTGCCCGACATCGCGCCGGTACGCGGCTTCGGCGCCTGGCTCGATACGCTGCCGGCCGCGCCGACCGACGGCGAGCTGCGGCTGCTGCTGTCGCCGCGCGCGAGCATCCCGTTTTCGTCGCTGCCCGACGCGCCGCCCGCGGCGGCCGTCACGCTGCTGATCGGGCCCGAAGGCGGGCTGTCGCCGGACGAGGAACACACAGCCCGCGCACACGGGTTCACCGCGTTATCGCTCGGCCCGCGCGTGCTGCGCACCGAGACGGCCGGCGCGGCCGTGCTGGCGGCGCTGGCCGCGCGCTGGGGCGGGTGGTGATGCGCTGAGCGTGCCGAGCCGGGCGACTGCCGGTGCGCGACGTCACACGCGGGCCCGGATCACCGCACGACGACGGCCCTCTCTCGAAGGTTTTTTTGGTGACCCGGCGCGGCGGTTGCCGCCGTCGGGCCGATCGAGATTGCCCCGAAAACGGCGCCAGATGAAAGGCCAATGTCAGCAGGCGATACCACGGGCCGGCCGGCCTGCGCCGCGCAAACGCAAAAAAGCCCGCGCGAGGCGGGCTTTTCGCCAAACCGGCCGCGGCCGGCGGATGCGCGCTTTACGCGAACGAATAGAACACGCGGAATGCGACCTTGCGCTCGGCCCAGAACTCGGCGGCTTCGCGGAACACGTCGAGCAGCGTCTCGCGCCCTTCCTTGTCGAATTTCTGCGCGATCGGCAGCCCTTCGAGAACGATCACGAAACCGGGCTGCGCGCCGGCCTTCGCGACGAGGTCGGTCAGGCAGTCGTACAGCGCGTCGTAGTTCTTGCCGAAATGCTTCGGAAACAGGAACGACGTCGCGATCGTCTCCATCACTTCCTGCTTCGACTGCGCGGCACCGCAATACGCGTACAGGAAATGCTGGCCGAGCCGGCCGGCTTCGTCGGCGAGATCCTGCACGCGGAACGCGCGGATCGACTGCACGAGATTGGGTCGCACGGTCGTGAAAAGGCTCATAGGCTCCTCGTTCGATGAAAGCCCGGGCTCGGCTTCCTGTTGCCCCGCCGCGCCGCCAGCCTGTGCCGCCGCGTGAAGTTGGATCACGCGCTGAAACAGGTTGCCGTCGCCGGCCGCGAACAGTTCCGCCGCCGCCGTATCGTGCGCGTAGATGGAGTCGCTCATGCCGTTCATCCCGAAGTCATTCAACAATACGTTTAAAACTGTTGTAGTGGTCGTCCGTGTAATAACAGTTGTCGATCCGGCGCAATGGCCCGCCACAGACGATCCGGCGCGCGCCGCGATTGCGCGCGCGCGGCGTCGGCACCGTGTACTCGTGGTAGTAGCCGCGCTTCGCCTTCGGCAGGATCCGCTCGCGGTTGCCGAAGACGACGCCGTCCTTCTCGTACGGATAGGGGCCACCGGCGCCGATCAGGCCAAGCGTGGTCACGGCCTCGCGCGGCAGACGGGCGGTCGGGATCGTATCGACCCCGCCGACGGCCAGGTCGGCCGAAACGGCCTGCCGTGCGTAAGCGGCGGAAACCAGACTGCCCGTCGGTGTACCGACGATACCCATCGCGAACATCGCGAAGACGGACGCGAGCGCGCCGTTGCGGAGCCACTTGCGTGCCATGAACCAGGGTTCCCGCTGTTAAATCAAGTAGTTGACGACCAACCAAAGGCGTTAGCGTAGCGCTATTGTCCGCGCGAATCAATGTTCGTTTGGGAACCGAAAGGCTGGCGTCGCCCGGAATCGCGCATTTTTTACCGAAATAAGACTACATTTATCTTACATGAGATAAAATATCCGCGGCATCTCTCGAATGGCAAGACCTGCCTCCTTGCCACGCCCGCTAGTCCAGGGGGAGAGATGCCGCTGTTGCTTATGGGAAGCGCGTTTGCGCCCTGCCCGCGGCGTGCCCATTGCGGGCACGCCTCTTTTTGCTTTTGTTTACAATTTCGCCCGCCGCGCGGCAGCGGTTCGACCGGCGCCGCGCGTTCATTCCGCTCAGCGTGCGGCGTTCACGTCGGCGACCAGCAGCGCCGCCATGTTGACGATGCGGCGAACGGTCGCCGATTCGGTCAGCACGTGCACCGGCTGGGCCGCGCCCAGCAGGATCGGCCCGATCGCGATGTTGTTGCCGGCCGCCGTCTTCAGCAGGTTGTACGCGATGTTCGCGGCATCGATGTTCGGCAGGATCAGCAGGTTCGCGTCGCCTTCCAGCGTCGATTCCGGCAGGATTTCCTTGCGCAGCGCCGCATCGAGCGCGACATCGCCGTGCATTTCGCCGTCGACCTTCAATTCCGGCGCACGTTCCTGCAGGATCGCGAGCGTATCGCGCATCTTCTGCGCCGAAGGCGCGTTGCTCGTGCCGAAGTTCGAGTGCGACAGCAGCGCGACCTTCGGTTCGATGCCGAAGCGGCGCACTTCCTCGGCAGCCATGATCGTGATCTCGGCGAGTTGCTCCGGGGTCGGATCGACGTTCACGTGCGTGTCGACCAGGAAGATCTGGCGGCCCGGCAGCACGAGGCCGTTCATCGCCGCGTACACGCTGCAGCCCGGGCGCTTGCCGATCACCTGGTCGATGAAGTGCAGGTGGCGGTGCGTGGTGCTGATCGTGCCGCAGATCATCCCGTCCGCTTCGCCCTTCTTCACCAGCATCGAGCCGATCAGCGTCGTGCGGCGGCGCATCTCGACACGGGCCAGCTGCTCGCTGATGCCCTTGCGCGCCATCATCTTGTGGTACGTCTGCCAGAAATCGCGGTAGCGCTCGTCGTGCTCGGTGTTGACGACCGTGAAGTCGGTGCCCGGCGTGAGGCGCAGGCCGTAGCGCTGGATACGGTGCTCGATCACCGACGGACGGCCGATCAGGATCGGCTTCGCGAGTTTCTCGTCGACGATGATCTGGACGGCGCGCAGCACGCGCTCTTCCTCGCCTTCCGCGAACACGACGCGCTTCTTCTCCGCCGGCGCGCTGCGCGCGAGCTGGAAAATCGGCTTCATCGTCGTGCCGCTGTGATACACGAATTGCTGCAGGTGCTGCTTGTAGGCTTCCATGTCCTCGATCGGGCGCGTCGCGACGCCGCCGTCCATCGCGGCCTGCGCGACGGCCGGCGCGATCTTGACGATCAGGCGCGGATCGAACGGCTTCGGAATCAGGTATTCGGGCCCGAACGACAGGTCCTGAATCCCGTAGGCAGTCGCGACGATGTCGCTCTGCTCGTGCTGCGCGAGTTCGGCGATCGCGTTGACGACCGCGATTTCCATTTCACGCGTGATCGTCGTCGCGCCGACGTCGAGCGCGCCGCGGAAGATGAACGGGAAGCACAGGACGTTGTTGACCTGGTTCGGGTAGTCGGTGCGGCCGGTCGCGAGAATCGCGTCGGGGCGCACTTCGAGCGCCAGTTCCGGCAGGATTTCCGGCGTCGGGTTCGCGAGCGCGAGGATCAGCGGGCGCTCGGCCATGCCCTTCACCATCTCCTGCTTCAGCACGCCGGCGGCCGACAGGCCGAGGAAGATGTCCGCGCCGTCGATCACCTCGGCCAGCGTGCGGGCTTCGGTTTCGCGGGCGAAACGCTCCTTGTCCGGATCCATCAGCTCGGTGCGGCCCTTGTAGACCACGCCGGCCAGGTCGGTCACCGTGATGTTCTCGAGCGGCAGGCCGATGTCGACCAGCAGGTCCAGGCACGCCAGCGCAGCCGCGCCCGCGCCCGACGCGACGAGCTTCACCTTCTTGATGTCCTTGCCGACGACCTTCAGGCCGTTCGTGACGGCTGCGGCCACGACGATCGCGGTGCCGTGCTGGTCGTCGTGGAACACCGGGATCTTCATCCGCTTGCGCGCTTCGCGCTCGACGATGAAGCAGTCCGGCGCCTTGATGTCTTCCAGGTTGATCCCGCCGAAGGTCGGCTCCAGCGCGGCGATCACGTCGACCAGCTTGTGCGGGTCCGACTCGTTCAGCTCGATGTCGAACACGTCGATGCCGGCGAACTTCTTGAACAGGACCGCCTTGCCTTCCATCACCGGCTTCGACGCGAGCGGGCCGATGTTGCCGAGCCCCAGCACCGCCGTGCCGTTCGTGACGACGCCGACCAGGTTGCTGCGCGCGGTGAAGCGCGCGGCGTTCAGCGGGTTCTCGACGATCTCCTCGCACGCATACGCGACACCCGGCGAATACGCGAGCGCGAGGTCGCGCTGGTTGATCATCTGCTTGGTCGGTGCGATCGCGATCTTCCCGGGAGTCGGGAATTCGTGATAGTCGAGAGCGGCTTCGCGGAGCTTGGCTTTGGAGGAGGCTTGGGTCGACATGTGTCTCGTGGCGGGCGGATTAGAATAACTGTTCGACGGCATTGTAGCGCCAATCGAAGGCCGTCAGACCGGCGATTCGGGTGCGACAGCCGCGACATAAATGTACTGAACGGTGCAGGAACGGCACCGCTCGCTGCGTACAATGCCATTCCTTTCACCGCTTCCGGGTTCCTCCGCCGTGCCAGCCGCCCTGTCCGAGTTTTCGCTGATCGATCGCTTCTTCGCGCGCCGCGCGGCCCGGGGGGCGCGTGCGTCGACGCTCGGCATCGGTGACGATTGCGCGCTGATCGCGCCGCGATCCGGAAAATTGCTGGCCATTTCGACGGACATGCTGGTCGAGGGCCGCCATTTCTTTCCCGATGTCGCGCCCGACGCGCTCGGCCACAAGACGCTCGCGGTCAACCTGTCGGATCTCGCGGCGATGGGCGCCGAGCCGCGCGCGTTCACGCTCGCGTGCGCGCTGCCGCGCGCCGACGCAGCGTGGCTCGAGGCGTTCAGCAACGGCCTGTTCGCGCTCGCCGAGCGGTTCGGCTGCGAGCTGATCGGCGGCGACACGACGAGCGGGCCGCTGAACCTGTGCGTGACCGTGTTCGGCGAAGTCGCGCCGGATGCGGCGCTGCGGCGCGACGCCGCGCGCGACGGCGACGACGTCTGGGTGTCCGGCACGCTCGGTGACGCGCGCGCGGGGCTCGGGCTCGCGCGCGGCGAATGGACCGCCGGCGCGGACGAAGCCGCCGCGTTCCGGCAGGCACTCGAGCGCCCGGAACCGCGTATTGCGCTCGGGCTCGCGCTCGCGGGCGTCGCGCATGCGGCGCTCGACATCTCGGACGGCCTCGCCGGCGACCTGCGGCACATCCTGACCTGCTCGAACGTGCGCGCCGAGATCGACGCCGACGCGGTGCCGCGCTCGGCCGCGCTCGCGACGCTGCCGCCCGACGTGCAGCGACGCTGCACGCTCGCCGGCGGCGACGACTACGAACTGTGCTTCACCGCACCGGCCGCGGCCCGCGCGGCGGTCGAGGCAGCGGGCGCGAGCGCCGGGGTTCCGGTCACGCGAGTCGGTACAATACACGCGTTGTCCTCGCCGTCGGAGCAGCCCGCGATCGCGTGGCGCGACGCCGCCGGCGCGCCCCTGACTTTCACGTTGCACGGTTTCGACCACTTTCATGCAGACTGACCCGACGACCGCGCAATCCGCGGCCGCGCCCGGCGCCGCCCGGAGCGCGCCGCGGCGCGCCACCGCGCGCTTCATGCTGTCGCACCCGGCGCACATCGTGTCGCTCGGCTTCGGCAGCGGGCTCGCGCCGTTCATGCCCGGCACGTTCGGCACGCTGTTCGGCTGGCTCGCGTTCGTCGTGCTCAACCGCTACCTGACGGTGCCCGAATGGTGGGCGCTGATCGCGATCGGTTTCGCGGCGGGCACGTGGATCACCGGTTTCACCGCGACGAAGATGGGTACGTCCGATCCGGGCGCCGTCGTCTGGGACGAGATCGTCGCGATCTGGCTCGTGATGCTGTTCGTCACGCCCGCGACCTTCATCGGCCAGTTGTGGGCGTTCGTCGTGTTCCGCTTCTTCGACATGCTCAAGCCGCCGCCGATCCGCTATTTCGACCGTCGCGTGAAAGGCGGGCTCGGCATCATGGTCGACGACCTGATCGCCGCGTTCATGACGCTGCTCGTGATCGCCTTCTGGCGCTCCGTCGTCGGCTGACCGATTTCCCGACTCCCGCTTCCCGACGCGCATGCCAACCGATTCCGTCGTCCATCAGCTTGCGATCCGCGCAGGCAACAAGCTGCGTGACGAGCACCTGTCGCTCGCCACCGCCGAATCCTGCACGGGCGGCATGATCGCCGCCGCGATCACCGACATCTCCGGCAGCAGCCAGTGGTTCGAGCGCGGCTTCGTCACCTACTCGAACCAGGCCAAGATCGACATGATCGGCGTGCCGCCCGACCTGATCGAGAAACACGGCGCCGTCAGCGAGCCGGTCGCGCGCGCGATGGCCGAAGGCGCGCTGCGCAACAGCCGCGCGCAGGTCGCGCTGTCGGTCACCGGCATCGCCGGGCCGGCGGGCGGCAGCGAGAAGAAGCCGGTCGGCACCGTGTCGTTCGCGTGGAGCAACCGGCTGCATACCGACGTCGAAACGCTCGTGTTCAAGGGCGATCGCGAGCAGATCCGTACGCAGGCGGCCGCGCATGCGCTGCGCGGGCTGCTCAAGCTGCTCGACGAACGCGAAGGCTGATTCCCCCGCGCAACGGCAGGGGCGGCCGGCGCCCCTGCCCGCTTACTGAATCGCGTCGGGCTTCACGACGATCCAGTTCTTGTCCGCCGTGACCGGCAGGCCGAGCGCCTTCTGCTGCGCGGCCGATTCGTCCGACCACGCGCGGATCTGCGCCATCTGCTTGTCCTTCTTGTTCACCCACACGCGCACGCCGCCGCGCGCGACGTCGGTCGCGTTCAGCAGCATGTAGCCGTCGGATTTCGGCGTGTCGCCCGCGACCAGCACCGGCTTCTTCCACTGGTCGATCCAGCCGGCGATCGAGCCGAGCTTGCCTTCGTACCACGTCATCGGATTCATCAGGAACGGCGTGATCACGAGGTTGCGGTTCGCGGCCTCGTCGTACTTGCCGGCCTTGATCTGCAGTCGCGACGTGGTCAGCGCGCCCGTCGCCGGGTCGCGCAGCAGCGTCGTCACGCCGATCACGTTCTGCGGCTTCACGTTGTAGCCGTATTTCGGATCGGACAGCACGAGCCGCGCGAGCTCCTCGTGCGCGGCGGTCATCACGTACACCTCGATCCCGTTCTCGCGCAGCGCGTTGTACAGCTCCTGCATGCCGTGGAAGAAGCGCGGCGGGTTCGCGGTGCCGTCGACGACCTTGTCGCCCTGCCAGTAGCGGATCGGCACCGGCTTGCCGTCGGCGAGCATCGCGTCGACGTGGCGCTTCAGGTCGGCCAGCGACAGCCCCGCGAACGCCTGTGCGATCCACGGGTAGCAAACCAGGTCGTCGATCTCGCAGAGCCGGTAGTAGTAGCTCGTCAGCGATTCCTTGTAGTCGGCGGAATCCTTGAACGGGATCAGCTTCAGCGACGGATCGAGCGAGTCGCGCGTCAGCACGCCGCGGTTCTCGAGATATGGCAGCAGCGACTCCTCAAGATCGTAGCGATAGGTCGTGTTGTCGGCGTCGAACACCGCGTAGTCGCCGCGATGCGCGTGCGCGGCGATCATCGCGTTCAGCGCCTTCGCGCTGTCCGCCGGCCAGTGCGACAGGTCCGCCGCGTGGGCGAACGACATGCACAACGACGCGGCAAGCGCGCTCAGAAAACGTCGGGACAGCTTGGGCATGGCGCCGCTCCTTTTGTGACATTCTGATGACGAATCGATGACAAGCGGCAGCATCGCGCGATTGTGGCGCGAGCATGCGGTGCGCAAGCGACGGGAAGTTGTTCGCGTGCGCCAGGACGGCGAACACGCGAGGCAGGCGCGCGGCCCGCGGATGCGGGCTCGGCGTTGCAAGGCCGCCCGGGCGGGCGGCCTGTGACTCAGCGATATTTCAGCGATGCGCGTTGATCGTATCGCGCGTCTTCTGCGCGGCGAGCGCGGCGGCTTCGGCGAAATCCTCGCCCTTGCTCGCGTACAGGATCGCGCGCGACGAGTTGATCATCATCCCGGTGCCGTCGGCAGTGCGGCCCGCGTTGACGGTCGCCTGCACGTCGCCGCCCTGCGCGCCGATGCCGGGGATCAGGAGCGGCATGTCGCCGACGATCCCGCGCACGATCTCGATCTCCTTCGGGAAGGTCGCGCCGACCACGAGGCCGAGCTGGCCGTTCTTCGCATTCCACTTGTTCGCCGCGAGATCGGCCACGACCTGGTACAGCGGCCGGCCACCCGTTTCGAGGAACTGCAGGTCCGACCCGCCCGGGTTCGACGTGCGGCACAGCACGATCACGCCCTTGCCTTCATGCTCGAAGTACGGTTCCACCGAGTCGTAGCCCATGTACGGGTTCACGGTGACCGCGTCCGCGCGATAGCGCTCGAACGCTTCGCGCGCGTACTGCTCGGCGGTGCTGCCGATGTCGCCGCGCTTCGCGTCGAGAATCACGGGCAGGCCCGGATGCTGGAGGTGGATGTGTGCGATCAGCCGCTCGAGCTGATCTTCCGCGCGATGCGCGGCGAAGTACGCGATCTGCGGCTTGAACGCGCTCGCATACTGCGCGGTCGCGTCGACGATCTGCCGGCAGAACTCGAAGATCGCGTCGGGCTGGCCGTCGAACTGCACGGGAAAGCGCGACGGCTCGGGATCGAGGCCGACGCAGAGCAGCGAATTCGTGCGCTGCCACGCGGCGCGCAGCGATTCGATGAAAGTAAGCGGGGAAGACATGGCGGATACTCGCGGCAAACCGTTGGTAGACCGCGTATTTTACCCGCGTCGCCGGCGTCCTTCGCGCACGGCGGCGTCGACCCGTGCATCGGCCCGCTCGACGGTGAACGCGAAACGCCGCGTGAGCCGCTCGCCCGGCGCGAGCAGCGTCATCCCGTGCGCGGCCGCGCCGCCCGGCAGGTTCACCGCATTGATCGGATGATCGACCGGCTCGAAGCAGAAGAACGGCTCGCCGGGCGGCGTATAGAGCACGTACGCATCGGTGTCGGCCGCGATCGTCAGCAACAGCCCGCGGCGCGGCCAGCTCACCGTCGCGTGGCCGCCCCAGCCGGTGAACGCATGATTGACGAGCGTCGCCGGCAACGGATACGCGACGCCGAACTGCCAGGCCGGCGGCACGCACACGTGCCGCACCGGCAGGAAATCCGCGCCCGACAGCCACAGGCCGCCCGCAGCCGCGGCCAGCTCGGTCGCGTCGTCGCGCACCAGGAACGGGTGCACGCCGAGCCCGAACGGCAGCCGTGCGCGTCCCGCGTTTTCGATCGTCAGCGCGATCGACAGCGTCGTGTCGTCGAGCGCGAACGACTGGATCGCACGAAACGCGTACGGCGCGCCGCTCGCGCGATCGAGCGACAGCTGCAGCGTGGTATCGGTCGCGTCGTCCACCTGCCACGGCGCGAGCCAGCCGTCGCCGTGGATCGGCAGCGGCTCGTCGCGGCGGTTGCGCGGCACCGCGACGCTGCGCCCGTCGCATTCGAAGCGGCCGTTGCCGATCCGGTTCGAATACGGCAGCAGCGGATAGCACGCGAGTGCGTTCGGGTCCGTCGCCGTCTCCGGGTGTTCGCAACGTCGGAACACCGGCACCAGTGCGCCGTGGTCGCCGCGCCAGTCGAAGCGCGCGATGCCGCCGCCGAGGTGGGGCAGCACGTCGAGCCGCAGCGCCGCGTTCGACAGCGTGACGGCCGCCGCATGCGCGGCGCCGACGCCCTGCGCGAACGTGGCGGTCTGCGGGCCGGCGCTGACCGGCTGCGCGGCGGCGGCCAGGCGCGCACGGCGCGACTGGCTCGTGGACGACGACGCTGCGTGCGAGGACGTGGCGGTCATGGTGAACTCCTTTGCTTCGTCGATGAAACGATACGGATCGCTGCGCGGTGCCGCGCGAACACGGACATCGGCAATCAGGCCCAGCCGCCGTCGACCACCACGTCCTGCGCGGTGATCATCCGGCTGTCGTCGGCCGCGAGAAACAGCGCCATCCGGGCGAGATCGTCCGGCAGCAGCTCCGCTTCGATGCACTGGCCGGCCTTGATCGCCGCCCGGCCCGCGTCGTCGAGCCACAGCCTGCGCTGCTTGTCGGTCATCACCCAGCCGGGCACCAGCGAATTCACGCGGATCCCGAACGGGCCGAGATCGCGCGCGAGCCCGCGGGTGAGGCCCTGCACGGCTGCCTTCGCCATCACGTAGACGGGATAGCCGCCGTTCTTCAGCATCCAGCTGATCGAGCCGAGGTTGATGATCGCGCCGCCGCCGCGCTGCTTCATGTCGTCGATCACGGCCTGTGCGGCGAAGAACTGGTGGCGCAGGTTCACCGCGATGCCCGCGTCGAACGACGCGGGCGTCACGTCGCCGATCGCGTGGCGCGTGTCGTTCGCCGCGTTGTTCACGAGCACCGCGATCGCGCCGATCCGTGCGCGGATCGCATCGATCGCATGGCGTAGCGCGTCGATGTCGGTGAGGTCGCACGGGAGGAACAGCGGTGCGTGACGTACGTCCGGCGCCTGCGCGAGGCTTTCCGCGAGCGCCTGGCCCGCCTGTGCGTCAAGATCGACGAACGCCACGCGCGCGCCCTGCCGCGCGAAGTGCTCGACGAACGCCGCGCCGATGCCGGTCGCGCCGCCCGTGATCAGCACCGCGCGATCCTCGAGGCTCGGGTAGCGCGCATAACGCGCGTCGCCAGCGGCGAGCGGATCCTGCGCGGATGTGTCGATGGTCATGCGAATCGTCTCCGTGAAATCGGTCAGTCGCGTACGCCGCGGTTCTTCAGCTGGTCGAGCAGCACGGCCGCGAGCAGGATCGCGCCGCGCACCAGGTACTGGTAGAACGCGTCGATGTTCAGCAGGTTCATCACGTTCTCGACGGTGCCCATGATCAGCACGCCGATCACGACGCCCGAGATCGTCGCGCGGCCGCCCATCAGCGACACGCCGCCGAGCACGCACGCAGAGATCACGTTCAGCTCGAAGCCCTGTGCGGCGTTCGGCTGGCCCGACGTGATGCGCGATGCGAGGATCACACCGGCGAGCGCCGTCACCGCGCCCTGGATCAGGAAGATGTATACGCGCGTGCGTTCGACGTTGATCCCCGCGAGGCGCGACGCCTCGGGGTTGCCGCCGATCGCGAGCGTGTTGCGGCCGTACACGGTCTGGTTCAGCAGCACGCCGAACACGATGAAGCACAGCAGCGTGACCCAGATCGGCAGCGACACGCCGAAGAGCGTGAGCCCGCCGAGCGCGATGAAGGTATCCGACGACACGCCGACCGCCTGCCCCTTCGACACGATGAAGCCGAGCCCGCGCACGATTTCCATCGTCGCGAGCGTCGTGATCAGCGCGTTGATGCGCAGGTACGCGATCACCGCGCCGTTCACGAAGCCGATCGCGGCGCCTGCCGCGACCGCCGCGACGATCGCGACGAACGTGTTGTCGGTCGCGTTCAGTACCATCGCGCACAGCACGCCGGAGAACGCGACGGTCGAGCCGATCGACAGGTCGAAGTCGCGCGAGGCCAGACAGAACATCATCGTGCACGCGACCATCCCGATCTGCGAGATCGACAGCGCGAGGCCGAGCATGTTGTCGATCGAGAAGAAGTGATCGACCGTCAGCGACATCGTCAAGAACATCACCGCGAAGATCGCAATGAGGCTGTATTCGGTGAGGTGCTGCCACCACTTCTGGCGGTCGCTCTGCTGCGGTACCAGCGCATCGGCCGACGGCTTCACGGCTGCGCTGGCGAGGTTTTCCCTGACTTGCATGGTTGTGTCTCCTGCTCCTGCATCGCGCGGCCCGCGCCGCGCGTGATCGATTCGAATGTCCTGCGTCGCCCGCGGCGACCTCACACTGCGTCAGCCGCCTCGACGACGCTGGTCTGCGGCAGCGCGAGGCTCAGCACCGCATGCTCGTTCGCCTGTTCGCGCGGCAGCTCGCCCGCGATGCGGCCTTCGCGCATCACGACGATGCGGTCGGACACGCCGAGCACTTCCGGCAGCTCCGACGACACCATCACGATCGCGCAGCCGCGCTCCGCCAGCCGGTAGATCACGTCGTAGATCTCGTGCTTCGCACCGACGTCGATGCCGCGCGTCGGCTCGTCGAGGATCACGACCTTCAGGTCGGGCTCCGCGAGCCAGCGCGACAGGATCGCCTTCTGCTGGTTGCCGCCCGACAGGAAGCGGATCTTCTGCCGCCGGTTCGGCGTCTTGATCTTCAGTCGCTGGATGAAGCGGTCGGCCGTTTCGCTTTCGGCCTTGCGGTCGATGAACAGGCCCGCGCGCAGCGAATGACGGCGGCAGCTGATGTTGATGTTCTCCGCGACCGACGCCATCGCGATGATCCCTTCCTCCTTGCGGTCTTCCGGGCACAGCACGATGCCGTGACGGATCGCGTCGCCCGTGCGCTTCACGTCGATACGCTTGCCGTCGAGCGTCAGCACGCCCGCGCGCCGGCGGTCGGCGCCGTACACGAGCCGCATCAGCTCGCTGCGGCCCGCGCCGACGAGGCCGAAGAACCCGACGATCTCGCCCGCGCGCACCGAAAAGCTCGCGGGTTCGCGCAGCGCCGGGCCATCGACGCCTTCCGCCGACAACCGCACGTCGCCGAGCGCGCGCGGCGCGTAATGGTAGATATCCGAAATTTCGCGCCCGACCATCTCGGCGACCAGCCGCTCGCGCGGCACGTCGGCAAGCGATTCGTGCGACGCGATCTTGCGCCCGTCGCGAAAGATCGTGCACGCATCGCACAGCCGATAGATCTCGTCCATCCGGTGCGAGATGTAGATCAGCGCGCGGCCCTGCGCGCGCAGGTCGTCGACGAGCTTGAACAGCACCTCGGTCTCGCGATGCGACAGCGAGCTCGTCGGCTCGTCGAGCGCGATCACGCGCGCGTTGCGCATCAGCGCCTTGCAGATCTCGACCATCTGCCGCTGCGCGATCGACAGCCGGCCGAGCTTCGCATCCGGATCGAGATCGACGCCCATCGCCGCGAGCCGCTCGCGCACGTGGCGCTTCGCCTCGCCCTTCCTCACCCAGCCGAGCGCATTCGGCAAGCGGCCGAGCAGCAGGTTCTCCGCGACCGTCAGGTCGGGCACGTACTGCAGTTCCTGGTGAATCACCGCGATGCCGGCCGCGATCGACGCAGCCGCACTCGAGAAATGCACGGGCTGGCCGTCGACCAGCACGCTGCCCGCATCGGGCTGGTATTCGCCGCCGAGAATCTTCAGCAGCGTCGACTTGCCCGCGCCGTTCTCGCCCATCAGGCCATGCACCTCGCCCGCGTGTACGTCGAACGAGATGCCGTCGAGTGCGCGCACGCCGGGAAATACCTTGCCGATATTGTCAAAACGCAGTGCCGCTGACACGTCGTCTCCCCACTTGCAGATCCATCGATCGCCGGCCGCCGCATCGCCGCGGC
This sequence comes from Burkholderia sp. BCC1993, assembly GCF_905339865.1. Lineage (NCBI taxonomy): Bacteria > Pseudomonadati > Pseudomonadota > Betaproteobacteria > Burkholderiales > Burkholderiaceae > Burkholderia > Burkholderia sp. BCC1993. The sequence goes on along the minus strand of NZ_CAJPGZ010000006.1, from coordinate 79,992 downwards.
GGCCGGCGTGCCGCTTACTTCGAGGCAAGCCCCATCTCCTCGCGCACCTTCGACACGTTGTCGCGCGTCGCGAGCATGCCGGTGGTCAGCGTGAGCGGCGCCGGCGCCTTGCCCTGCGTGATCCACGTGTACATCAGCTCGGAGGTTTCCTCGCCGTGCCGCTTCGGGCTGATGATCACGGTGCCGTAGAAACCCGTCGGCTGCGGCTTCTTGAACTCGTTCAGCGCCGAATCGGAACCGCCGATGCCGATGCCGATCATGTTGTCCGCCTTGAAGCCGCGCCCTTCGGCCGCGCGCACCGCGCCGAGCACGGCCTCGTCGTTCAGGCCGTAGGCAACCCAGTGCTTGAACTGCGGGTTCTTGGTGAGCGCGATGTTCGCCGCGTTGAACGCGTTCTCGGTGTCGGTCTTCGCCTGCGGCGCCGCGATCACGTTCGCCTTCGGAAAGCCGGCGGCCACCAGCGCATCGGTCGCGCCGCTCGTGCGGTCGTGCGCGGTCGGCAGCTGCTCGTAGGTGATGTCGATCGCGCCGACGTCCTTCATGTTCCAGCCGCGCTTCTTGATCTCGGCCGCGATGCCGTCGCCGACCTGCTTGCCGATGTTGTACGCGGAGATCCCCATGTGCGGCACCGCCTCGATCGGCTTGCCTGCGCCGTCGACGAGGCGGTCGTCGACCGTCATCATCTTCAGGTTGTGCGACTTCGCCTTCGCGACGATGCCCGGCCCGAGCTTCACGTCGGGCGTGCAGATGATGAAGCCCTGCGCCTTCTGCGCGGACAGGTTGTCGATCGCGCTCATCACCTTCTCGCCCGACGGCGCGCCGATCTTCACGAGCGTGAAGCCCTTGTCCTTCGCGGCCATCTCGGCGAACTTCCATTCGTCCTGGAACCACGGCTCTTCCGGCTGCTTCACGAGGAAACCGATCTTGACCGGGTCGGCCGCGTGCGCAACCGGGCTTCCCATCACCACCGCGGCCGCGGCGGCCAGCGTTACGAACGTTCTGCGTTTCATCTCCAGTGTCTCCTTGTCTTCATCGAACGGAATGCAGCCGCTTGTTGGTTTCGACGCAGCGTGCGCGCGGCCGTCGCACGTGCGGTCTGTCGAATCGTTGCGTCAGTCGTGGTACAGCGCCGCGCGCCCGCCGTCGACGGTGATGCACGCGGCATTGATGAACGGCGCCTCGTCGGACGCGAGAAACACGGCCGTCATCGCGACTTCCTCCGGTTTGCCGATCCGCTTCATCGGCTGCAGCGCGAGCGTCTCGGCGCGCGCCGCGGCCGGGTCGGCCTGCGCATCCCACCAGTCGCGCGTGAGCTGCGTCTCGATGTAGCCGGGCGCGATCGCGTTCACGCGCACGTTGCGCGCCGCGTATTCGATGCCGAGCGCACGCGTGAGGCCCAGCACGCCGTGCTTCGCGACCGGATACGGAAAGCAGCCCGGGATGATCCGGAACGCATGCGTCGACGCGATGTTCACGATGCTGCCGCGGCCGCGCTCGACCATTCCCGGCAGCGCCGCGCGGCAGCCGTGCCACACGCCGTCGAGGTCGACCGCGAAGCAGCGGCGCCAGTCGTCGTCCGTCATCGTCAGCGGATCGGCGAACACGTTGATGCCCGCGTTGTTCACCAGCACGTCGAGCGGGCCGAAAGCCGCTTCGGTCTGCGCGAGCGCGTCGCGTACCGAGTCCTGCCGCGCGACGTCCGCGTGCAGCGCCCGCACGCGCGCGCCGCCGACCTCGGCGGCGAGCGCCGCAGCCGTGCGCTGCGCCTGCGGGAAGTCGAGGTCGACGAGCGCGACGGCCGCGCCCTCGCGCGCGAACGCCTGCGCGATCGCGGCGCCGATCCCGCGGCCCGCGCCCGTCACCATCGCGACCTTGCCCGCGAGGCGTTCCATCATGCGGCTCCGCTGCGCGCCGCGCGCAGGCCGGCCTGGAACGCACGCGCGTTCGCCGCGGTCGTGTCCGCCGACTGACCGGGTCGGTACAGCGCCGAACCCAGGCCGAAGCCGTTGGCGCCTGCCGCGAGGAACGGCTGCATGTTGTCCGGCGTAATCCCGCCGACCGGAAGCAGCGGCACCGCGCGGTCGATCACCGCGCGCCACGCCTTCACGACGGGCACGCCGAGCTGCTCGGCCGGGAACATCTTCAGCACGTCGGCGCCGTTCGCGAGCGCGGCGAACGCCTCGGTCGGCGTCGCGACGCCCGGTGCGCTCGCGAGCCCGCGCTCGCGCGCGCGGCGGATCACGGCCGCGTCGCTGTGCGGCATCACGATCAGCGTGCCGCCCGCATCCTGCACGCGGTCGACGAATTCGGCGCGCAGCACGGTGCCCGCGCCGACGATCATGTCGTCGGGCAACGCGCGGCGCAGCGCCGCGATACTGCCGAACGGATCGGGCGAGTTGAGCGGCACCTCGACGATCCGGAAGCCGGCTTCATGCAGCGCAAGGCCGTGGTCGACAGCTTCCGCGGGCGCGATGCCGCGCATGATCGCGATCAGCGGGCACGCGTCGAACGCGCGCATCAGTGCCGCGTGCGGCGTGTACGGCGCGGGCAGCGTAAGGTCGGACGACATCAGCGGTTCCTCTTCAATCGGTTCATTGGTCGGCGCAGACGGGCTCGCCGTCCGCGCGCACGAGTCCGGCGCGCGACGCGATCCACCACAAGCCGCGCTCGGTCGCCTGGGCGACGACGCGTGCATGCGTGCAGCCGAATACGCTCAACGCGTCGACGTAGCGCGCACACAATCCGTCGTCGCCGATCAGCAGCAGCGGCTGGTTCGCGAGCGCGACACCGCGCTCCGCGAGCATCGCGTCGAGCGCGTTCAGCTCATGGCCGATCAGCAGCCCGGACAGATAGTCGCCCTGCGCATCGGGCGCGAGCCGGTCGGTCAGGCCGAGCGTGCGCGTGCTGAAGATCGTCGCGAGCAGCCCCGCGCGCTGCGCGCCGCGGGCCACTGCGACGCCGCGCGCGAACGCCGCGCGGTCGGGCGACGCGCTCGCGCGCATCGTGCGGCCGAGGATCGTGTGATCGCGCAGCGCCGCGAACAGCTCACCCGTCATGAAAGTCTGGAAGCGCTCGATGAGCCCGTCCTTAACCCATGCCCACTTCGCATGCGTGCCCGGCAAGCCGATCAGTACACCTGAACGATCAGCATCAAGCATGGGATCGTTCGCGAGTGCACCGAATATCTGCGTTTCTTCGCCGCGCATCACGTCGGGCAATTCGCCCGTCGCGATCACGCCCGGCACGATCGACACCGTCGTGCCGCGCGCCGTCGTCACCGTGACGAGCCCCGCGACGAGCGCGTCGGCGCCGGCCGGCACCGCGACGTACGGCGCCTCGCGCCAGCCCTGCGCGCTGCCGACCATCCCGGCCGCCAGCACCGGCACGCCCGGCGCGCGGTCGAGCCAGTCGCCGCACGCTTCCTCGAACACGACGTCGAAGGCACGCGCGCCGCCGGCCGGCACGTGCATCACGCCTGCCGCGCGGCTGCGCGTGTCGAGCAGCGCGCCGTGCGCGTCGAACAGATACGCGCGCAGCGACGTCGTGCCCCAGTCGAGCGCGATCAGCGACGGGGCGGCGGTGTTGGCGTCCGGAGCGGTCCGGGTCGAATGGGTCATCGTTTGATCCTGCGGGTACCCTGCGGCGGGCTCCAGCCCAGTTCCGCGGAAATGGCTCGCGCTTCGCGCTGCACGAGCGGAATCAGTTCGTCCATCCGGTCGTGCGGCATGTACGGGATCGTGCTCGCGACCGATACGGCGGCGACGATCGCGCCCGACGCGTCGCGGATCGGCGCGGCCACGCAGCGGATCGACGCTTCGTTTTCCTCGAGATCGAACGTGTAGCCGCCGGCCGCGTAATGCGCCATGCGCTGCAGGAACGCGCTCGTCTCGGGCCGGTTGTCCGGCTTGAAATTGACGCCGGCCAGCGCGCGCCGCGCGGCTTCGAACAGCGAGCGCCACCGGTCCGGATCGAGGTCGAGCATCATCGCCTTGCCGATGCCGGTCGACGCGAGCGGCATCCGGTGGCCGACGCGCGAACGCATCTCGAGGCCGCGCGTGCCGGGAATCTTGTCGATGTACAGCACGTCGTCGCCGTCGCGCACGCCGAGGTGGATCGTGTCGAGCGTCGCTTCGGCGAGCGCCTCGAGGTGCGGCCGCGCAACCGCCGTGAGCGGCATCTGCTCGAGCGCGATCGTGCCGAGTTCGATCAGCTTCGGGCCGAGCAGGTAGCCGCCCTGCACCTGGCGCAGGTAGCGCGCCTGCACGAGGCTGCTGACGAGGCGGTGCGTCGTGCTGCGCGTCGTGCCGAGCGCGGCGCCGATCGCACGCATGTCGCGCGCGCCGTTCGCGATCGCTTCGAGGATCGCGAGGCCGCGCAGCAGCGTCTGCGTGCCGGCCTGCTGCGCGGCGAGGTCGAGCGGCGTGCTGGTCGCGCCGATGCTGTCGGTCAGCGGCGCATCGTCCGGCGTCGCGCGCCGGGCGTCGAGAGCAAGGGTATCGGGCATCTTGGTCATGGAACGGGCTTCTTCAGCGGAATCGGTATAGCCGCTGTCGCGAGGCCGGAACGAAGTCGGGCGTCGCGGCAACGCGGCGGTCGATGCACCGAGGAAAGCGCCCGGCGAACGTCATGGAAGGTGTCTCCGTGTGCGTCGGGCGCCGCGCGATGCGTGGGTCCGAAGCTGTCGATGTGCTTCGGATTGTAGGAGCGCACGCACTCGCCTCCAATATTTGAGTGCGTTGTCCAGATAATGAGAAAAGCGGCAGAAGCCGCGGCATTCGGCGCGGAACGGCCGCGCCATGCGCACGGGGGCGGAACCCGACGCGTCGCGGGTCCCGCCCCCGTTATCCGCGCGGCGTGCTTACTGCTGGTTCGTGCTGCGCGCCTGCATGTAGCGCTGCACGTCGGAGAACGACACGCGGCCGCTACCGTTCGCGTCGATCTGCCGGAAGTGGTTCGCGACGTAGCCGAGGCCGGCCGCGCGCGCCTGCGCTTCGGTGATCGAGCCGGTGTTCTGCGTGTCGGCCGCGCCGAACTGCCGCGCGAGCTTGCGCACCACCTGCGCGTGCAGCGCGGCGCCCGTCGTCTGCGTGCCGGCGGTCGGCTTGCGCGCGGCCGGCGGCACGTACGGATCGCCGAGCTGCGCCTGGCGCGCGCGCGCCGGGGTGGCGGCGTCGCTCGCCTGCGCGAACGCGGACACCGATGCGGATGCTGCAACCCCGGCGCATGCGAGCGCCGCGGCAACGACGATGAAACGTTTCTTCATGTCAGGCTCCAGTCTGGAATGAGGTCGTCGACGGCCGGCGAACGGCACCGCCACGGGCGCGCGTCGCCAGGCCCGCACATCGCATCAGTGCGCGGCCGCGTTGTAGAAAGTCACGAGGTCGGCTTTCTCCTGCGGACGCGACGTATCGTCGAGATAGACCATGTGTCCACCCTGATAGTCCTTGATCGTCAGGTTCGGTTGCGTGCCGAGCCGCGCGAGGTCGAGCTCGGTCTGGTAGAACGGCGTCGCGATGTCGTGATACCCGTTCAGCGACAGCACCTTCAGCGACGGATTCAGCGTCAGCGCAGCCGCGAGATCGGGAATCGTGTCGGGCATCGCGAGGCCGTCGTGCGTCCAGTCCCAGGTCTGGATCGCATTGCTGCTGAGCGAATACGCCGACTGCGCGCTGTACTTCAGCACGTTCGGCAGGTAGCTGCCGATCGTGTCGGTGAACGGCTTCGTGATGAACGTGCTCGACGGGTCCCCGTCCGCCGCGAGCGGGCTCGACGACGGCACGTTCACGCGTGCGTCGTAGCGGCCGATCAGCGTGCCCGGGATCAGCGCCACCTGGAAGCTGTTGTCGAAGAAGGTCGGGACCACGTTGAAGTCCGCATTCCACAGCGACTGCTTCACGCCGGTCGAATTCACCATCGTCGTGACGAGCGTCGGCTGAGGCGGCGTGTGGCTTGCGAGATATGCGTTCACGGCGGGCGTGTAGCTGCCGGCCGTCAGCTGGCGCATCTGGTCCGCGTACTGCGGCAGGCTCGACGGGTTCGGATTGTCGAGCTGGTAGTACGCGCCGACGGTGCCGTAGGACGGCACGAAGCCCGCGCAGCTCACCGGGCTCGCCCCGTTGTTCGAGTTGCCGACATAGTCGCTCGCCATGTCGCAGTTCGCGTTGTAGTTCAGGATCGACGACTGCAGCACGATGCCGTCGAGCTTCACGCCGGCCGTCTCGAGCAGGTTCGCGAGCACGTCGGTGCGCGGCGTGCCGTACGACTCGCCGAACAGGTATTTCGGCGAATCGTTGCGCCGGTTCACGGCGATGTAGCGCGTCACGAAGTCGCGGAACGCGCCGCCGTCCTGGTCGACACCCCAGAACGTCTGGTTCGTGTTCGGTGCGATCGCCTCCGAGAAGCCGGTGCCGATCGCATCGACGAACACGAGGTCGGTCGTGTCGAGCAGGCTTTCCGCGTTGTCGACGAACGGGAATGTCGAGCTATTCGCGTTCGGGTCGCCCGTCTGGATCCGCTTCGGACCGAACGAGCCGAGATGCAGCCACACCGATGCGGAACCGGGGCCGCCGTTGTACAGGAACGTGACGGGCCGCTTCGCCGCGGGCTGGTTGTCCGCGGTGTACGCGATGTAGAAGAACGAGGCTTCGGGCGCGCCCGTCTGCGGATTGCGCGCGACGAGATGGCCGGCGGTGGCCGTGTAGCGAATCGTCTTGCCGTTCAGCGTGATCTGGTGATGGGTGACGGCGGCCTTTTCGACCGCGGCGGACGCGTCGAGCGACGCGGTCGCGCTCGATGAATAACTGTTGGGATCGTTGTACGGCCTGTCCACCTGAGCGGCGGGATCGGCTGAATTGTCGGTACCTGCTGCCGAGGACGGGGTCACGTCGTCGTTGCAGGCCGTCAGAATCAGCGAAGAGAACACAACCCCCAACCACAGCTTCGCTTTGCTCGCTGGCATCGTTGCTTTCCTTCTCTCGAATGTTTTTTTGTGTCGAGCAGCCGGGTGAGCCGCCCCCCGCCTCGATTGCGGCCGATAAGCCGAGGCGCCGGCCAATATACGCGAGCGGGTCGGCTTTGAAAAATTTGGAAATATTCGATCGGCGGCCGGTGCAGTGCACACCTTTCAGGAATGCTTCGATTCGCGAACCGTCGCTTTTCAGTCGCCTTTCGATTGCTCTCGTGTTTACTCGGGAGCACTAAAAATCACGCGGATTTCGTGCCATATCGGCAAACAAAATTCCATGCGCGCGGGCATTGCTCAGCAAAGCGAAATAGACGAATTCGTCTAATGGATGCGGCCCGAAATGCGGGCACCACGAACGCGCTGCAGCGCACCAATGGCGCACCGGCGACGGAACGGACAATGCGACGGCGCGGGTGCGCCGCTCACTGCGATTGCGGAAGTTCGGCCGCGCCCATCCGGCGGGCAATGACGGCCGCGCGCTGCGCCTGGTAGGCCGAGCCGCGGTGCGCGTCGAACCAGCGCGGCTTCGGCAGCATCACCGCGAGGCGCGCCGACTGCCACGCGCCGAGCCGGCTCGCGGGAATCCTGTAGTAATAACGGGCGGCGGCCTCGGCGCCGTACACGCCGCGGCCCCATTCGACCGAATTCAGGTAGATCTCGAAGATCCGCTCCTTGTCGAGCACCGTCTCGAGCATCCACGTGATGATCAGCTCCTGCCCCTTGCGGATGTAGCTCTTCTCGCGCGACAGGAACAGGTTGCGCGCGAGCTGCTGAGTGATCGTCGAACCGCCCGCGACGATCCGGCCGCGCGCCTTGTTCTTCTCCCATGCCTGCAGGATCGCGTCGACGTCGTAGCCGTTGTTGGTCGCGAAGGTCGAATCCTCCGACGCGATCAGCGCGCGCTTCAGGTTGCGCGAGATCTGGTCGTACGGCACCCACTGGTGCTGGATCCGCGCGGGCGGGTTGTCGTGCGACAGCCACCATGAGTCGGTACGCATGAACGCGGTCGAACCGGGATTGATCAACGACCACAGCGCGATCTGCACGAGATAGAACAGCTGCGTCGCGAGCCACGCGCCCGCGAACACCGAACCCGCATAGACGATCCAGCGGGTCGGGCTGACCGTCCGCGTGCGCTGCGTGCCGCTTACCGCCACCACCTGCCGCGCTCCGCTCAGGCCACCGCGAGCGCCTGGCGCAGCGCGGCCAGCACCGGTGCGCCGTCCGGCCGCACGCCGCGCCAGATGAAGAACGATTCGGCCGCCTGCTCGACCAGCATCCCGAGCCCGTCGGCCGTGCGCGCGCCGAGCGACGCCGCATGCTGCATGAACACCGTCGGCTGCGCGCCGTACATCATGTCGTACGCGAGCGTGCCCGCGCCGAACGCGGCCGCGTCGCACGCCGGCAGCGCAGCATCGAGGCTGCCTGCCGTCGCGTTGACGATCACGTCGTACGGCTCGGCACGCACGGCGTCCGGGCCACCGCCCGACAGTACGCAGCCGGCATCGTGCGCGGCCTGCGTGAACTGGCCGACGAGCGCCTCGGCCTTGCTCGCGGTGCGGTTCACGATCGTGATCGACAGCGGCGCGCGCTCGAGCATCGGCAGCACGACGCCACGCGCCGCGCCGCCCGCGCCGAGCAGCAGGATGCGCGCGCCCGCGAGCGACACGCCGAGATTCAATTCGATGTCGCGCACGAGGCCGACGCCGTCCGTGTTGTCGCCGTAGATGCCGCCGTCGGCATCGATGCGCAGCGTGTTCACCGCGCCCGCCGCCGCCGCGCGCGGCGACAGCGTGTCGGCGAGCGCATGCGCGTCGAGCTTGAACGGCACCGTCACGTTCGCACCGCGTCCGCCTTCGGCGATGAACGCACGCACGGCGGCCTCGAAGCCGTCGATCGGCGCGAGCCGGTGCTCGTAGACGATCGCCTCGCCCGTCTGCGCGGCGAACTGCGCGTGGATGAACGGCGACTTGCTGTGCGCCACCGGGTTGCCGAACACCACATAGCGGTCGGCGCCGCTCGTCGACGCGGCTGCGTTCATGATGCGCGCCCCGCTTCGCTTGCCGCGCTTTCCTGGCTGTTGCCGCTCGCGGCCTCGTCGCCTGCGGCCGTCGCGCCGTCCGCTTCGGCCAGTGCTTCGGCCTCGGCTTGCGCCGACGCGTCTTGCGCATCGACCAGCGTGTCGTCGCCGCCTTCGTTTTCGTTCTCGTCTTCGTCGTCCGCCGCGTCGCCGCTCGTCACGGTCGGCGCGTCGAGCACGTTAAGCAGCCGCACCGACGCCTCGATCGTCAGCTCGTCGAGCGACATCACGTCGAGCAGCACGCGCGTGCCGCGCGCATGCACGCCGAGCCCCGGCACGTGCAGCAGCAGCGGAATTTCCTCGAGGCGCACCAGATCGCCCTTCACGACGCTCGCGACGACCTGCTTCTTCTGCTCCTGCGCGAGCCAGCGCAGGCACCAGAAGTACTCCATCCGGCGCTGGTAGTCGGCGTACGCGGTATAGGTGTCGTCGAAGCCCTGCACGACCGCGTACAGGTCGGCGTCCTTCGGCTTGAACGGCGCGGCGAGCTTCGCAGTGACGCCGTGCTGCACGCATGCCAGCAGCTGCCACTGGTTCACGAGGTCGACGTAACGGCGCAGCGGCGACGTGCTCCACGCGTATTGCGCGACACCGAGGCCTTCGTGCGGCGCGGCTGTCGTCTGCATCCGCGTGCGCTTCGGGCCCGGCGCGCCGAAGCCGCGCTGCGAGCGGTAGATGCCGGGCACCGTGTGATCGTGCAGGAACGCACCCCACGTCGAGTTCGCGAGGATCGCGAGCTCCGACACGATCAGGTCGAGCGGCGAGCCGCGGCGACGCGGCGTGATCGTCACGTGCTCGCCTTCGACGTAGAAGTTGTAGTCGGTGTTGCGCTGCACTTCGCGCTTCAGGCCGTAGCCCGCGCGCGCGACCTGGCGCTTCTCGAACAGCGCCTGCGCGAGCGGCCACAGCACGGCGATGTCGTCCTTGTGCGGGTAGTCGCCGGTGCCGGCCGCGAGCGTCTCTTCGTTGACGAGCTCGTCGAGCGTGTTGTGGCGCAGGTTGTTCTTCACGAACACGAGTTCGGCACGCGTCTCGTTCGCGACGATGTCCTGCGTCTCGCGGTTGACGATGATGTACAGCGACAGCGCCGGGCGGTAGTCGCCTTCCTTCAGCGTGAACACGTCGACCACGTCGTCCGGCAGCATCGTGATCTTGTCGCCCGGCATGTAGACGGTCGACAAGCGCGCGCGCGCGATCGCGTCGACCGCGTCGCCGCGCACGATGCCGAGCGCCGGCGCCGCGATGTGCACGCCGATCCGCACGCGACCGTCGGACAGGTGCTCGACCGAGAACGCGTCGTCGATTTCGGTCGTCGTGATGTCGTCGATCGAGAACGCCTCGACGTCCGCGCGCGGCAGGTCGTCCGGCAGCGGGCCGACCGTGACGGCCGGGAAGCCCGTGCCGTGCGGGAAGAATTCCGCGAGGAAACGCGCCTCGTGCAGCGCCCGCGGCGACGCGATGCCGCCGCAGTCGAGCATCAGCCGCGCCGGCGACACGCCGCGCGCGCCGGCCGCCGCTTCCATCGCCTTGTATTCGATCGCATTCTTGTCCGGCCGCGTCAGCAGCCCGAGCACCTTGCCCGCGAACGCTTCCGGCAGCTTGCCGGCCTTCAGTTCCTCTTCGTACTGCGCCTGGACGAGCGCCTGCTGGCGCTTGCGCTCGAGCGACGCGAGCGCCATCTTGAGCTGCTCTTCCGGCGCGCGCTGATACTGGCCGCGCCCCTTGCGGCGGAAGTAGACGGGCGAGCCGTGCAGCCGCAGCACCAGCGCCGCGCGCTCGACCGGACCGTAGGTCGCGCCGAAGTATTCCGCGGCCAGCGCCGTATACGCGAATTCGTCGGCCGGCGCGCATTCCCACAGGAAATCCAGGTCGATCTGCTGCGCGGCCGTGTCGGCTTCCTGCATCAGCTCGCTCGCGGCCGGCTTCTCGAATTCGATCAGCACGTCTTTCGCGCGCACCTTCGCCCGCCGCCCGCCGGGCAACTCGACCTGAAACGCGTCACCCTGGCGCGACAGCACGCTGCCCGCCTTGAAACTGCCCGATTCCTCGAAGAAAACGTTCACTCAGTACTCTCGTTCAGACTGCCGGGCGCCGCATCGGCGGCGCCACATGATGATGGGAATTCGATCGGCATGACGCCGGGTTCATGACGTTCGGTCGTCGCAAAAAGCGAGAACGTCGTCGACATAGTCGGCAAATTCGCTGATTCCGTGGTCGCTGCCTTCGATCACGCGCGTTTTCGCGCCCGGGTAGTGGGCGAGCATCTCGCGGTAGTCCAGCACTTCGTCGCCCGTCGCCGCGAACAGATAGTAGCGTTCGGGCCGCGAAATCGCCGGCACGCGCAGCGCATCGAGCTCCTGCAGGTGATGGCGTTCGACGACGATCGACCCGCCGCCGTGCCACAGCGGCTGTTCGCCCAGATGCTGCTCGAGGTCGCGCTGCGGCACGATCGCCGGATTCAGCAGCACCGCCTTCCAGCCGTGCTTTTCGGCGAGCCAGGTCGCATAGTAGCCGCCGAGCGAGCTACCGATCACCGTCACGTCGCGCACCCCGGCCACCTCGGCTTCCGCGACGGCGATCGCGTCGAGCGGCGACACCGACAGCGACGGGCAGCGCCATTCGGGCGTGCGGCCGAGCTCGGCCATGCGCGCGGCGAGGAGCCGCGACTTCTGCGACTCCGGCGACGACCGGAACCCGTGCAGGTACAGGATCACGCGCGGCTCCCGAGCGCGTCGAGCAGCTTCTGGTGCACGCCGCCGAAGCCGCCGTTGCTCATCACGAGCACGTGGTCGCCCGGGCGCGCGGCCGCGACGACCGACTTCACCAGCAGATGGAGATCGTCGAACGCGCGGGCCTTGTCGCCGAGCGGCGCGAGCGCGTCGCCGAGGTTCCAGCCGAGCGCGTCGCGCCCGGTCGGCGCGCCGTAGCCGAACACCAGGTCGGCGTCGGCGAGACTGGCCGGCAGTTGCGCCTTCATCACGCCGAGCTTCATCGTGTTCGAGCGCGGCTCGAGCACCGCAAGAATGCGGGAGTTTTGACGGCCGATGCGTGCACGAAGGCCGGCGATCGTGGTTTCGATCGCGGTCGGATGGTGCGCGAAGTCGTCGTAGACGGTTACCCCATCCACGCTGCCGCGCACTTCCATGCGCCGCTTCACGTTGCGAAACGATGCGAGGGATTCGGCGGCCTGCGCGGGCGGCACGCCGACGTGGCGCGCGGCGGCGATCGCCGCGAGCGCGTTCATCCGGTTGTGGTCGCCCTGCACCTGCCACGCGACTTCACCGACACGCTCTGCCTGCGAATACACCGCGAACCGCTCGTCGACCGGTACGCCGTCCTCGGCCGGCAGTGCCTGCCAGCCGCCGTCGACGCCGAAGCGCTCGACCTCGCTCCAGCAGCCGCGCGCGAGCACGCGCTCGAGCGCGTCCGAGCGGCCGTTGGTCACGATCCGGCCGACGCCCGGCACGGTGCGCACGAGATGATGGAATTGCGTTTCGATCGCGGCGAGATCCGGGAAGATGTCGGCGTGATCGAATTCGAGATTGTTCAGCACCGCGGTACGCGGCCGGTAATGGACGAACTTCGAGCGCTTGTCGAAGAACGCCGTATCGTATTCGTCGGCCTCGATCACGAAGAAACTCGAATCGGTCAGCCGCGCCGACACGCCGAAGTTCAGCGGCACGCCGCCGATCAGGAAGCCCGGGTTCAGGCCGGCATCTTCCAGCAGCCACGCGAGCATCGACGACGTGGTCGTCTTGCCGTGCGTGCCCGCGACCGCCAGCACCCACTTGCCTGCCAGCACGTGCTCGCCGAGCCATTGCGGGCCGGATACATAAGGCAGGCCGCGATCGAGGATCGCCTCCATCAGCGGGTTGCCGCGCGTGACGACGTTGCCGATCACGAACAGGTCGGGCTTCAGGTCGATCTGCTCGGCGCCGTAGCCCTCGATCAGCGTGATGCCCTGCGCCTCGAGCTGCGTGCTCATCGGCGGATAGACGCCCGCGTCGCAACCCGTCACCGTGTGGCCGGCCTCGCGCGCGAGCACGGCGAGACCGCCCATGAAGGTGCCGCAGATGCCAAGAATGTGGATGTGCATAGATGAATGCTTTCGCGCCGCCGGGCGCCGTCGATTCGGAAAGAATGGTCTGCGGCACGCCGGACAGGCCGCCCGGCCAACGACTTTCGCCGCGACACAAAGACCGCCATTGTAACTGACGGCCCGCCGTGCCCGGCGGCCCGAACGATGGATCCGGACGCCGCGCGACGCGGTGGGCAGCACGCAGCCGCGCCGCGTTCTGCCGTGGCGGCGATCGAGTATGATTGCCGGATCATGTCTCGCAAACCCCTTGTCGACCCGCGGCGCGCCCGCGAGGAAATCGCCCAGTCCGCCGCCCGCCTGATCGCGGAGGACGGCCTCGATTACGCCAGCGCGAAACGCAAGGCCGCGCGCCAGCTGTTCGACGATACGCGCGTTGCCGGCGAATGGCTGCCGGATAACGACCTGATCGAGGAAGAACTGCGCGAGTACCTCGCCCTGTTCCAGAGCGACACGCAGCCGGACGAACTGCGCCGCCTGCGCGAGGTCGCGCTCGACTGGATGCGCCGGCTCGCCGAGTTCAATCCGTATGTGACGGGCGCGGTGCTGCACGGCACCGCGAACGCGCATTCGGACATCCATTTGCAGATATTCACCGACAACCCGAAGGACGTCGCGATCTACCTGCTGAACCAGAACGTTCAGTACGACGTGTCCGAGACGCGGCATTTCGCCGGTCGCGCCGACGTCGAGACGCTCAGCTTCCTGTGGCGCCCGCGGCGTGACGTGGACGCGATCGGCATTCACGTCGCGCTCTACGCGAGCGACGACCTGCGCGGCGCGGTCAAGGCCGACGCGCGCGGCCGGGTCGCCCGCGCGGACGCCGCCGCATTGCGTGCGCTCCTCGAAGCCAGCAACGCCCCTTCCGAACCGGAATGATTCAACGATGATGATGAAACGCATGTTGCCGCTCGCGCTGGTCGCGGCCGTCGCCGTCGCCGGCGGGCTCGCCGCCGGCCACTGGTTCCGCGGCGGCAGCGCCGATGACGGCGTCGCCGTCGCCGCGCCCGCTGCGCAGGGCAGCCCGGTCGACCAGCTGTGGGCCGCGCCGCTGACCGGCGTCGACGGCAAGCCGGCGTCGCTCGCTTCCTTCAAGGGCCAGAAGGTCGTGGTCAATTTCTGGGCGTCGTGGTGCGGCCCGTGCGTCGAGGAGATGCCGGAGCTCGTCGCGCTGTCGCACCAATACAAGCAGAAAGGCATCCGCTTCATCGGGATCGGTGTCGATTCCGACCAGAACGTGAAGAACTTCCTGCAGAAGGTGAAGGTCGACTATCCGGTTTTCGTCAGCGGTTATGCGGGCGCCGATCTGGCCCGTAATTTCGGAAATACCGCCGGCGCGCTGCCGTTTACGGTCGTCATCGACGAAACCGGCAAGATTCGCGAGACAAAATTAGGACAAATCCAACCGGCCGAGCTGAAAAAGACCCTCGACGCGTTGTGATCGCCCTGAACGGCGGCCCGCGCGTTGGCGGCGATTTGTACGTCGATCGCCGCAATTTCACGTGAATTCGCTGATACTTTGCAGCCGCACCGGTAATTCTTGCAGGTCCGGCGCGCCCGGCCGTTCGGCAAAACTAGACAAATTTCTCTAAATAGCGCTAAAGTTCGCGCAATTCCGCAGAAATAGAAGCGACCATGACACGATTGCTGGTGCTGCACGGCCCCAACCTGAACCTTCTCGGCACCCGGGAACCGGAGGTGTACGGCCGCGTCACGCTCGCGCAGATCGATCAGGCGCTTGCCGCGCGAGCTCAGGAAGCGGGCGCCGAACTGTCGTCGTTCCAGAGCAACCATGAAGGCGCGCTCGTCGACCGCATCCAGGCCGCGCGGGAGGAACAGACCGATTTCATCCTGATCAATCCCGCCGCGTATACGCACACGAGCGTCGCGATCCGGGACGCGATCGCCGGCGTCGGCATCCCGTTCGTCGAGGTTCATCTGTCGAACGTGCACCGCCGCGAAGCGTTCAGGCACCACTCCTACTTTTCCGACCAGGCCGAAGGCGTGATCTGCGGGCTCGGCTGGAAAGGTTATCTGTACGCGCTCGAGTACGCGCTGGACAAGCTGCAAGGCGCGTCGCGCGGCTGATTTCGCGATCTAGATTCAGCGCCGGTCCCACCGGCGCTTTCACGTATTGAAAGGGGAATTCCCGATGGATCTTCGTAAGCTGAAAACTCTGATCGACCTCGTTTCCGAATCCGGCATCTCCGAGCTGGAAGTCACGGAAGGCGAAGGCAAGGTGCGTATCGTCAAGAACGCGCCGCCGGTCTACGTGCAGCAGACGGCTGGGTTTGCCCCGCAAGTCAGCATGCCCGCTCCGTCGGTCGCGCTGCCGACCGAAGGCGCTGCCGCGGCGGCAGCAGGCGCCGCCGCCGCACCGGCCGTCCCGCAAGGCCACGTCGTGACGTCGCCGATGGTCGGCACGTTCTATCGCGCGCCGTCGCCGGGCGCGGACCCGTTCGTCCAGGTCGGCGACACGGTCAAGGAAGGCCAGACGATCTGCATCATCGAAGCGATGAAGCTGCTCAACGAGATCGAGTCGGACAAGGCCGGCGTGATCAAGGAAATCCTCGTCGAGAACGGCCAGGCCGTCGAATACGGCCAGCCGCTTTTCGTGATCGGCTAAGCCCGCCGCGCGGCCGTCCGGCCGCGCACCGCCGATGCTCGCCAGGCGCCGTTCGCGCGCCCCTCGAAGAGACGAATACTCGCTATGTTTGAAAAAATCCTCATTGCCAACCGCGGTGAAATCGCGCTGCGCATCCAGCGCGCGTGCCGCGAGCTCGGCGTCAAGACGGTGGTCGTCTACTCGGAAGCCGACAAGGAAGCCAAGTACGTGCGCCTCGCGGACGAAGCCGTCTGTATCGGCCCGGCCCCGTCGAACCTGAGCTACCTGAACATGCCGGCGCTGATCAGCGCCGCGGAAGTCACCGATGCCGAGGCGATCCACCCCGGCTACGGCTTCCTGTCGGAGAACGCCGATTTCGCGGAACGCGTCGAGCAGTCGGGCTTCACGTTCATCGGCCCGCGCCCGGAAACGATCCGCATGATGGGCGACAAGGTCACCGCGAAGCAGACCATGATCAAGACCGGCGTGCCGTGCGTGCCGGGTTCGGAAGGCGCGTTGCCCGACGATCCGAAGGAGATCGTGAAGATTGCGCGCGCGATCGGCTATCCGGTCATCATCAAGGCAGCGGGCGGCGGCGGCGGGCGCGGGATGCGCGTCGTGCACACCGAGGCCGCGCTCGTCAACGCGGTCAACATGACCCGCGAGGAAGCCGGCCGTGCGTTCGGCAACCCGCAGGTGTACATGGAGAAGTTCCTCGAGAACCCGCGCCACATCGAAATCCAGGTGCTGTCGGACGCGCACAAGAACGCGATCTGGCTCGGCGAGCGCGACTGCTCGATGCAGCGCCGTCACCAGAAGGTGATCGAAGAAGCGCCGGCGCCCGGCATTCCGCGCCGCCTGATCGAGCGCATCGGCGACCGCTGCGCAGACGCGTGCAAGAAGATGGGCTATCTCGGCGCGGGCACGTTCGAATTCCTGTACGAGAACAACGAGTTCTACTTCATCGAGATGAACACGCGCGTGCAGGTCGAGCACCCGGTGTCGGAGATGATCACGGGCGTCGACATCGTGCAGGAACAGATCCGCATCGCGGCCGGCGAGAAGCTCGCGCTGCGCCAGCGCGACATCGAGTTCCGCGGACATGCGATCGAATGCCGGATCAACGCGGAAGATCCGTTCAAGTTCACGCCGTCGCCGGGCCGGATCACGTCGTGGCATACGCCGGGCGGCCCCGGCGTGCGCGTCGACTCGCATGCGTACAATGGCTATTTCGTGCCGCCGAACTATGATTCGATGATCGGCAAGCTGATCACCTACGGCGCGACGCGCGACCAGGCGATCCGCCGGATGCGCATCGCGCTGTCGGAAATGGTTGTCGAAGGCATCCAGACCAACATCCCGCTGCACCGCGAGCTGATGATCGACTCGAAGTTCGTCGAAGGCGGCACCAGCATCCACTACCTCGAACACCGGCTCGCCCAGAAGCAGCAGGTCGCACCGGAAGAAGCGTAAGCATGAGCTATCGCGAACTCGTCGTCGAACTGGCCCGTGAGCACGCGGAGGCGCTGTCCGACGCGCTGCTCGACCTCGGGGCGCTGTCGGTGTCCGTCGAGGACGCCGACGCCGACACGCCCGACGAACAGCCGCTCTTCGGCGAGCCCGGCCTCGTTCCCGAACGCACCGCGTGGCAGCACTCGCGCGTGATCGCGCTGCTGTCGCCCGATCACGACCCGGCCGTGCTGCTCGCGGCGGCCGCGAACGGGATCGGGGTCGCCGAGACGCCGAAGTTCGACGTGCGCGAAGTCGAGGAACAGGACTGGGTGCGGCTCACGCAGTCGCAGTTCGAGCCGATTCCGATCGGCGAGCGGATCTGGGTCGTGCCGTCGTGGCATGACGCGCCCGACCCCGACGCGCTGATCCTCGAACTCGACCCCGGCCTCGCGTTCGGCACCGGCAGCCACCCGACCACGCGCCTGTGCATGGAATGGCTCGAACAGTCGGTGAAGCCCGGTCTGTCGGTGCTCGACTACGGCTGCGGCTCGGGCATTCTCGCGATCCTCGCGCAGAAATGCGGGGCGAACCCCGTGGTCGGCATCGACATCGATCCGCAGGCGGTCGAATCGGCGCGCCAGAACAGCGAACGCAACCATGCGGAAGTCACGTACGGGCTGCCCGATGCGTGCCCGGCCGGCGAATTCGACATCGTCGTCGCCAACATCCTGTCGAACCCGCTGAAACTGATGGCGTCGATGCTCGCATCGAAGGTGAAACCGGGCGGGCGCATCGCGCTGTCGGGCGTGCTCGCGCGCCAGGCGGACGAAGTCGCGGCCGTCTATGCGCGCTACGTCGACATCTCGGTCTGGCGCGAACACGAAGGTTGGGTATGCCTCGCCGGAACCCGGCGGGAAAGCCATTAGAATAGCGCTGTCCTTCACTCTGGCCAGCAGGCCGCCCGGCTCGACATGCTTCTTGCGACGCGCTGCCCTCATTGCGAAACCGTCTTCCGGCTGCAGCAGGAACAGCTCTCGCTGCATGACGGGCTCGTGCGTTGCGGATACTGTCAGCAGGTCTTCAACGCATCGCAGTCGCTCGTGCCCGATCCGGCACCGCCGGAACCCGCGCTGACCGAAACGGCGCCGGTCGAGCCGGCCGCCGCCGACCCGCAACACGACGCCGCGCCCGCGCGGCTCTTCACCACCGACGCACCGGTCGAGCCGGCGGCCGGTTCCGATTACCAGCCGGAAGGCTGGGACATGTGGGCGCCGTGGCTCGATGCCGGCGTCGACCCGTCCCTGCAGCACAGTGTCGAGACCGTGCGCGCCGAACCGCTGATCCCGCTTGCGCTGCCGTCGACGGAATCCGGTGTGGTTCACCTGTCCGGCACGCCGGCGCCGATCGCATCGCAGCCGGCCGAGTTGCACGCCGTCGCCGCGCGGTCGGCCAAACCGGATGCGGATGCGGTGCCGCCCGAAACCGACGAACCGCTCACGCCGCTCACCGAACCCGATCTGCGCGAACCGCGCTTCGTCGCGCCCGCGCCAACGGCCGAACACGCCGCAGCAGCGCCCGTCGAACCGGCCGGCAACGCGCGCTTCGCCGTGCCCGACGACGAGCACGCGCCACGCGAACCGCGCTTCGCGTTCAGGCCGGTACAAGCCGAGCCCGGACTCGAATCGAAACCCGAACCCGACACCCACGCCGAACGTGCCGCCGCACCGGCCGCAGCCGCCAGCGAACCGGGCGCCGAACCGGACGTACAACCCGCCGCCCAGCCGGTCGCCCCCTTCCCCGCCGCACTGTCCGACGACGATCGCCCGCCCTTCGCCGTGACGCGCGAGATGCGCGCGCAGCAGCGACACGGAACGCTCGGCGGCTTTTTCGGCGGGCTCGTCGCGGCCGTGCTCGCGGTGCTGCTCGTCGCGCAGCTCGCGTGGTGGCAGCGCGAAACCGTGATGATCGACTGGCCCGTCACGCAGGGCTGGTTCCGGCAGGCGTGCGCGCCGCTCGGCTGCAAGGTGACGCCGCCGCGCGCGATCGACGGCCTGCGGCTCGACGCGGCCGACCTGCGCCAGATCGACGGCCCGCGCGTGCTGGAGTTGAAGGTGCCGCTGACGAACCGCTACCGCGTTGCGCTCGCCTACCCGTCGCTCGAGCTGACGCTGCTCGACGACACGAATCACGTGACCGTGCGCCGCGTGCTCGCGCCGCGCGACTACGTGCGCCCGGGCATGCCGATCGACGCCGGGCTGCCGCCCGGCACGACGCAGACGATGGTCGTCCGTCTCGACACGAACGGCGCGCCCGCCTCGAATTTCCGCGTCCAGATCTTCTATCCGTGACGCCCCGCGGCGCGCGCATGCGCGCCGTCTCAACCCGCGCGCCGCTGCGGCGCGCTATTTCGGAGCACGAACATGAGCAAAGTTACGCTGGGTGGCAACCCGATCGATCTCGCCGGCACGTTCCCGGCCGTCGGCTCGCAAGCCCCCGACTTCAAGCTGGTCGGCAAGGACCTCGCGGACCTGTCGCTCGCCAGCTTCGCCGGCAAGCGCAAGGTGCTGAACATCGTCCCGAGCCTCGATACGCCCACCTGCGCGACGTCGACCCGCAAGTTCAACGAAGCCGCGTCGTCGCTCGACAACACGGTCGTGGTGGTCGTGTCCGGCGACCTGCCGTTCGCCGCCACGCGCTTCTGCACGACCGAAGGCCTCGCGAACGTCGTGACGGCTTCGACGTTCCGCGGCGGCCGCGCGTTCGCGAACGCATACGGCGTCGACGTGACGAGCGGCCCGCTGAACGGCCTGACGGCCCGCGCGGTCGTCGTGCTCGACGCGCAGGACAAGGTGCTCCACGCGGAACTCGTCGGCGAGATCAAGGACGAGCCGAACTACGACGCAGCGCTCGCCGCACTGAAGTAACCCGCAGCCGCCCGGCCCTGCCGCACGAAGCCCGACGGCCTGTGCGCGCCGGCCGGGCGGCCGCTTCCCTTTGCTCTCTACAGGAACGCACGCCTTGACTACGCTGATTTGCGGCTCGCTCGCCTACGACAACATCATGACCTTCGAAGGCCGGTTTCGCGAGCACATCCTGCCCGACCAGGTTCACCTTCTGAACGTGAGCTTCCTCGTGCCGACGATGCGTCGCGAATTCGGCGGTTGCGCGGGGAACATCGCCTACGCGCTGCACATGCTCGGCGGCGACGCGCGCATCATGGCGACGGTCGGCGCGAACGACGCCGATCGCTATCTCGAGCGTCTCGACAGCCTCGGCCTGTCGAAGGCCAGCGTGCGCGTAGTGCCCGAAACGCACACCGCGCAGGCGATGATCACGACCGATCTCGAGAACAACCAGATCACCGCATTCCACCCGGGCGCGATGATGCAGTCGCACCTGAACCGCGCGGATGAAGTGTCGGGCGTGAAGCTCGGCATCGTCGCGCCGGACGGCTTCGACGGGATGGTCCAGCACGCCGAGCAATTCGCGAAGGCCGGCATCCCGTTCATCTTCGATCCGGGCCAGGGCCTGCCGCTGTTCGACGGCGCGACGCTGCGCCGCATCATTGAACTCGCCACCTTCGTTGCGGTCAACGACTACGAGGGCAAGCTCGTCAGCGACAAGACGGGCTGGTCCGAACAGGAAATCGCCAGCCGGGTTCAGGCGTTGATCATCACGCGCGGCGAGCGCGGCGCCACCATTCTTCACAAAAACGGCGAAGAACAGATTCCGGTCGTGCAAGCCGAGCGTGTCGTCGATCCGACCGGCTGCGGCGACGCCTTCCGGGGCGGCCTGCTGTACGGCATCGAGAATGGCCTCGACTGGGCAACCACGGGCCGCCTCGCGAGCCTGATGGGCTCGATCAAGATCGCCCACCAGGGGCCTCAAACTTACGCACTGACGCGCGCCGAAATCGACGCGCGCTTCGAGGCTGCCTTCGGGTACAGTCTCAAATGAATATTGTGGGAGAGCAAAGATGTTGACCAAGAAAACCCTCACGCTCGCTGCCATGCTGACGGCCACGCTGACGCTCGCCGGCTGCTTCACGGCGCCGGGCTCGGCAGATGTCTATAGCGTCGGCCAGGCGCAGCGCGAACAAACCGTGCGCATGGGCACCGTCGAAAGCGTCCGTGCGGTGCGCATCCAGTCCGACGGCGGCGGCAGCGCGATCGGCACGCTCGGCGGCGGTGCGCTCGGCGCAGTCGCGGGCAGCGCGATCGGCGGCGGCAAGGGATCGATCCTGACGGCCATCGCGGGCGGTCTCGTCGGCGCGGTCGCAGGCAACGCGGTCGGCGAAAACCTCAGCACGGCGAACGGTGTCGAAATCACCGTGCGCCTCGACAACGGCGACCTGCGCTCGATCACGCAGGCGGCGAGCGGCGAAATGTTCCGCGCCGGCGAACGGGTGCGACTGCTGTCGAGCGGCGGCGTCACGCGCGTCACGCACTAACGAGCATCCTCAGCACGCGGCGCAAGCCGCGGTCGAACGCATGTGCGAAGCTGCACATGCGTTTTTTTTCGTCCGTGCCCGGCAGCCGGCCGGCCCATCGATGTAGACGGACGAAAAAAATCCCGCCACCTGAGCCAGATGGCGGGATCGATTGAGTAGCGCTACTCAACCCGCGGACACTGCGTGAGTGTCCGGGTGGTACGGGTCAGCCGCGATTACGGACGGCTGCCGGTCGGGAACGGCCATGCCGCTGCCGGGTTGAGCGCGGTCTTCACGCCCGATGCCGGCGCGACCGATGCGGTCGACGCGGTGGTTGCCGGTGCAGCCTTCTTCACGACGGCCTTCTTCGGAGCAGCAGCCTTCTTCGGAGCAGCGGCCTTCTTCGCCGGTGCGGCGGCCTTCGGTGCAGCGGCAGCCTTCGGAGCAGCGGCAGCCTTCGGTGCAGCAGCAGCCTTCTTCGCAGGGGCAGCCTTCTTGGCAGGCGCAGCCTTCTTCGCAGCAGCCTTCTTCGCAGGCGCAGCCTTCTTGGCGGCAGCCTTCTTCGCCGGCGCGGCCTTCTTGGCAGCAGCCTTCTTCGCCGGTGCTGCCTTCTTCGCAGCAACCTTCTTCACGGCGACTTTCTTGGCTGCAACCTTCTTCGCAGCGGCTTTCTTCGCCGGTGCTGCCTTCTTCGCGGCAACCTTCTTCACCGCGACCTTCTTCGCAGCAACCTTCTTCGTTGCAACCTTCTTCGTTGCGACCTTCTTTGCCGCGACCTTCTTCGCAGCGGCCTTCTTCGCCGGTGCTGCCTTCTTCGCGGCAACCTTCTTCACCGCGACCTTCTTCGCAGCAACCTTCTTCACTGCAGCGGCCTTCTTCGCCGGAGCAGCAGCCTTCTTCGCAACGGTCTTCTTGGCAGCAACCTTCTTAGCAGCCGGTTTCTTCTTGGCAGTAGCCATGTTGTTCTCCTTCAGGTTCAGATGAGAGTCAGTTCAAACTACACCCTTCGTCAAAACCCGCTTCCCGCGGACGCTGTTCAGGACGTGCGCTTCGAAGCGGGCTATTCATCGGCGTACGCGGATACCACGCGCTTACGCTAATGAATACGGTATGGCGCACGTGACCCCATGGCCTCGCGCGCCAAATCAAGTCGGTAGCCGGCGCACTTCGCGCCGCCACCCCTAATCGCTTGATCAAGCGGACCGCCACACGGCCGTCCGCTTTTTCCGGAGGGAAGTTTGCCCATCCCACTGAAGGGTTCGCAAAGTGCCGATCATGTCGTTGGGCCGTTAAGGCACCGGGCATGCTTTGCATCAGGCGTTCTTGCTCCTAAACCTTGGGCCGGGGCCGAGAGGCCGCCGGCTGCTCACATCATGTGACGGGTTCGCTGCTGCGGGTTATTCCCAGGACAGCGCGCCGCCCGTCTGATACTCGATCACACGCGTCTCGAAGAAGTTGCGTTCCTTCTTCAGGTCGATCATCTCGCTCATCCACGGGAACGGATTTTCCTCGTTCGGATACAGCGGATCGAGGCCGATCTGCTGGCAACGGCGGTTGCTGATGAAGCGCAGATAGCTCTTGAACATCGACGCGTTCAAACCCAGCACGCCGCGCGGCATCGTGTCCTCGGCGTAGCGGTATTCGAGTTCGACAGCCTGCTTGAACAGCTCGCGGATCTCGGCGCGGAATTCCGCGGTCCAGAGATGCGGGTTCTCGAGCTTGATCTGGTTGATCAGGTCGATACCGAAATTGCAGTGCATCGACTCGTCGCGCAGGATGTACTGATATTGCTCTGCAGCACCCGTCATCTTGTTCTGGCGGCCGAGCGCGAGGATCTGCGTGAAGCCGACATAGAAGAACAGGCCTTCCATGATGCAGGCGAACACGATCAGCGACTTCAGCAGCTTCTGATCCGCTTCGAGCGTGCCGGTCTTGAAGGCCGGGTCCGTCAGCGTGTGGATGAACGGGATCAGGAATTCGTCCTTCGCGCGGATCGACGTGACCTCGTGGTACGCGTTGAAGATCTCGCCTTCGTCGAGACCGAGCGATTCGACAATGTATTGGTACGCGTGCGTGTGGATCGCCTCTTCGAACGCCTGGCGCAGCAGGAACTGCCGGCACTCGGGCGCCGTGATGTGGCGGTACGTGCCGAGCACGATGTTGTTCGCGGCGAGCGAATCGGCCGTCACGAAGAAGCCGAGGTTGCGCTTGACGATGCGGCGCTCGTCCTCGGTCAGACCGTTCGGATCCTTCCACAGGGCGATGTCGCGGGACATGTTGATTTCCTGCGGCATCCAGTGGTTCGCGCAACCCGCCAGATACTTTTCCCACGCCCACTTGTACTTGAACGGCACCAGCTGATTGACGTCAGTCTGGCCGTTGATGATGCGCTTGTCGGCGACATTGACCCGCGCTTCGGAACCACCAGCGGGAACAGCCGATGCTTGCGGCGGCACCGCAAGATCGCCTTCGAAAATGTCGCGGACCTGATGGGCGGCAGGCGTTGCAGCCTGCATTCCGACAGCCATCCCTGCGGAGGTGCGCAACGCGTTTTGTTGCGCTCCGCTCGCGGGGGTTACGGCAGTCTTCTCGTCATCCCAGTTGAGCATAAATTCTCACCATCAATTTAGAACGGTTTGTACCATCTTTTCCTGAGCGATAAAAGGGCTCGCTCACGAAAAATCCTTTTTTCGATTCGCGTTGCGACCTCGATACAACACTTTGAGCAACGCATCGTCGTTCATGCAGCGCGCGACGCGTGTCGCACGTGTATCGCGAGGTGCGCTCGACGCATCGAACGCTGATCGAAACGCGACGTCGTCGGGGATGTTTCGATCGCTTGTCACTGCCTGCAACGCGAGTGCCGCGTTACAGATTCCTTATCATTTTTTTAGTTGAGAGCGGCGCACACTTCAACCTCGATCGGTTGTCGTGCGCGCCGCCCGAACCTTCTTCAGGTCATGCGCGCCGCGTTACTGGCAGGCTTCGCACTCGTCGAAGCCGGCGTCGCCCGGGCGCATCGTGCATACCGGACCGTCGGCCTCGACCGGCGCGAGTGCCGGTGCTGCGTCGACTGCGCCCGACGACGATGCTGCGCCGCCTGCCGCACCGAAGCCGCCGGCTGCGCCTTGCGCGCCGCCGCTGCTCGAACCGCCGCTCGTCGGCACCGCGTTCAGCGCGCCGTGTGCGACCGTCGACTTCTCGACGTGCGTCGCCGCCATCGTGCGGAGGTAGTAGGTCGTCTTCAGACCGCGCAGCCAGGCGAGCTTGTAGACCTCGTCGAGCTTCTTGCCCGACGCGCCGCCCATGTAGATGTTCAGCGACTGCGCCTGGTCGATCCACTTCTGGCGACGCGATGCCGCTTCGACCAGCCACGTCGGGTCGACTTCGAACGCGGTCGCGTAGATCGCGCGCAGGTCGGCCGGGATACGGTCGATGCGCGACAGCATGCCGTCGAAGTACTTCAGGTCGGCGACCATCACTTCGTCCCACAGGCCGCGTTCCTTCAGGTCGCGAACGAGGTACTCGTTGACCACCGTGAATTCGCCCGACAGGTTCGACTTCACGTACAGGTTCTGGAAGGTCGGTTCGATACAGGCCGACACGCCGATGATGTTCGAGATCGTCGCCGTCGGCGCGATCGCGACGCAGTTCGAGTTGCGCATGCCGTGCGTGGCGATCCGCGAACGCAGCGTCGTCCAGTCGAGCGTCTCGGACGTGTCGACCTCGACGTAGCCGCCACGCGCTTCGGCCAGCAGCTTCAGCGTGTCCTGCGGGAGGATGCCGCGATCCCACAGCGAGCCGCGGTAGCTCGAGTAGCGGCCGCGCTCTTCGGCCAGCTCGGTCGACGCGTGGTACGCGTAGTAGCAGACCGCTTCCATCGAACGATCGGCGAACTCGACTGCTTCGTTCGACGCGTACGGCGTGCGCAGCAGGTGCAGGCAGTCCTGGAAGCCCATGATGCCCATGCCGACCGGACGGTGCTTCAGGTTCGAGTTACGCGCCTTCGGCACCGCGTAGTAGTTGATGTCGATCACGTTGTCGAGCATGCGCATCGCGACGCTGATCGTGCGCTTCAGCTTGTCGTGGTCGAGCGCGTAGCTGCCGTCGGCCTGCTTCACCAGGTGGGCGACGAGGTTCACCGAGCCGAGGTTGCACACCGCGATCTCGGTGTCGCTCGTGTTCAGCGTGATTTCCGTGCACAGGTTCGACGAGTGGACGACGCCGACGTGCTGCTGCGGCGAGCGCACGTTGCACGGATCCTTGAACGTGATCCACGGGTGGCCCGTCTCGAACAGCATGCCGAGCATCTTGCGCCAGAGCTGCGCCGCCGGAATCTTCTTGAACAGCTTGATCTCGCCGCGCGCGACCTTCTCTTCGTAAGCCGTGTAAGCCTTCTCGAAATCGGCGCCGAACTTGTCGTGCAGGTCCGGGCAGGTCGACGGCGAGAACAGCGTCCAGTCGCCGCCTTCCATCACGCGCTTCATGAACAGGTCGGGAATCCAGTTCGCCGTGTTCATGTCGTGCGTACGGCGACGGTCGTCACCGGTGTTCTTGCGCAGCTCGAGGAACTCCTCGATGTCGAGGTGCCACGATTCGAGGTACGCGCAGACCGCGCCCTTGCGCTTGCCGCCCTGGTTCACCGCGACGGCCGTATCGTTGACGACCTTCAGGAACGGGACCACGCCTTGCGACTTGCCGTTCGTGCCCTTGATATGCGAGCCGAGTGCACGCACGCGGGTCCAGTCGTTGCCGAGACCGCCAGCGAACTTCGACAGCAGCGCGTTTTCCTTCAGCGCTTCATAGATGCCGTCGAGGTCGTCCGCGACCGTCGTCAGGTAGCACGACGACAGCTGCGAGCGGTGCGTGCCCGAGTTGAACAGCGTCGGCGTCGAACTCATGAAGTCGAAGCTCGACAGCACGTTGTAGAACTCGATCGCGCGCGTTTCGCGATCGATCTCGTTCAGCGACAGGCCCATCGCGACGCGCATGAAGAATGCCTGCGGCATTTCGATGCGCGAGCCGTCGACGTGCAGGAAGTAGCGGTCGTACAGCGTCTGCAGGCCGAGGTAGCCGAACTGCAGGTCGCGGTTCGCGTCGAGCGCTTCGCCGAGGCGCTTCAGGTCGAACTGCAGCAGCTTGTCGTCGAGCAGGCCGGCGTCGACGCCGCGCTTCAGGAACTGCGGGAAGTATTCCGCGTAGCGGGCCGACATCTCGGCCTGCACCACTTCCTCGCCGAGGATCTCGCGACGGATCGTGTGCAGCAGGATGCGGGCCGTGACCTGGCTGTATGCCGGATCCTTTTCGATCATCGTACGCGCAGCGAGGATCGCCGAGTCGTAGACCTGACTCATCGGCACGCCGTCGTACAGGTTCTTCACCGTCTCCGCGACGATCGGGTCAGGGTTAACCGCAGCGCCGAGATCGTCACATGCCGACACGATCAGCGCGCGCAGTGCGTTCAGGTCGAGCGGGCGCGTGACGCCGTTGTCGACGACGTTGATGCCGGTGCTCGACTCGCCGCCCGCTGCCGCTGCTTCCTCGCCCGCGTGCTGGCGCTCGAGGTGACGCTTCTCGCGATACAGCACGTACGCACGCGCGACGTTGTGCTCGCCGCCGCGCATCAGCGCGAGTTCGACCTGGTCCTGGATGTCTTCGATATGGAACGTACCGCCGTTCGGACGGCTGCGCACGAGCGCGCGCACGACGTTGTGCGTCAGTTGCTCGACGAGTTCGCGTACGCGTGCCGATGCCGCGCCCTGCCCGCCGTTGACGGCCAGGAAAGCCTTGGTCACCGCAATCGCGATCTTCGAAGGCTCGAACGACACCACGCTGCCGTTGCGGCGGATCACCTTGTAGTCGGCGAACGTGGCCTGCGGCGCGAGCGCCTGCGCGCCCTGTTCGGTCCCGCCGAGCGGACGGCTCGAGGCGCTCTCGTACTGGGACGTCGCGTTGTCGGTGGTTTGCATGTGCAAAGCTCCTGGTGTTGGATGGTGCGGAGAGAACCGCGGATTAAAACGAACGCTGCGCTACGGGATGCGCGAGCGGTAAGAGGCGAGCGATGCGTCGGGGAAGCCGGTTCGGTCGATGCGCGACAACCGATCCGGTCGTGTGCTTCGTCATGTGTACGCTGCCCCGTCGAAGTTCGCTGCGCTTGATTGCGACGCCCGGACCGCCCGGCCTGGCGCGCCGCACTGAGAACCCTGGCCGCCGGCGTTGCCCGCCGGCCGGTGCCGCTCGGGTTTCCCCTGCGACACACACTATATCTAGTACAGAACCGCTCAACTGGCACCAAGTATAGTGGACATTCGGACGAGGTCAAAACGGATAATTTGCGCTGGAGGTCTTGACATCACCCCCGCCCCGCGCAGGCGCAGATGTGACAAGGCATTGGTCGGAAAAAAAAATTTCGCCGGCTCAAAAACCCTGCGCTCAGTGCTGACGGAAAGGAAAGTATCCGGCGGAAAAGCCGGCATCGCCTGCGAAGCGTTGCCAATCGAAGTGCGGACCCGGGTCGGTCTTGCGGCCCGGCGCGACGTCGGAATGCCCGGCCACCGCATCGATCGGATAGCGCGCGGCGAGCGTGCGCGCGAGCACGCCGAGCGTCGCGTACTGCGCCGCGTCGAACGGCACGTCGTCCGCACCTTCGAGCTCGATGCCGATCGAGAAGTCGTTGCAGCGCGGCCGGCCGAAGAACTCGGACGCACCCGCATGCCATGCACGCTCGTCGCACGACACGAACTGCACGAGTTCGCCGTCGCGGCGGATCAGGAAGTGCGCGGACACGCGCACGTCGCGCAGGTGGCGCTGGTAATAGGGGTGCGTATCGCAATCGAGTCGATTCAGGAACAGCGCCTCGATTGCATCGCCGCCGAACTCGCCGGGCGGCAGGCTGATGTTGTGGACGACGACGAGCGTCGGCACCGCGTCCGCGGGCCGCGCCTCGAAATTCGGCGACGGCGCGTGGCGCGCTTCGCGCACCCAGCCGCTCGCGTCGACCGACAGCAGCGCTGCGTCGCTCATCGGGCGTCGTGGCCGCTCGCGTGTGCGCCGTGGCGCTGCGCGTGCTCGGTGCTGCAGAAGTACTCGCCGCCCGCGGCGACCGCGTCGCCCTGCGGCGTATGCACGCCGCATTCGGCGCAACGCACCATCGGTTCGGGCAGCGAGCGCGCGTCGCCGTTCGGGCGTGCCGCCCCGGCGCCGGGACCCGGTGCGCCGTCGTAGCCGCCACCGCGGCCGGTGCGCGCCTGCGCGTGCTCCTGGGCCTGGCGCAGCTTGCGCGTGAGCCACGAACCCGCGAAGAAGAGAAGAATCAGGAGAAGAATCTGTCGCATCGGAAACCTGCGTTCAAACCACGGAGCGGTGCAGCAGCACCTCGAGAACAAACCGGCTGCCGACATACGCGAGCAGCAGCGCGGCAAACGACACGAGCACCCAGCGCGCGGCGCCGCGCCCGCGCCAGCCCGACGTCTTGTGGGCGACCAGCAGGCCGCCGAACATCAGCCACGACAGCACCGCGAACACGGTCTTGTGATCGAGCCGCAGCGCGCGTGCATCGACCTGCTCGCTGAACAGGATCCCCGACGCGAGCGTCAGCGTCAGCAGCACGAAGCCGGCGCCGATCAGGCGGAACAGCAGCTTCTCGAGCGTGAGCAGCGGCGGCAGCGTTTCGAGCCAGCTCGCGATCCAGCCGGTCGAGCCGTCGCGCCCGCCGCTCCTCAGCGACTGCAGGCGCCGCTCGACCATCAGCATCAGGACCGCGTGCAGCGCGGCGATCGCGAAGAGGCCGTACGCGATGTTCGCGATCAGGAAGTGCATCTTGAACAGCGGCGCTGCGGCATAAGGCAGCACCCGCACGCCGCCGAACACGAGCGGCAGCAGCGACGCGCCGCACGCGAGCGGCAGCACGAGCAGGCGCAGACTGTCGAGCGGGAAGAAGAAGCTCTCGATCCAGTAGATGCCGGCGCCGAGCCAGAACATCGCGGACAGCGCGAACGCGAAGCCGAAGACCATCGCGTCGTGCGGGAAGATCGTCATGTGCAGCAGCACGCCGTGCGCGACGAGCGCCGCGAACAGCAGCGCGCGGCCGGCGCCGCTCATTCCCGACGCGGCGGACGCCGGAACCGGCACGGCCGGCACACTCGCGACGAGCGGCGTCGCACCCTGGCGGTGCGTGCGCCAGCCTGCGACGGCGAGGCCGCCGTACAGGAATGCGGTGAGGGCATACAGTACAATATCCATGTTCGAAGTTTACACTAGGCCCCCTTCCCGCGACGGCTCCCTTTGTTCGGTTCCGTTGCGCCTTCGGGCCCCACTGTCCATCGCTCCCCATGCTCGACAATCTCACTCAACGGATGGCGCGCGTCGTCAAGACGCTGCGCGGCGAGGCCCGGCTTACCGAGGCGAACACCCAGGAGATGCTCCGCGAGGTGCGTCTCGCACTGCTGGAAGCCGACGTCGCGCTGCCCGTCGTCCGCGAATTCATCGCCAAGGTCAAGGAAAAGGCGCTCGGCGAGGAAGTGATCAGCAGCCTGTCGCCGGGCCAGGCGCTCGTCGGCGTGGTCCAGAAGGAACTGACCGCCGTGATCGGCGGCGACTACGAAGGCAAGGCCGCCGAACTGAATCTGGCGGTCACGCCGCCCGCCGTGATCCTGATGGCCGGCCTGCAGGGCGCCGGCAAGACCACGACCGCCGGCAAGCTCGCGAAGCTCTTGCGCGAGAAGTACAAGAAGAAGGTGCTGACGGTGTCGTGCGACGTGTATCGCCCGGCCGCCATCATGCAGCTGAAAACGGTGAGCGAACAGGTCGGCGCCGATTTCTTCCCGTCGACGCCGGACCAGAAGCCGGTCGACATCGCGCTCGCGGCCGTCGACTGGGCGAAGCGCCACTACCATGACGTGCTGATCGTCGACACGGCCGGCCGCCTCGGTATCGACGAAGCGATGATGCAGGAAATCGCCGCGCTGCACGGCACGCTGAAGCCGGCCGAAACGCTGTTCGTCGTCGACGCGATGCTCGGCCAGGACGCGGTCAACACCGCGAAGGCGTTCAACGACACGCTGCCGCTCACCGGCGTCGTGCTGACCAAGCTCGACGGCGATTCGCGCGGCGGTGCCGCGCTGTCGGTGCGCCACATCACGGGCAAGCCGATCAAGTTCGTCGGCGTCGCCGAGAAGCTCGACGGCCTCGAGGTGTTCCACCCGGACCGGATGGCGAACCGGATCCTCGGCATGGGCGACATCCTCGCGCTGGTCGAGGAAGCGCAGCGCGGCGTTGACGTGCAGGCCGCGCAGAAGCTCGCCGACAAGGTCAAGAAAGGCGGCGACTTCGACCTGAACGATTTCCGCGCGCAGATTTCGCAGATGAAGAACATGGGCGGCCTGTCGTCGCTGATGGACAAGCTGCCGGCGCAGTTCCAGCAGGCGGCCGCAGGCGCCGACATGGGCCAGGCCGAGAAGTCGATCCGCCGGATGGAAGGGATCATCAGCTCGATGACGCCCGCCGAGCGCGCCAAACCCGAAATCATCAAGGCGACGCGCAAGCGCCGCATTGCAGCCGGCGCGGGCGTGCCGGTGCAGGAAGTCAACCGGATGCTGAACCAGTACGACCAGATGCGTACGATGATGAAGAAGCTGAAGGGCGGCAACATGCAGAAGATGATGCGCGGCCTGAAGGGCATGATGCCCGGCATGCGCTGATTCCGCCCGTCGGCCGGCGCGCGGGTTTTTGCCGTAGCGCGCGCCGGCCGTTCTGCTTCATTCTTATTTGTATACCGACTGCCCGCCAGAACCCATGAACCGCGAAGAAGCCCTCCACATTTTCGACCACTCCGAAGAGATCGTCTCGGCCGATGCCGTCAACGCATCGATCGCCCGGATGGCCGACGCGATCCGCGCCGACATCGGCGACGCGTTCCCGCTCGTGCTCTCGGTGATGGGTGGCGCCGCGGTGTTTACCGGGATGCTGCTGCCGCATCTCGATTTCCCGCTGGAATTCGACTACATCCACCTGACCCGCTACCGCAACACGACGCAGGGCAGCCCGGAAATGCACTGGCGCGTCGCGCCGCGCGAATCGGTGAAGGACCGGATCGTGCTCGTGCTCGACGACATCCTCGACGAAGGCGAGACGATGGCCGCGATCCGCGACCGCATCCTCGACATGGGCGCGAAGCGCTTCATGTCCGCCGTGCTGTGCGAGAAGACGCTCACCAAGGCGAAACCGCTGCATCCCGACTTCTGCGGCTTCTCGGTGCCGGACCGCTACGTGTTCGGCTGCGGGATGGACGCCAAGGGCTACTGGCGCAACCTGCCGACGATCCGTGCGCTGACCGCGAACGTCTGATCGCCGCCCTGCCCGCTATATAAATAGAAAGCGGCGCTCCGGTTACCCGGAGCGCCGCTTTTTTTCGTCGGCACGCACCGATGCGTTACATCTGCAGCTGGTGCACGAACGCCCGGATGCCGGCGAGCAGCATCTCGACCGAGATCGCGACGAGCACGAGACCCATCAGTCGCTCGAACGCGGCGACGGTCCGTTCGCCGAGCCACTGCTGGATCCGTTCGGCCAGCACCAGCGTGATCGCGCAGACGATCATCGTGACCGTCAGCGCGCCGACCCACTCGAACATCTTGCCCGGCGCCTGCGACGTCAGCAGCATCACCGTCGCGAGCGCGGACGGCCCGGCGAGCGCGGGAATCGCGAGCGGCACGATGAACGGTTCACCGCCGGCGCGCGGATCGCTGCCGAGCGCGCCGTCCGGATGCGGGAAGATCATCCGCAGCGCGATCAGGAACAGCACGATCCCGCCGCCGAGCCGCAGCGACAGGTCGGTGAGGTTCATCATCCGCAGGAAGCGGTCGCCGACCACCATGAAGAACAGCAGGATCACGAACGCGATCCCCACTTCACGCAGGATCAGCTTCACGCGCCGCTCGCGCGGCACGTCCCGCATCGCCGTGATGAACAGCGGGATGTTGCCGAGCGGATCCGTGATCAGCACGAGGAGCACGGTGGCCGACAGGAAGGTGTATTCCACCGTGTCCTCCGGTCGAAGCGCTTAGCGCGCGAGCGCGGCGCGGATCTTCTCCGTCACCGTCGCCGCGGCCGCGTCGGCCGGCAGCAGCGTCGCCTCGGCGTCGCGGCGGCCCTGATACTCGATCTTGCCTTCCTTCAGGCCGCGCTCGCCGATCACCAGGCGATGCGGCACGCCGATCAGTTCCCAGTCGGCAAACATCACGCCCGGGCGCTCGCCGCGATCGTCGAGGATCACGTCGATGCCGGCCGCGGCCAGTTCCGCGTACAGCTTGTCGGCGGCCTCGCGGACCATGTCGCTGCGGTCGTAGCCCATCGGGCACAGCACGACCTCGAACGGCGCGATCGACTCGGGCCAGATGATGCCGCGGTCGTCGAAGTTCTGTTCGATCGCCGCGCCGAGAATGCGCGTGACGCCGACGCCGTAGCAGCCCATCAGCATCGGCTGCGGCTTGCCCGACTCGTCGAGGAACGTCGCGCCCATTGCTTCCGAGTACTTGGTGCCGAGCTGGAACACGTGGCCGACTTCGATGCCGCGGCAGATGTCGATCTCACCCTTGCCGTCCGGCGACGGATCGCCCTTCTTCACGTTGCGCACGTCGGCGACGTCCGGCTCCGGCAGGTCGCGGCCCCAGTTCACGCCCGCGATGTGATAGTCGACCTCGTTCGCGCCGACGACGAAGTCGCTCATGTTCGCGACCGTGCGATCGGCGATCACCTTCACCGGCTTCTTCGTGCCGACCGGGCCGAGGTAGCCCGGCGGCGTGCCGAACCACTCGACGATTTCCTGCTCGGTCGCGAAGCGGTGGTTCTTCAGCCCCGGCAGCTTCGACACCTTGATCTCGTTCAGGTCGTGATCGCCGCGCAGCATCACGAGCCAGATGGTCGGCTCGGCGCCTTCGTTGTCGGTGGCGAGCACGATCGACTTGATCGTGCGCGCGAGCGGGATCGCCAGCAGTTCGGCGACGGCCTCGCACTTCGCCTTGCCGGGCGTCGCGACCTTTTCCATCGCTTCGGCGGGCGCGGCACGCGCGGGCGTCAGCGGCAGCGCTTCGGCCGCTTCGACGTTCGCCGCGAAGTCGGACGTCGGGCAGTAGGCGATCGCGTCCTCGCCGGTATCGGCGATCACGTGGAACTCGTGCGAGAAGTTGCCGCCGATCGAGCCGCTGTCGGCCGCAACCGCGCGGAACTCGAGGCCGAGGCGCGTGAAGATGCGCACGTATGCGTCGTACATCTTGCGATACGACTCGTTCAGGCCGGCCGCGTCCTTGTCGAACGAGTACGCGTCCTTCATGATGAACTCGCGGCCGCGCATCACGCCGAAGCGCGGACGGATCTCGTCGCGGAACTTCGTCTGGATCTGGTAGAAGTTCACCGGCATCTGCCGGTAGCTCTTGATCTGGTTACGCGCGATGTCGGTGACGACTTCCTCGTGCGTCGGCCCGATCACGAAGTCGTTGTCCTTGCGGTCCTTGAAGCGCAGCAGCTCGGGGCCGTACTGCTCCCAGCGGCCCGATTCCTGCCACAGCTCGGCCGGTTGCACGGCCGGCATCAGCAGCTCGATGGCGCCTGCCCGGTTCATTTCCTCGCGCACGATCGCCTCGACCTTGCGAATCGAACGCAGGCCGACCGGCAGGTAGTTGTAGATGCCGCCGGCGACGCGACGGATCATGCCGGCGCGCACCATCAGCTTGTGGCTGACGATCTCTGCGTCGGCCGGTGCTTCTTTGAGGGTGCCGATAAAGAAACGGGAAGCTTTCATGCGGACGGTTCCAAATACGGCGCCCCCAGGCGGGGCGCCCGAAAAAGTTTCAAGGTGAAAAAGCTGCGCGCGGCGAACAACGAGGGACGACGATGGCGCAGATGACTTAGCAGACAAATCAGGGACAATTCAGCCGGTGTACCCCGTGCGGTTTCGCTCCGTCACGGTGCGCAGCGCCCGTTATCTGTTTATAATCAAAGCAATTTTAAAGGATTCGAAGGTGGTTGTATGCTGGATCGTGAAGGCTTTCGCCCGAACGTCGGCATCATCCTCTTGAACGCGCGCAACGAGGTGTTTTGGGGCAAGCGGCTCCGCGAGCATTCCTGGCAGTTTCCTCAAGGTGGGATCAAGTACGGCGAGACCCCCATGCAGGCGATGTACCGGGAACTGCACGAGGAGACGGGCCTGCACCCGGAACACGTCAAGATAATCGGCCGCACTCGCGACTGGTTGCGTTACGAGGTGCCTGACAAGTTCATCAAACGCGAAGTACGCGGACATTACCGCGGCCAGAAGCAGATCTGGTTCCTGCTGCGGATGGTCGGACGCGATTGCGACATTTGCTTGCGCGCGACCGATCACCCGGAGTTCGATGCGTGGCGCTGGAACGAGTACTGGGTGCCGCTCGATGCGGTGATCGAGTTCAAGCGGGATGTCTATCAGTTGGCGCTGACGGAACTGTCGCGCTTCCTGCGCCGCCCGGCGCAGCGAGCCGAAAAGCCGCGTGGGCCGCGAATGTCGCGCTATCCGCGCGTCATTGGCGTACAGGCCCAGCAGACGCTGACGATTGTCGACACATCGGTAGTCTGTTCGGAGATCGAAGTGGAAGCGAGCACGCTCGACGAGATGCCGCCCCACGTGATCGTCGGCAAATGACGAGTCGGACTGCATGACCGGGCGCGACCTTGGTGTCGCGCCCTTTTTTTACGAGGAATGCATATTGAAAGCGATTGCTCTCGCGCTCGCATCGATCGCCGCGATGGCTGCCCTGGCCGGCTGCGCGAATTCGAAAGCGCCGTCCAACAAGGATGACAGCGAGTTCGTCTATCTGCTGGACCGCCAGGGGAACTGGAAGGAAAACCCGGTCGACACGCTGCCGCCGTTGCCGCAAGCGGGCGACCTGCTGCCGTTCAACGTGTCGCAAAACACGCCGCTCAAGTTCTCCGTCGATGCGAAGTCGCTCGCGGTCGGCAGCGACGGCGTCGTGCGCTACGCAGTCGTCATCACGAGCCCGGCCGGCGCGCGCAACGTGAACTACGAAGGCATCCGCTGCGACACCTACGAATGGCGTCAGTATGCAGGCCTGAATTCGGATCATGACGGCTGGGACCGCACGGTCGAGAACGACTGGCGTCGCATCGAGAACGGCGAGCTGAACGCTTACCACTCGGCGCTGTACCAGGACTATTTCTGCTCGAACAAGATGCCGCAGGGCACGACCCAGCAGATCCTCGAGAACATCAAGTTCCACCGCACCGCGATGAGCCAGCTGCGCTGACCGCGCAACGCAGGCCGCCCGTCCGGCCTTGCCTCGCTTCGTCACAACAAAAAGCCCGCGCCATGCGGGCTTTTTGCTGCCTCGCGACGCCTGGCCGAACGGTTACACGAGCACGAGGTTGTCGCGGTGAATCAGCTCCGGCTCCAGCATGTAGCCGAGCACCGTCTCGATCTCGCCGCTCGGCTTGCGGTGAATCAGCTTCGTTTCCGCGCTGCTGTAGTTCGTGAGGCCGCGCGCCACTTCACGCCCGTCGGGGCCGACACACGCGATCACCTCGCCGCGTGCGAACGCGCCCTGCACGCCGATCACGCCGATCGGCAGCAGGCTCTTGCCGCCGGCCGTCAGCTTCTCGACCGCGCCCGCATCGATCACGACGTGCCCGCGCACCTGCAGGTGATCAGCCATCCATTGCTTGCGTGCAGCCATCCGCGCGGTGCGCGCGATCAGCTGCGTGCCGATCGCCTCGCCCGCCGCCAGCCGCACCAGCACGTCGGCTTCGCGGCCGCTCGCGATCACGGTGTTCGCGCCGCTGTGCGCTGCGCGCTTCGCTGCGAGGATCTTCGTCAGCATCCCGCCGCGACCGAGGCTCGAGCCGGCGCCGCCCGCCATCGCCTCGAGCTCCGGTGCGCCCGCACTGGCTTCAGCGACCAGCGTCGCATTCGGATCCTTGCGCGGATCGGCGGTGAACAAGCCCGTCTGGTCGGTCAGGATGATCAGCGCATCGCCTTCGATCAGGTTCGCGACGAGCGCGCCGAGCGTATCGTTGTCGCCGAACTTGATTTCGTCGGTGACGACCGTGTCGTTCTCGTTGATGATCGGCACGACGCCGAGCCGCAGCAGCGTGAGCAGCGTCGAGCGCGCATTCAGGTAGCGTTCGCGATCAGCCAGGTCGGCATGCGTGAGCAAGATCTGCGCGGTACGGATATCGTGCTCGGTAAAGCGGCTTTCGTAGACTTGCGCGAGCCCCATCTGACCGACCGCGGCAGCAGCCTGCAGCTCGTCGATCTCGCGCGGACGCTTGCTCCAGCCGAGGCGCTGCATCCCTTCCGCAATCGCACCCGAACTGACGAGCACCACTTCCTTGCCCTGCGCGCGCAGCGCGGCGATCTGGGCCGCCCAGCGGCCGATTGCAGCATGATCGAGGCCCTTGCCGTCGTTGGTCACGAGGCTGGAGCCCACCTTCACCACCAATCGCTTCGAATCCGCGATGATCGAACGCATCGTGCGCCGTCTCCTGTATCTGATGCCTGCCCGGCCGGGCGCAATTTAATTCAGCACCGGACGCGATGCCCGGTGCGTGTCGGGCCCGCTCAGGCGTCGTCGCCGGGCGTCGCGCCGCCATCGGCGTGCGGCGCATCGCGGAACCGCACGTCCGCGGCCAGATCTTCCTCTTCCGCCGCACGATGCGCGTCCGAATGCTCGGCGAGGTAGTCGTAGATCGCGTAGACCAGCGCTTCGCAGCCCTGGCCGGTCAGCGCCGAAATCTCGAACACCGGGCCGTCCCAGCCGAAACGATCGAGGAAATCGGCGACGCGCGCCTCGCGCTCGTCCTCCGGCACCATGTCGAGCTTGTTGAGTACGAGCCAGCGCGGCTTCTCGTAGAGCGCCTCGTCGTACTTGCGCAGTTCGCCGACGATTGCGGTCGCTTCCGCGACCGGGTCGACGCTTTCGTCGAACGGGGCCAAATCGACGAGATGCAGCAGCACGCCGGTGCGCTGCAGGTGTCGCAGGAACTGGTGGCCGAGGCCCGCGCCTTCGGCGGCGCCCTCGATCAGCCCCGGAATATCGGCGATCACAAAGCTCTTGCTCGGGCCGACCCGCACGACGCCAAGGTTCGGCGCGAGCGTCGTGAACGGATAGTCGGCGATCTTCGGCTTCGCGTTCGACACCGACGAGATGAAGGTCGACTTGCCGGCGTTCGGCATGCCGAGCAGACCGACGTCGGCAAGCACCTTCAGCTCGAGCCGCAGCATGCGCCGTTCGCCGGGCTTGCCGTCGGTTTTCTGGCGCGGCGCGCGGTTCGTGCTCGACTTGAAATGCAGGTTGCCGAGACCGCCTGCGCCGCCCTGCGCGAGCATCACCTGCTGATCGTGCTCGGTCAGGTCGGCGATCAGCTCGCCCGTGTCCATGTCGGTCACGACCGTGCCGACCGGCATGCGCAGCGTGACGTCGTCCCCGCCCTTGCCGTAGCAATCCGAGCCGCGACCGTTTTCGCCGTTGCGCGCCAGGTGCTTCTTCGCGTAACGGTAGTCGATCAGCGTGTTGATGTTGCGGTCGGCGATCGCGTAGACGTTGCCGCCCCGGCCGCCGTCGCCGCCGTCCGGCCCGCCGAACGGAACGAATTTCTCGCGGCGCATCGACGCGCTGCCATCGCCTCCGTCGCCGGCGATGACTTCGATTCGTGCTTCGTCAATGAACTTCATTCGTCACTCCGACCAGTATTTCCGCTATTGTGCCGCGCACCGGCGCGCTTGAACAATCTGCCGTTCGGCCGATTGCCCGCCAGTGTCGCGACAGCCGCCGGCGCGCACATGCGCCCGGCGGCCAAATAAAAAAAGGCCCCGCGAAGACTGCGGGGCCTTTCGGCTACGAAGCCCGTGGGTGCCTGAAGTTAGGCAGCCGCCGGGACAACGATGACCAGATGCTTCTTGTCCGCGCCCTTGGTCGCGAACTTGACGTGACCGTCGACCAGCGCGAACAGGGTGTGATCCTTGCCCATGCCGACGTTCTCGCCAGCGTGCATGCGCGTACCGCGCTGACGCACGATGATGCCGCCAGCGTTGATCGCCTGGCCGCCGTACACTTTCACGCCGAGACGTTTCGACTCGGAGTCGCGGCCGTTCCGGGAAGAGCCGCCTGCCTTTTTGTGTGCCATCTGATTGCTCCTTTACCGAGGCGCTTACGCGTTGATCGCGTCGATGCGCAGCTCAGTGTAGTTCTGGCGGTGGCCGCCGTGCTTTTGGTAGTGCTTCCGGCGACGCATCTTGAAGATGGTGACCTTGGCATGACGACCGTGCGACACAACGGTGGCCTTGACGGAAGCCCCACTGACCAGCGGCGTACCGAACTTAATCGATTCGCCTTCGCCCACTGCGAGAACCTGGTCGAGCGTGATTTCAGCGTCAATGTCAGCCGGTATCTGTTCTACTTTGAGTTTTTCGCCAACGGCAACCTTGTACTGCTTGCCGCCGGTTTTTATGACCGCGTACATTGAGAACCTCACTCTGGATCCAATTTTTCCGCACACCACGCGCGGAAAACACGTGATTATACATGGGGTTAGCACCCAAGTCAAAGCCAATCCACGATTGCCGCCCGCAAGCCCTGGCCGGACGGCCAAAATCACCGGGCAAACACGTCCGACAGACCGGCATATCGCGGATTCGACTTATAATCCGCGGCATCACCCATTTCGATCATCATGTCGTCGTCCACCGCCTCCCCCACCCTCAGCGCCGCCCACCTGCTCGCCCCGATCGCCAGCGACATGGAGCAGGTGAATCGCGTTATCCGGCAAAGCCTCGCGTCCGACGTGCTGCTGATCAACCAGATCGCCGAGTACATCATCGGCGCGGGCGGCAAGCGGCTGCGTCCGGCCCTGCTGCTGCTCGTCGCCGGCGCGCTCGGCGAGACGTCGCACCAGCGGCACGTGCTGGCCGCCGTCGTCGAGTTCATCCACACGGCCACGCTGCTGCATGACGACGTCGTCGACGAATCCGAACTGCGGCGCGGCCGGCAGACGGCCAACGCGCTGTTCGGCAACGCGGCGAGCGTACTGGTAGGCGACTACCTCTATTCGCGCTCGTTCGAGATGATGGTCGGTGTCGGCAAGATGCGCGTGATGGAAATCCTGTCGGAAGCGACGACGATCATCTCTGAAGGCGAAGTGCTGCAGCTCCTGAACATGCACGACGCGGACGTCGACGAGACGCGCTACATGCAGGTGATCCGCTACAAGACGGCGAAGCTGTTCGAGGCATCGGCCCGCCTGGGCGCAGTGCTCGCCGGCGCCGATGCGCCGACCGAAGCCGCCGCCGCCGAATACGGCCGCCGGATCGGCACCGCATTCCAGATCATGGACGACTGGCTCGACTACGCGGGCACGGCCGAAGCGATGGGCAAGAATGCCGGCGACGACCTGCGCGAAGGCAAGCCGACGCTGCCGCTCATCTATCTGATCGAACGCGGCACGCCCGAGCAGTCGGCGCTCGCCCGCGAGGCGATCGAACAAGGCGGCACCGATCGCTTCGACACGATCTTCGACGCGATCACGCGTTCGGGCGCGCTCGACCATACGCTCGAATGCGCGCGCCAGGAAGCACAGGCCGCTGCCGCCGCGATCGCCGCGTTCCCGGATTCGATCTACAAGGAAAGCCTGCTCGCGCTGTGCTCGTACTCGACGTCGCGACAGTCGTAAACGCGCGGCGATCACGACGCGAACCGCTTTTCGAAAAATTTCTTCATCAAGGTATTCCCTTTTAGAAAAAACATCGTTATAGTTACGTTCTTGCTTGTGACGACGCAGCGATCTGAACGAAAGCGGCGAAGTCGGAAGAGCAAAAAATCGGGGTGTAGCTTAGCCTGGTAGAGCGCTACGTTCGGGACGTAGAGGCCGGAGGTTCGAATCCTCTCACCCCGACCAGATTTTGAAAAAACCGTGCACCGAGTGCACGGTTTTTTTTTGCCTTCTTCTGCCTGGTCTCGCGAGCGCGCGTGTCGCGCACGACACATCCCGGCCGCCGGCCTCTGCTATATTCCCTCCATCCCTGTCCTTCACTGCCCTTCTGACGCGTGGACCAAATTCCCTTATGGGCGCAAATCGGCGCCGTCTTCCTGCTTCTCCTCTGCTCCAGCTTCTTTTCCATTTCCGAGACCGCGATGATGGCGCTCAACCGCCATCGGCTGAAGCATCTCGCCGGCCAGGGCGTGCTCGGCGCGAAAACCACGCAGGGTCTCCTCACGCGCACCGACCTGCTGCTCAGCGTGATCCTGATCGGCAACAACCTGTTCAACACGATCATCCCGGTCCTGACGACGTCGCTCGCGCTGCACACGTTCGGCCGTAACAACCTGGCGCTGTCGATCGCGACCGGCATCGTCGCGTTCCTGATCATCGTGTTCGCGGAAATCGCGCCGAAGATCGTCGGCGCGACCTTTCCCGAACGCATCGCGCTGCCCGCCAGTCTCGTGATCGCGCCGCTGATGCGCGTGTTCAAGCCGGTCGTCTGGTTCGTCAATGCACTGGCGAACGGCGTGCTCTGGATGCTGCGCATCAATACGAAGAAGGGCCGCGACCAGCGAATGTCCGCCGACGAGCTGCGCGCGATCGTGCTCGAGTCGAGCAGCTTCATGCCGACCAAGCACCGCAGCATCCTGCTCAACCTGTTCGACCTCGAGAACATCACGGTCGACGACGTGATGGTGCCGCGCCGCCAGATCGAGTCGCTCAACTTCTACGCGCCGCTCGACGACATCCTGCATCAGCTCGAGACCTGCTATCACAACCGCCTCGTCGTCTATGAAGGCGACATCGACAAGGTGCTCGGCGTGCTGCACGTCCGCAAGACGCTCACCGCACTGCACAACCAGGATTTCGACCGCGAAACGTTGCGCACGCTGCTCGCCGAGCCGTACTACGTGCCGTCGGGCACGCCGGTCGTCCAGCAGCTCCAGTATTTCCAGGAAAGCCGGCAGCGGACCGCGCTCGTCGTCAACGAGTACGGCGAACTCGAGGGGCTCGTCACGCCCGAGGACATCATCGAGGAACTGATCGGCGAATTCACGACGTCGATGCCGCGCGGCGAACGCGCGGGCGGCTGGGACGAGAACGGCGAATGCATCGTCGCCGCCAGCATGCCGCTGCGCGAACTGAACCGCTGGCTGCACCTGCAACTGCCGACCGACGGACCGAAGACGCTCAACGGCCTGATCCTCGAAATCCTCGAAGAAATCCCCGAAGGCGACGTGTGCCTGAAGATCCGCGACGTGATGCTCGAGGTCATGCGCAGCGACGACCAGGCCGTGCGCACCGTCAAGCTCTTCAAGCCGCGCAGCACGCGCGCACGCGGCGCGCGCTAGCCGAACGGCCGACTGTCGGCGCCGCGCACGATACGCGACCATTTGCCGGTCACGATCAACAGGCGGCCGAGCGCCGGCTCACATGCACTTCCCACTTCCCGGGGCGCCGCTGCGCACGCAGCGGC
This sequence comes from Burkholderia sp. BCC1993, assembly GCF_905339865.1. Classification (NCBI taxonomy): domain Bacteria; kingdom Pseudomonadati; phylum Pseudomonadota; class Betaproteobacteria; order Burkholderiales; family Burkholderiaceae; genus Burkholderia; species Burkholderia sp. BCC1993. The sequence goes on along the minus strand of NZ_CAJPGZ010000006.1, from coordinate 37,869 downwards.
CGCCTGTCTCCACCGACGCATCGCCCGCTGCAATACCGCGGTCGCTCGATGCGGCGCAACTCGACGACTCGCCCGCCGTACGGCTGCTGACCGACACGCTGCACGCCGCCCGCGTGCGCGACGCGTCCGACATCCACGTCGAACCGTTCGAAGCAGGCTGGCGCATCCGCCTGCGCATCGATGGCGTCCTGCATGACCACGCGCGGCCGCCCGCTCATCTGCGCGACGCGCTTGTCACGCGGATCAAGGTGCTCGCTCGCATGGACATCGCCGAGCGCCGGCTTCCGCAGGACGGCCGGCTGCGCATCGCGGTCGATGGCGGCATGCGCGGCGACTACCGGGTCAGCTCGCTGCCCACGCTGTTCGGCGAGAAGCTCGTGTTGCGCCGCCTCGAAACGCTGCCGCCCGACCTCACGCTCGCGCGTCTCGGCTTCGACGCACGGCAGGCCGCGGCGATGGAAGCCGCGATACGCGCGCCGCACGGTCTCGTGCTCGTCACCGGGCCGACCGGCAGCGGCAAAACGCTGTCGCTCTACTGCGCGCTGCAGATGCTCGACCGCGATGCGCACAACGTATGCACGGTCGAGGATCCGGCCGAGATCCAGCTCGACGGCATCAACCAGGTCGGCGTCGCCGAAAAAGCCGGGCTGACGTTCGCCACTGCGCTACGCGCGCTGCTGCGTCAGGACCCGGACGTCATCATGGTCGGCGAGATTCGCGATGCGGAGACGGCCGACGTCGCGATCAAGGCCGCACAGACCGGGCACCTCGTACTGTCCACGCTGCATACGAACGACGCGCCGGCAGCCGTCGCGCGACTGCTCGACATCGGCGTCGCGCCATACAACCTGGCGGCCGCGTTGCGCCTCGTCACCGCGCAACGCCTCGTGCGGCGTCTGTGCCCCACCTGCCGCGTGCGTTCGGACGCGTCGGTGCGCGCGCTGCGCGAAGCAGGCTGCAATCCGGCAGCACTGGAATCCGGATGGCGCCCGTTCGTCGCGCGCGGCTGCGCCGCCTGTCACGGCATCGGTTATCGAGGCCGCATCGGCCTGCATCAGACGATGCCGGTTTCACCGGAGATGGCGGAACGCATCGTCGCGCGCGCAAGCGTCGGTGCGCTCGCGCAATGCGCGGCAGCCGAGGGCGTACGCAGTCTGCGCGACGCGGCACTCGCGCACGTTCGCGACGGTACGACGAGCATCGCGGAAGCGCTGGCCGCGACGCCCGACGCGTGATCGCAATGCCTGCACCGCCGCACGAGACGCGTTTCGCGTGGCGTGGCCGTCGTCGCGACGGCACGCCATGCCGCGGGAACGTCATCGCCTTCGATGCCGCCGCCGCACGTGCGGCGCTCGCGCGCGACGGCGTCACGGTGCTGTCGCTCGATGTCCGCGGCACGGCCCGGCCGCCGTCGGCCGGCGCACGGGAGGTCACGCGCTTCACGCGTCAGCTCGCGAGCCTGCTGCAAGCCGGACTGCCGCTCGCACCGTCGCTCGAGATACTCGCGCGCACCCGCACGCGCGACGGGCTGCCGCGCATCGCCGCCGGCCTCGCACGCGAGATCGTCGGCGGGCAACGCTTTGCCACCGCGCTCGCACGCTACCCGTCCCAGTTCGGCACGCTGTATCGCCAGTTGATCGAGGTAGGCGAAGCATCGGGCGCGCTCGGCACCGTACTGACCCGCGTCGCGGAGCACCGCGAACGCGCCGACGCGCAATGGCGCAAGCTGCGTGCCGCGCTCGCCTACCCGGTCGCCGTCATCGTGTTCGCACTCGCGATCTCGGCCGCGCTGATGGTGTGGGTCGTGCCGACGTTCCGGCAGATCTTCGACGGCTTCGGCGCGGCCTTGCCGGCGCCGACCCGCGTCCTGCTCGCCCTCTCGTCCGCGACCTCGGCCTGGGGCGGCACGTTCGTCGCCGGGGCAGCGGCGGCGGGGCTCGCCGCGCGTCACGCGCTGCGGCGCTCGCCATCGCTGCGCTACACGGCCGCGCGGCACGTGCTGAATGCGCCGCTCGTCGGCGGCGCGCTCACGCGGTTCGCGACCGCGCGCTGGTGCCGCTCGCTTGCAACGCTGCTCGGTGCGGGCGTCCCGCTCGCCGATGCATTCGCCACGCTCGAACGCACCGCCGGCCATCCGGTGTTCGAGCAGGCCACCGCGCAGATCGCGACGCGCGTGCTGCGCGGCGCGCGTCTCGCCGATGCGATGCAAGCGGCGGGCTGCTTCCCGGACGACGTCGTGCAGCCGATCGCCGTCGCCGAGGAAACCGGCGCGCTCGACACGATGCTCGCCGATATCGCCGCGCTATGCGAGCGTCAGCTCGACGCACGCCTCGATGCGCTCGCCGCGCTCGGCGAGCCGCTGATCGTGATCGTCCTGGGTGCGCTCGTCGGCGGCCTCGTGATCGCGATGTATCTGCCCATCCTTCAGCTGGGCAACGTGGTGTAGCATCGCAACCGATTCTGTCGCCTTTCAAGCCCGAACCCGAGCCCCATGACGCCCGCGCCCCTGACCACCGTTTTCGACTCGCCCGACAGCACGTTGCTCGCGCTGGCGATGCTGCCGCTCGCGGTGCAGTATGCGTTCGCCGTCGTGCTCGGCCTGTGCGTCGGCAGCTTCGTGAACGTCGTCGTGCACCGGGTCCCGGTGATGATGCAGCGCGCGTGGCAGGCCGAAATCGCCGAAGCAACCGGCAGCGCAAGCTCGCCGCCGGACGACGGCTATCCGCCGCACTACGATCTGTGGCGACCGCGCAGCGCCTGTCCGCATTGCGGTCACGTGCTGCGCGCGTGGGAAAACATCCCGCTCGTCAGCTACCTGCTGTTGCGCGGGCGCTGCCGTCAGTGCGGCCATGCGATCGGCGTGCGCTATCCACTCGTCGAGCTCGCCGGTGCGCTGCTCGCCGCCGGTTCGCTCGCCGCGTTCGGCCCCACCGTTGCCGCACTCGCCGCGTTCGGACTGTGCGCCGCGCTGCTGGCGATGAGCGCGATCGATATCCAGACCGGCTACCTGCCCGATTCGATGACGCTGCCGCTGCTGTGGGCCGGGCTCGCACTGAATCTCGGCGGCACGTTCACGTCGCTGCGTTCGGCCGTGGTCGGCGCGATGGCCGGCTACCTGTTCCTGTGGTCGGTCTACTGGCTGTTCAAGTGGCTGCGCGGCATCGAGGGCATCGGCTTCGGCGACCTGAAGTTGCTCGCCGCACTCGGCGCGTGGATGGGCTGGGCCGCGCTGCCGCAGGTCGTGCTGTTCGCCGCGGTGACGGGCGCGCTCGTCGGGCTCGTCGCGACCTGGCGCGGGCGCATGCGCTTCGAGGAGCCGATTCCGTTCGGCCCGTTCCTCGCGGCAGGCGGCGTCGCCACGCTGTTTTTTGGTACCCCTTTCTATTCGGCGCTCGGCGGCTGACATGACACACTGCCTGCGTCCGCCATGTTCGCTGCGTCGCGGGGAGGCGCTTCGCTTCTTTGCGACGGCCCGGCGGAGGCTCACATGTTTGCAATAGGACTCACCGGCGGCATCGGCAGCGGCAAGACGACCGTCGCCGACCTGTTCGCCGCACGCGGTGCATCGCTCGTCGACACCGACCTGATCGCGCACCGCATCACCGCACCGGCCGGTCTCGCGATGCCCGCGATCGAACACGCATTCGGACCGGACTTCGTTGCGGCCGACGGCTCGCTCGATCGCGCGAAGATGCGCGCACTCATTTTCAGCGACGACGACGCACGCCGGCGCCTCGAAGCGATCACGCATCCGCTGATCCGCGCCGAGACCGATCGCGAGGCCCGCGCAGCGCAGGGCCCTTACGTGATCTTCGTCGTGCCGCTGCTCGTGGAGTCAGGCAACTGGAAGGCGCGCAGCGATCGTGTGCTCGTGGTCGACTGTCCGGTCGAAACGCAAATTGCACGTGTGATGCGACGCAATGATTTCACGCGCGAACAGGTCGAAGCGATCATCGCAAGACAGGCAACGCGCGAAGCGCGTCTCGCGGCGGCCGACGACGTGATCGTCAACGACGCGACGACACCCGATGCGCTCGCCGCGCAGGTCGATGCACTGCACCAACGCTATCTCGCGTTCGCGGCTGCCGCGCACTGACCGCGGCGCGCGATCGTGATGGTGTACGAAATTGGTGCGTTGCTAGGGTAGACAGTGAGCATTAGAATGTCCTGCATTGTTTCAATCCCTACCCTAGAGGCGAGCGCGCTTGATTCTTTACGAGTATCCGTTCAACGAGCGAATTCGCACGCTGTTGCGCCTCGAAGACCTGTTCGAGCGCTTCGCGTTCTTTTTGGCTCAGGAGGACCCGCGTGAGCATCACGTCGCGCTGACGACGCTGTTCGAAATCGCCGAGGTCACGGGCCGCGCGGACCTGAAATCGGATCTGATGAAAGAGCTCGAACGTCAACGCCAGACGCTCGCCCCCTTTCGCGGCAATCCGGGCATCGAACAGAATGCGCTTGAGTCCGTGCTCGGTGAAATCGAGCAGACGCTCGCCAATCTTGCGCAGATGCAGGGCAAGACCGGGCAGCATCTGGTCGACAACGAGTGGCTCGCCAGCATCCGCAGCCGCGCGGTGATTCCCGGCGGCACGTGCAAGTTCGACCTGCCGTCGTACTACGCGTGGCAGCAATGGCCCGCGGAACAGCGGCGCCATGACATCGCGAAATGGATCCTGCCGCTGCTGCCGCTGCGCGATGCCGCGGCGATCGTGCTGCGGCTCGCACGCGAATCGGGTCAGGCGTCGAAGGTGATGGCGATGCAGGGCAGCTACCAGCAGATGCTGTCGGGGCGCACCTATCAGCTGATGCAGGTGCGCGTGCCGCCGGAGCTGCGCGTGATTCCCGAAGCGAGCGCCAACAAATACATGTTGTGGGTACGGTTCACCATGCAGGACGGCGACGTGCGGCCGCGCGCGGTGGACATCGACGTGCCGTTCCATCTGACACTGTGCAATCTGTAACGGCCGTGTGCCGGTTCGACGCTTTCGTATGACTACCGTTGTGAAATGTCCTTCGTGCGGCGCAGAAGTGCGCTGGACGCCTGAAAACAAGTTCCGTCCCTTCTGTTCGGCCCGCTGCAAGCAGCTCGACCTCGGCGCATGGGCCGCGGAAAAGTACCGGATCGGCGGGTCCTCCGACGAGGGTCCGTCGTCGGAGGAAGACGGCACCGAAGGCCGCCGAGACAGCTGAGCGGCGCACAGCACCGCTCATGGGCGGATATGGCCCGCCTTTCTTCAGGCGAGCCGTCACGGCGTCATTGCGACGCCGCTTCCTTCTCGAGCAGTTCCAGCACCGGCAGCGCCGCCGGCAACAGCGGCGCGACCTCGACCGGCAGTTGCTGCCACACGAACGCCTGCCCTTCCTTGCTGTGCGGCTCGCCCGTCCAGCCCGTCACCTTGCAGAAATAAAGCCGCACGTACGCGTGCGGATAATCGTGCTCGAGCGTATGCCAGCGGTGGCTGGCCGTGACTTCGATGCCGAGTTCCTCGTGCAGCTCGCGCGCCAGTGCGTCCTCGACGCTCTCCCCGGCCTCCAGCTTGCCGCCCGGAAACTCCCAATAACCTTCGTACGGCTTGCCCTTCAGCCGCTGCGCGAGCAGGTAGCGGCTGCGGCCGACCGGGCCATCCTGCTGCACCATCACGCCGACCGCGACTTCCGTCACCTTCCGGCCGTCGGGCGCGCGCATGGCGCGCGTTGCGGAATCCGTGCTCATGCCTGCTCCTTGCGGCCCGACCAGTCGCGCGCGAACTGCCATGCGACACGCCCCGAACGCGAACCGCGCTCGAGCGCCCAGACGAGCGCATCGCCGCGTGCCGTCTCGATCTCGGCGTCCGCGCAACCGAAATGGCGCAGCCAGTGTGCGACGATGTCGAGGTAGTCGTCCTGCTTGAACGGGTAGAAGCTGACCCACAGGCCGAAGCGCTCCGACAGCGAGATCTTTTCCTCGACGACTTCGCCGGGGTGGATCTCGCCGTCCGGCAGATGCTTGTACGACTCGTTGTCGCTCATGTACTCGGGCAGCAGATGGCGGCGATTCGACGTCGCGTAGATCAGCACGTTGTCGGACTGCGCGGCGATCGAGCCGTCGAGCGCGACCTTCAGCGCCTTGTAGCCCGATTCGCCGTCCTCGAACGACAGGTCGTCGCAGAACACGATGAACCGCTCCGGACGCTGCGAGATCAGCTCGACGATGTCGCCGAGATCGTGCAGATCGTCCTTGTCGACTTCGATCAGGCGCAGCCCGTCCTTCGCATAGGCATTCAGGCACGCCTTGATCAGCGACGACTTGCCGGTGCCGCGGGCGCCGGTCAGCAGCACGTTGTTCGCCGGTTTGCACTGCACGAACTGTCGCGTGTTCTGCTCGATCAGCCCTTTCTGCCGATCGATGTTGTGCAGGTCGCCGAGCGTGATCGTCGACGCTGCCGGCACCGGTTGCAGATAGCCGCGCCCCTGGCGCTTGCGCCAGCGAAACGCGGTGGCGGCGTTCCAGTCGACGGCCGCCGGTGCCGGCGGCAGTATCCCCTCGAGGCGGCCGAGCAGCGCTTCCGCGCGCGTCAGAAACTGTTCGAGTTTGTCCATGTCGTTCGAGCGCTCCCGATCAGGAGCGGTAATCCGCGTTGATGCTCACGTAATCGTGCGACAGGTCGCACGTCCAGACCGTTGCCCGCGCGTCGCCGCGGCCGAGCAGCACGCGGATCGTGATTTCGCTCTGCTTCATCACGCGCTGGCCGTCCTCTTCCTGATAAGCCGGATTGCGGCCACCGGCCTTCGCGACGAGCACGTCGTCGAGATAGAGATCGATCTTGCCGACGTCGAGATCCGTGACGCCCGCGTAGCCGATCGCCGCGAGAATTCGGCCCAGGTTGGGGTCGGATGCATAGAAGGCCGTCTTCACCAGCGGCGAATGCCCGATCGCATACGCGATCTGGCGGCACTCGGCGACGCTCTTGCCGCCTTCGACCTGGACTGTCATGAACTTCGTCGCGCCTTCGCCGTCACGCACGATCAGTTGCGACAGCACCTGGGCGACCTGCGTGACCGCGTCGCGCAGCGCGGCATAGGCCGGCGAGTCGGTCGACGTGATCGCGGGCAGCGTGCTCTTGCCCGACGCGATCAGGATGAACGAGTCGTTCGTCGACGTGTCGCCGTCGATCGTGATGCAGTTGAACGAGCGGTCGGCCACTTCCTTCACGAGCGTGTCGAGCACCGGCTGCGCAACGTTCGCATCGAACGCGAGGAAGCCGAGCATCGTCGCCATGTTCGGCTTGATCATGCCCGCGCCCTTGCTGATGCCCGTCAGCGTGACCGTGTGGCCGTCGATCGTCACCTGGCGCGACGTGGTCTTCGGCAGCGTGTCGGTCGTCATGATCGCCTGCGCGGCGTCGTACCAGTTCGCGGCCTTGCGGTTCGCGAGCGCGGCCGGCAGCCCGGCCTTCAGGCGGTCGATCGGCAGCGGCTCGAGAATCACGCCGGTCGAGAACGGCAGCACCTGCGCGGCGTCGATGCCCGCGAGGCGCGCGAGTTCCGCGCAGGTTTCGCGGGTATTCGCGAGGCCCGGCTCGCCGGTGCCCGCATTCGCGTTGCCCGTGTTCACGACGAGCGCGCGGATGCCCGCACCGCCTGCGCGCACCTTCGCGAGATGCTCGCGGCACACGATCACGGGTGCGGCGCAGAAGCGGTTCTCGGTGAATACGCCGGCGACCGTCGCCCCTTCGTCGACGGAGATGACCAGCACGTCCTTGCGATTCGGCTTGCGGATGTTCGCTTCCGCCCAGCCGAGCGTGACGCCGGCGACGGGATGGAGTTGGGCGGGATCGATCGACGGAAAATTGACAGCCATGGGGCACACCTGCCGGATGGAAAATGCCGGCACGCGCCGGCATCGATTGGAAGAACCGGCGGCCGCACGCGCGGACCGCCGCAACTCACATCACTGACTCGAAGCTGCGAACGAAGCGGCACGCGGATGCGCGCCGCCGCCGATCATGACAGCTTCCCGTGACATTGCTTGTACTTCTTGCCGCTGCCGCACGGGCACGGGTCGTTGCGGCCGACCTTCGGCATCTCGCCGCCGGGGCCGCTGTGGGTCATCGCGCTGCCGACCATGTCGGCCGTCGCCGTGGCCGCTGCGGCGGCCGCGACGTTCGCGACCGGCGCGCCGGATTCCGCGTAGTCGGCGTGCTGAAACTCGACGTTTTCGAGATGACCACCGCGCTCCTCGATCTGCTCGGCGGCTTCCTCGAGCTGCTCCGGCGACTGGATCTGCACGTTCATCACGATGCGCGTGACTTCCTGCTTGATCGCCTCGAGCATCGCGGCGAACAGCTCGAACGCCTCGCGCTTGTATTCCTGCTTCGGGTTCTTCTGCGCATAGCCGCGCAGGTGGATGCCCTGGCGCAGGTGGTCGAGCGCCGCGAGGTGCTCGCGCCACAGCCGGTCGACCGTCTGCAGCATCACCGAACGCTCGAACGCGCTGAACGATTCGCGGCCGACCAGCGCGACCTTCGCCTCGTACTGCTCGTCGGCGGCGGTCGTTACGGCTTCGAGAATCTCCTCGGCCGTGATCGACGACGATTCGTTCACCATTTCCTGGATCGCGAGATCGAGCTGCCAGTCGTTGCGCAGCGCTTCCTCGAGCTCGGGCACGTCCCACTGTTCCTCGATGCTGCCTTCCGGCACGAACTGGCGGACGACTTCGGTGATCACGCCGTGACGCATCGCCGAGATCGTCTCGGTGATGTCGTGCGCTTCGAGCAGCTCGTTGCGCTGCTGGTAGATCACCTTGCGCTGGTCGTTCGACACGTCGTCGTATTCGAGCAGCTGCTTGCGGATATCGAAGTTGCGCGCTTCGACCTTGCGCTGCGCCGATTCGATCGAACGCGTGACGATGCCGGCCTCGATCGCCTCGCCTTCCGGCATCTTCAGGCGATCCATGATCGAGCGCACGCGGTCGCCCGCGAAGATGCGCAGCAGCGGATCGTCGAGCGACAGGTAGAAGCGCGACGAGCCCGGATCGCCCTGACGGCCCGCACGGCCGCGCAGCTGGTTGTCGATCCGGCGCGATTCGTGGCGCTCGGTGCCGATGATGTGCAGGCCGCCCGCGGCCTTCACCTGCTCGTGCAGCGTTTCCCATTCGTCGTGCAACTGCTTGATGCGGCGCGCCTTTTCGTCGGCCGGGATCGCCTCGTCGGCTTCGATGAACGCGGCCTGCTTCTCGGCGTTGCCGCCGAGCACGATGTCGGTCCCGCGACCGGCCATGTTGGTCGCGATCGTGATGCGGTTCGGACGGCCGGCTTCCGCGACGATCGCGGCTTCACGCTCGTGCTGCTTCGCGTTCAGCACCTCGTGCGGCAGCCCGGCCTGCTTCAGCAGGTGCGACAGCAGTTCCGAGTTCTCGATCGACGTCGTGCCGACCAGCACCGGCTGACCGCGCTCGTAGCACTCGCGAATGTCGCGGATCACCGCGTCGTAGCGCTCCTTGGCCGTCTTGTAGATCTGGTCCTGCTTGTCGATCCGCTTCGGCGGACGGTTGGTCGGGATCACGACCGTCTCGAGGCCGTAGATCTCGTTGAATTCGTACGCTTCGGTGTCGGCCGTGCCCGTCATGCCCGCGAGCTTCGCGTACATCCGGAAGTAGTTCTGGAACGTGATCGACGCGAGCGTCTGGTTCTCGCTCTGGATCTTCACGTGCTCCTTCGCCTCGACCGCCTGGTGCAGGCCGTCGGACCAGCGGCGGCCCGCCATCAGGCGGCCGGTGAATTCGTCGACGATCACCACTTCGCCGTTCTGCACGACGTAGTGCTGATCCTTGTAGAACAGCGTGTGGGCGCGCAGCGCCGCGTACACGTGGTGCATCAGCGTGATGTTCTGCGGCGCGTACAGGCTCTCGCCCTCGCCGATCAGGCCCCACTCGGCGAGCAGCCGCTCGGCCTTCTCGTGGCCCGACTCCGTCAGGAACACCTGGCGCGACTTCTCGTCGAGCGTGTAGTCGCCCGGCTTCTCGACGCCCGTGCCATCGGCCTTCTCCTCGCCGATCTGGCGCTCGAGCAGCGGCGGCAGCGCGTTCATCCGCACGTACAGTTCGGTGTGGTCTTCCGCCTGGCCCGAGATGATCAGCGGCGTACGCGCCTCGTCGATCAGGATCGAGTCCACTTCGTCGACGACCGCGAAGTTCAGGGCCCGCTGCACGCGCGCGTCGGTCTCGTAGACCATGTTGTCGCGCAGGTAGTCGAAGCCGAACTCGTTGTTCGTACCGTAGGTGATGTCCGACGCGTAGGCCTGCTGCTTCTGGTCGTGCTCCATGCCGGACAGGTTGATGCCGACCGACAGACCGAGGAAGTTGTAGAGGCGCGCCATCCATTCGGCGTCGCGCTGCGCGAGGTAGTCGTTGACCGTCACCACGTGCACGCCACGGCCGGCCAGCGCATTCAGGTATACGGGCAGCGTTGCAACGAGCGTCTTGCCTTCGCCGGTGCGCATTTCCGCGATCTTGCCGTAGTGGAGCACCATGCCGCCGATCATCTGCACGTCGAAGTGGCGCATCTTCAGCACGCGGCGGCTCGCCTCCCGGCAGACTGCGAACGCCTCGGGCAGCAGCTTGTCGAGCGACTCGCCGCCCGCGATCCGCTGGCGGAACTCATCCGTCTTGCCGCGCAACTGGTCGTCCGTCAGCTTCTCGATCTGCGTTTCGAGCGCATTGATCGTCGCGACGGTCTTTTGGTATTGCTTGACGAGCCGCTGGTTGCGGCTGCCAAAAATTTTCTGGAGAAAACCGGTTGTCATCGGATCGGACCCTGCGTCGCAGCACCGGCGCCCGGCGCGTATTGCGCGCCCCGACGCCCGAGCCTCGGCGGCTTAGCGAATTAGTGGAATCAAACGAGGAATTTTAGCACGCGAGAAAGCATGCGCCGGTGTCCCGGCCGGACCCACGCCGCACGCCGAACCCGTGCAGGCAACCGGGCGCACGGCCCGAAAGCCGCCCGTGCGGGAGCCGGCGCGGGTACAATCGGCGTCAACGTCCGCGCACGTGCGCGCCCGAAGAATGCCTCGATGAACCGATTTTCCAAGCGTTTCGGCACGCTCCCCGCGTATCGCCCGCAACCCGTGTCCGAAGTGCTCAACCGCACCGACGCGTTCGCGGCGCTGCGCGCCGGCGTCGAACAGGTCGCGTCGCTGCAGCGCGACCTCGCCGCGCTCCTGCCCGACTATCTTGCGAGTCATGTCGAACCGGGCTCCATCAAGGACGGCACCCTGACCCTCTTTGCCGCGCACAATGCGCTCGCGGCCCGGTTGCGGCAGGTCGAGCCGCGCCTGCTCGCCGATCTCCAGAAGCGCGGCTGGCCGGTCTCGGCGCTGCGCGTGCGCGTGCGGCCGAAGGACGCGCCGGAACCGCCGCACGTGAAGCAGGCGCGCATGACGACCGTCGGCGCCGCCGCGTTGCGCGAGCTCGCCGATCACCTCGAGCCGTCGCCGCTGCAGGCTGCGCTCGCGCGGATGGCCGCACGGCACGGCGCGAAGTCGTCGCGCTGAACGCGCACCGCCGCCGCCCGTGCGGGCCGGCCGCCCAATAAAAAAGCGACCCGAGGGTCGCTTTTTTATCGCGAGGTGCCGGACGCCGATCAGGCGAAGGCCGTCTGCGTGTCGAACGCGAAGCCGCTCGGCGCGGCTTGCGGATCGTCGAACGTGACGATCTCGTACGCGTCTTCGTGCGCGAGCAGTTCGCGCAGCAGCGCGTTGTTCAGCCCGTGCCCCGACTTGTACGCGGTGTACGATGCCAGCAGCGGATGGCCGACCACGTACAGGTCGCCGATCGCATCGAGCATCTTGTGCTTCACGAACTCGTCGTCGTAACGCAGCCCGTCGTTGTTCAGGATCCGGTACTCGTCGAGCACGATCGCGTTGTCCATGCTGCCGCCGCGCGCGAGACCCAGCTCGCGCATCATTTCGACTTCATGGGCAAAACCGAACGTGCGCGCACGCGCGATCTCGCGCACGTACGACGTGTTCGCGAAATCGACCTCGAGTTCCTGGCCGGTCTTGTCGACGGCCGGGTGACGAAAGTCGATCGTGAACTTCAGCTTGAAGCCGAAATACGGATCGAGACGCGCGAACTTGTCGCCGTCGCGGATTTCGACCGGCTTCTTCACCTTGATGAAGCGCTTCGGCGCGTTCTGCTCCTCGATGCCCGCGGACTGGATCAGGAACACGAAGGACGCGGCGCTGCCGTCCATGATCGGGATTTCCTCGGCCGTCACGTCGACATAGAGGTTGTCGATGCCGAGGCCGGCGCACGCCGACATCAGGTGCTCGACGGTCGATACGCGCGCACCATCCTTCTGCAGCACCGACGCGAGCCGCGTGTCGCCGATCGACATCGCGGATGCCGGAATGTCGACAGGCGTGGGCAGGTCGACGCGCGAGAATACGATCCCCGTGCCCGGCGCGGCCGGGCGGAGCGTCAGTTCGACCTTGCGGCCCGAGTGGAGACCGATGCCCACGGTCTTCACGATCGATTTGATGGTGCGCTGCTTCAGCATGATGTTCTTCATCTTGATTGAGAATATCAATCAGGAGTTATATTCGATAGGGGAGATTATAGCGTAATTCCCTATTCGCCGCTGTTTGAAACTGCGTATCAATCTGTTTCGACTGGTTACCCGCGCCGATACGGGACGGGCCGATGCCCGGAACGGAGGCGTTTCCGGTCATCGGCCCGTGTTACAACTGCCCTGAGGTCGGTGAGCAGCGTTGCCGGCAGGCAACGGCGCACCGCACGATCAGGACTTCAACGTCGCGAGCACACTCGCCGCATCGCTCACTTCGAACTTGCCCGGCGCTTCGACGGCCAGCGTCTTGACCACACCGTCGTCGACCACCATCGCGTAGCGCAGGGAACGGATTCCCATGCCACGCGCGGACAAATCCTGCGTCAGCCCCAGCGCATGAGTGAAAGCAGCGCTGCCGTCCGCCATCATGCGCACCTTGCCCGCGGTGTGCAGATCACGTCCCCATGCGCCCATCACGAATGCGTCGTTGACGGACACGCACCAGAGCTCGTCGATGCCCGCCGAGCGCAGTTGCTCGGCGTGCTCGACATAGCCCGGCACATGCTGCGCCGAGCAGGTCGGCGTGAACGCGCCCGGCAATCCGAAGATCACCACCCGCTTTCCCGCAACCTGGTCGCGCACGCTGCAGGCATTCGGCCCCAGCGTGCAGCCTTCGCGCGCGTCGTCGATGAACTCGAACAGTTGCGCGTCGGGCAGCGCGTCGCCCACTTGAATCATGGCTGGTCCCTCATAGCGATACGGTTTTTCAGCGTGTTGCGGACAGCACGGCCCATCCCGCCTCGCTCGAGCGAAGAGGGCACGTTTCCCGGCCCGGCGTCGCATCCGACGCGGCCTGTCGTGGTCCGTGGCATCCGTCACGCCGGCGTTACCGCGGCAACCTCGCCGCGGCTTCGCCTGTGTGCGTCGTCAGTCAGCCTGCTTGCGCAGGAAAGCCGGGATGTCGTACGTGTCGACACCCTTCTCCTGAAGCGCCTGCACGTGCGATGCCGCGGTTTCGCGCGAGTTGCGCCACACCGCCGGCGTATCGAGCGCGCCGTAATCGGCCGTGCTGACGTGCTGCGGCTGTGCGTAGCCGTGCGAGACGTTGACCGGCTGGTTGTCGGTGCCGGTGCGCAGCAGCGTCATCGGAGCCGATTGCTGCTTCTTCGCTGCACGGCCCAGACCCGTCGCCACGACCGTCACGCGCAGCGCATCGCCCATTGCGTCGTCGTACACCGCACCGAAGATCACCGTGGCATCTTCCGCCGCGTAGCTCTTGATCGTGTTCATCACTTCGCGCGTTTCCGACAGGCGCAGCGAACGGCTCGACGTGATGTTGACCAGCACGCCGCGCGCGCCCGACAGATCGACGCCTTCGAGCAGCGGGCTCGCCACGGCCTGTTCCGCCGCGAGACGCGCGCGATCGACGCCGGCGACCGTCGCCGTGCCCATCATCGCCTTGCCCTGCTCGCCCATCACCGTCTTCACGTCTTCGAAGTCGACGTTCACGAGGCCATCGACATTGATGATTTCAGCAATGCCCGCAACCGCGTTGTTCAACACGTCGTCCGCGCACTGGAAGCACTTGTCCATCTCGGCGTCATCGCCCATCACGTCGAACAGCTTGTCGTTCAGGACGACGATCAGCGAGTCGACGTGATCCTCCAGTTGCTGCGAGCCTGCTTCCGCGACGCGCATGCGCTTGCCGCCTTCGAATTCGAACGGCTTGCTGACGACACCAACCGTCAGGATGCCCATCTCCTTCGCGATCTGCGCGACCACCGGCGCCGCGCCCGTGCCCGTGCCGCCACCCATGCCGGCCGTGATGAACACCATGTGCGCGCCACGCAGTGCGTCGGCGATGCGCTCGCGCGCCTCTTCCGCCGCCGCCTTGCCCATTTCCGGCTTCGCGCCGGCGCCGAGGCCGGTGTTGCCGAGCTGGATCACGGACGGTGCGCGCGCACGCGACAGCGCCTGTGCGTCGGTGTTCATCACGATGAAGTCGACGCCCTGCACGCCACGGTTGATCATGTGCTGAACGGCATTGCCGCCAGCGCCGCCAACGCCGACCACCTTGATGATGGTGCCGTTGGTTTCGGTTTCCAGCATTTCGAATTCCATTGTTGCCTCCGTCAAGAAAATAGAACTACTCGGCCGTTATTCGGCAGGAGATCGGGCAACCCCCTGTCGCGCGCCAGCCGCCGGCACCGGCGCGAATTTCGATTCGGTATGTCAAAAGTTGCTCAGGAACCATTCCTTCATCCGCGAGAAGATCTGCCCCGCGTTGCCGGACTGCACGGCGACCTTGCGGCCGCGCATGCGCTGTGCACTGCCTTCGACCAGCAGGCCCATCGCCGTCGAGTAGCGCGGGTTGCGCACCACGTCGGCGAGGCCGCCTGCGTATTCCGGCGCGCCGATGCGCACCGGCTTCAGGAAAATGTCTTCGCCGAGCTCGACCATGCCCGGCATCATCGAAGCCCCGCCGGTAATGACCACGCCGGAGCTCAGCAGTTCTTCGTAACCCGACTCGCGCACGACCTGCTGCACGAGCGAGAACAGTTCCTCGACGCGCGGCTCGATCACGGCGGCGAGCGCCTGGCGCGACAGCGTGCGCGGACCGCGTTCGCCGAGGCCCGGCACTTCGACCATCTCGTCCGGATCGGCGAGCGCCTGCTTCGCGATCCCGTAGCCGACCTTGATGTCTTCCGCGTCCGGCGTCGGCGTGCGCAGCGCCATCGCGATGTCGCTCGTGATCTGGTCGCCGGCGATCGGAATCACCGCGGTGTGGCGAATCGCGCCTTCGGCGAAGATCGCGATGTCGGTCGTGCCGCCGCCGACGTCGACCAGCACCACGCCGAGATCCTTCTCGTCTTCAGTCAGCACGGCCAGCGACGACGCGAGCGGCTGCAGGATCAGGTCGTTCACTTCCAGCCCGCAGCGGCGCACGCACTTGACGATGTTCTGCGCGGCACTGACCGCACCGGTCACGATGTGCACCTTCACCTCGAGGCGGATCCCGCTCATGCCGATCGGCTCGCGCACGTCTTCCTGGCCGTCGATGATGAATTCCTGCGTGAGGATGTGCAGCACCTGCTGGTCGGTCGGGATGTTGATCGCCTTCGCGGTCTCGATCACGCGCGCGACGTCGGTCTGCGTGACTTCCTTGTCCTTGATCGCGACCATCCCGCTCGAGTTGAAGCTGCGGATGTGGCTGCCGGCAATCCCCGTGAACACGTTGGTGATCTTGCAGTCGGCCATCAGCTCGGCTTCCTCGAGCGCGCGCTGGATCGACTGCACGGTGGCCTCGATATTGACCACCACGCCCTTCTTCAGACCCTTCGATTCGCTCTGGCCGAGGCCGATCACCTCGTAATGGCCTTCGCCCTTCAGCTCGGCGACGATGGCCACCACCTTCGACGTGCCGATGTCGAGGGAAACCAGCAGATCCTTGTAGTCTTTGCTCATAAAGTGCTCTTGCGTGTGATCTCTCGTTACTTCTTGCGCTTGTCGGTATCGGTCAGGAACCGCATGCCTGCCGCACGAATCGCGAATCCGTTCGGATAACGCAGGTCCGCGTACTCGATGTCGTTGCCCCAACGCTCCGTGACGGCCGGCCACGCGGCGACGAGGCGCTGGCTCCGGTCATGCAGCGACTCGCTGTTGCGTTCCTTGCCCAGCTCGACCTGCATGCCGTTCGACAGCTTCACCGTCCACGCGTAGCGCGCCGACAGCGTCACTTCTTCCGGCGCCGCCTTCAGCGGCGCAAACCAGTTCGCGAAGTCGTGATACCGCGTGACGACTTCCTTCGCGCTGCCCTCCGGGCCGTCGAACGCGGGCAGTTCCCGATCCAGTTCGCCCTGATTCGCGGTGAACAGCTCGCCGTCGACGCTCACGAGCTGCGCGCTGCCCCAGGTCCCGAGCGGTTTGTACTCCTCGAGCGTGACAGCCAGCGCATTCGGCCACACCCGGCGCACGCTCGCGTGGCGCACCCACGGCATCTGCTCGAACGCGGCCCGCGCCGTGTCGAGATCGACCGTGAAGAAATTGCCCTTCAGCCGGCCGACCACACCCGCACGCACCGTCGGCGAGTTGATGTGCTCGGTGTCGCCATCGATCCGGATTTCGCGCAGCGCGAACGTCGGACGCTGGATCAGCCAGTAGCAGCCGGCCGCCGCCAACACGAGCAGCAACAGCGCGTACAGCGCGCTAGCGGCAAGGTTGAGTTGGCGAACGTTGTTCCACATACGTCGTTCCGTTCCTGCGTCAGTCGTTGAGCGTAAGCGACAGCACCTTCACGACCAGCTCCGAATAGCTGATGCCGATCGAGCGCGCGGCCTTCGGCGGCAGCGAGTGGTCGGTCATCCCGGGGGCCGTGTTCACTTCCAGGAAATACGCGTTGCCGGCGGCGTCGAGCATGAAGTCCGCCCGGCCCCAGTCGGTGCAGCCGAGCACGTCGAACGCGCGGCGCGCGATGCGCTTCAGTTCCGCTTCCTGTTCGGCGGGCAGCCCGCACGGAATCAGGTACTGCGTATCGTCGGCGACATACTTCGCGTGGTAGTCGTAGAACTCGCCGGCCGGCACGATCTTGATCAGCGGCAGGTCGAGATCGCCGGCGATGCACGCGGTGTATTCGCCGCCGCCTTCGATGCTCTTCTCGACGATCACGATCTTGTCGTGCGTCGCCGCTTCCGACAGTGCGGCGGGCAACGCGTCGGCCGTCTTCACCTTCAGCACCGCGACGCTCGAGCCTTCGCTCGCCGGCTTCACGAACAGCGGCAGGCCGAGCTTCGCGACGATGTCCGTCGCGCGCGCCGCGTAGTCGTCGCCGCGCATCACCGTCTCGAACGGCGGCGTCGGCACGCCCGTCTGCTGCCACACGAGCTTCGTGCGGAACTTGTCGAGGCCGAGCGCCGAGCCGAGCACGCCGCTGCCCGTGTAGCGGATCCCGTAGAAATCGAGTGCGCCCTGGATCTGGCCGTTCTCGCCGTAGCCGCCGTGCAGCGCGTTGAACGCGCGCACGAAGCCTTCATCCTTCAGCGCCGACAGCGGCCGCTCGGCCGGGTCGAACGGATGCGCGTCGACGCCCGCGTCGCGCAGGCCCTGCAGCACGAGGCGGCCCGAGGTGAGCGACACCTCGCGCTCGGCGGATTCGCCGCCGAACAACACCGCCACCTTGCCGAAACGTTTCGGATCGATCCCGCTCATGTCATGCCTTCTGTTGAGTGTGTTGCACGAGCTTCGCCGGCACGCCGCCGATCGAACCCGCGCCCATCGTGATCACCACGTCGCCGTTCTGCGCGACCTTCGCCAATGCATCCGGCACGTCGTCGACCGTCGCGACGAACACCGGGTCGACCTTCCCCACCGCGCGCAGCGCACGCGACAGCGCGTCGCCGTTGGCCGTCGCGATCGCCGCTTCGCCCGCGGCATAAACTTCCGTCAGCACCAGCGCGTCGACCGTCGACAGCACGTTGACGAAATCGTCGAAGCAGTCGCGCGTGCGCGTGTAGCGGTGCGGCTGGAACGCCAGCACGAGGCGGCGGCCCGGGAACGCGCCGCGCGCGGCCGCGATCGTCGCGGCCATCTCGACCGGGTGGTGACCGTAGTCGTCGATCAGCGTGTACTGGCCGCCGTCCGCGCTCGGCACCTCGCCGTAGCGCTGGAAGCGCCGGCCAACGCCGTTGAATTCCGCCAGCGCCAGCTGGATCGCGTCGTCCGCCACGCCGAGATCGGTGGCGATCGCGATCGCCGCGAGTGCGTTCTGCACGTTGTGCAGGCCCGGCATGTTCAGTACGACCGCGAGCGGCGCGCGCCCTTCGCGGATCACCGTGAAATGCATGCGGCCATCGCGCGCATCGATGTTCTCGGCGCGCACCTGCGCGTCCGGCGACAGCCCGTAGCGCACGACCGGCTTCGAGATGAACGGGATGATCTGCCGCACGTTCGGATCGTCGACGCACACCACCGCGCTGCCATAGAACGGCAGGCGCTGCGTGAACTCGATGAACGCCTGCTTGAGCCGCGCGAAATCGTGGCCGTAGGTGTCCATGTGATCGGCGTCGATGTTCGTGATGACTTCGATCACCGGATACAGATTCAGGAACGACGCGTCCGACTCGTCGGCCTCGGCGACGATGAAGTCGCCCGTGCCGAGCCGCGCGTTCGCGCCGGCGCTGATCAGCCGGCCGCCGATCACGAAGGTCGGGTCCAGCCCGCCCGCCGCGAGCACGCTCGCGACGAGGCTCGTCGTCGTGGTCTTGCCGTGCGTGCCGGCGATCGCGATGCCCTGCTTCAGGCGCATCAGTTCCGCGAGCATCACCGCGCGCTGCACGATCGGCACGCGCTGGTGGCGCGCGGCCAGCACCTCGGGGTTGTCCGAGCGCACGGCCGTCGATACGACGACCGCGTTCGCGCCCTCGATGTTCGCCGCGTCGTGGCCGATCGCGATCCGCGCACCGAGCGCCTCGAGACGGTCGGTCACCGCGTTGCGCGACAGGTCGGAGCCGCTGACCTCGTAGCCGAGATTGACGAGCACTTCGGCGATGCCGCTCATGCCCGCGCCGCCGATCCCGACGAAATGAATGTGTTTGACGATGTGTTTCATTGCAGTTTTTCCAGGTTCGCGCCGGCCGCCTTCGCGCAGACACGCGCGACTTCGTCGGTAGCCTCGGGCTTCGCCAGCGAGCGCGAACGCTCCGCCATGTCCGCGAGCGACGCCCGCGACTGGCCGTGCAGCCAATCGGCGAGCAGTTCCGCCGACAGGTCGCGTTGTTGTACCAGCACGGCCGCGCCCGCATCGGCGAGGAACGCGGCATTGGTCGTCTGGTGGTCGTCGACCGCGTACGGGAACGGCACGAACAGCGCCGCCACGCCCACCGCCGCGATCTCCGACACCGTCATCGCGCCGGAACGGCAGATCACCAGATCCGCCGCCGCGTACGCGCTCGCCATGTCGTCGATGAACGGCACGAGCCGCACGTCTTCGCCGGCCGCGAAACCGGCCGCTTCGTAATTCGCCTTCAGCGCGTCGATGTGCTTCGCGCCGGCCTGGTGCACGATGCGCGGGCGCTCGTCCGGCGTCAGCAGCGCCAGCGCGCGCGGCACGACTTCGTTCAGCGCGGCCGCACCGAGGCTGCCGCCGACGACCAGCACGTTCAGCGGGCCGCTGCGCGACGCATAGCGTGCTTTGGGTGGTTCCGTGTGCGCAAGTTCCGCACGAATCGGGTTGCCCGTCCATTCCGCGTGCGGCAGTGCGCCGGGAAACGCGACGAGCACGCGTTTGGCGAGCTTCGCGAGCACCTTGTTGGTCAGGCCCGCGATCGAATTCTGCTCGTGCAGCACGAGCGGACGGCCCGACAGCGCGGTCATCACGCCCGCCGGAAACGTGATGTAGCCGCCCATCCCGAGCACGACGTCCGGCCGCACGCGGCGCAGCGCGCCGAGGCTCTGCCAGCATGCGCGCAGCAGGTTGAACGGCAGCGTCAGCTTGGTCTTCAGGCCCTTGCCGCGCAGTCCGCCGAAGCGCACGTATTCCATCGGAATGCCGTGCTTCGGCACGAGCGTGGCTTCCATCCCGGCCGGATTGCCGAGCCACACGACGCGCCAGCCCGCCGCTTCCATCCGGTGCGCGACCGCGAGCCCCGGGAACACGTGGCCCCCGGTGCCGCCTGCCATCACCATCAGCGTGCGTCGCGACGCGGTCATACCTTCCCTCCCCGCATCAATACGCGATTTTCATAATCGACCCGCAGGAGCACCGCGAGCGCGACACAGTTCAGCAGGATGCCCGAGCCGCCATAGCTCACGAGCGGCAGCGTCAGGCCCTTGGTCGGCAGCAGGCCGAGGTTCACGCCCATGTTGATGAACGTCTGCGCGCCGAACCAGATACCGATGCCCTTCGCCATCAGGCCCGCGAACGTGCGGTCGAGCGCGAGCGCCTGGCGGCCGATCTCGAACGCGCGGCGCACGATCCAGTAGAACAGCAGGATCACGACCATCACGCCGACGAAGCCGAGTTCCTCGCCGATCACCGCGAGGATGAAGTCGGTATGCGCTTCGGGCAGGTAGTTCAGCTTCTCGACACTGCCGCCGAGGCCGACGCCGAACCACTCGCCGCGGCCGAACGCGATCAGCGAATGCGTGAGCTGGTACGCCTTGCCCTGCGCATAGCGTTCGTCCCACGGATCGAGATACGCGAAGATCCGCTCGCGACGCCACGGCGACAGCCATACGAGCATCGTGAAGGTGCCGACCGCCGTCGCGACCAGGCCGCCGAACAGCTTGCCGTTCACGCCGCCGAGGAACAGCACGCCCATCGCGATCGCGGCGACCACCATGAACGCGCCCATGTCCGGCTCGAGCAGCAGCAGCGCGCCGACGAGACCGACCGCGAACGCCATCGGCAGGAAGCCCTTCGCGAAACTCTGCATGTACTCCTGCTTGCGCACCGTGTAGTTCGCCGCGTAGATCGTCACCGCGAGCTTCATGATTTCCGACGGCTGCATGTTCGTGATGCCGAGCGGAATCCAGCGGCGCGCGCCGTTCACACCCTTGCCGACGTGCGGGATCAGCACGATCACGAGGCCGACCAGCGCGATCAGGAAGAGATGCGGCGCGTATTTGTCCCAGGTCGACACGGGCACGCGGAACGCGATCACCGCCGCGATGAACGCAACGACGAGCGATACGCAGTGGCGCATCAGGAACGCGTAATCGTGATACGACGCGTATTTCGGCGAATCGGGCATCGCGATCGACGCCGAATACACCATCACGACGCCGAGCCCGAGCAGCGCGATCGCGACCCACAGCAGCGAGTAGTCGAAGTCGAGCATCCGCGAGCGGCTCGGCCGCACGCCGTTGACGACGCTCGCGAGGCCGCCGGTCGCGGCGCGTGTGGCGGACGCGACGCGGCCGCCGGCGGCATTGCCGCCGGTGTCGCGCCGGTCGTTGAAACGGGAGACGAGGCGATCGGACCAGCTCATGGCGTCGCTCCTTTGTCGATAGCGACTTCATCCACCGCCGCGCGGAACACCTCCGCGCGATGGGCGTAGTTCCTGAACATGTCGAGGCTCGCGCACGCGGGCGACAGCAGCACCGCATCGCCCGGCTCGGCGAGCTCGGCGGCGGCACGCACCGCGCCTTCGAGCGTCGCGTGGTCCGCGAGCGGCACGCCGGTTTCGGCGAGCGTGTCGCGAAGCGCCGGCGCGTCGCGGCCGATCAGCATCACCGCACGACACCAGCGCGCGACCGGCGCGACCAGCGGCGCGAAATCCTGCCCCTTGCCGTCGCCGCCGGCGATCAGCACGATCTTCTGCGCGAGCCCGTCGAGCGCGGCCACCGTCGCACCGACGTTGGTTCCCTTGCTGTCGTCGACGTAGTCCACGTCGTCGATCGTCGCGATCACTTCGACGCGATGCGCCTCGCCGCGGTATTCGCGCAGCGCGTGCAGCAGCGGCGCGGCCGGCAGGTCGATCGCACGCGCGAGCGCGAACGCGGCCAGCGCGTTCGCCGCGTTGTGCAGCCCGCGGATGCGCAGCGCGTCGACCGGCATCAGGCGCTTCTGCGCGATGTCGGGCGTATGCGCGCCGTCGCGCTTGCGCCGGCGGGTCGTCGTCGTTTCGTCCGGCGCGTCGCGGTCGACCGCTTCGACCAGCCACGCAATGCCGTTGTCGCGCGACAGCCCGTAGTCGCCGTCCTGCGCCGGTTCATTCAGGCCGAACGTGACCGCGCGCGCCGCATCGGCCGCGCCGGCGGCCGGCGCGAACTTCATCACGGCGGAATCGTCGCGGTTGAGCACGCGCGTGGTCGTCGCGCCGAAGATCCGGCCCTTCGCGGCCGCGTAGGCGTCGAAGCTGCCGTGCCAGTCGAGGTGATCCTGCGTGATGTTGAGGATCGCGGCCGCGTCGGGCGCGAACGTGCGCGCCGTCTCGAGCTGGAAGCTCGACAGTTCGAGCACCCAGACGTCAGGCAGCGCCGTATCGTCGATCGCGCCCGCGAGCCGGTCGAGCATCGCCGGGCTGATGTTGCCGGCGACGGCGACCTTCTTGCCCGAACGCTGGCACAGCAGGCCCGTGAGGCTCGTCGTCGTCGTCTTGCCGTTGGTGCCGGTGATCGCGAGCACCTTCGGCTGGTAGCCGCTCGTGCCGAGCGCGCGCAGCGCCTGCGCGAAGAATTCCAGTTCGCCCCATACCGCGATCGCGCGCTCGTTCGCGGCCGCGATCAGCGCCGCCAGTGCCGGTTCGAGCGGCGACAGGCCAGGGCTCAGCCCGACGATCTCGACGCCACCGTCGAGCAGCGCGGGCGTGAACGGCCCGCCGACGAATTCCGCATCGATGCCTTCGGCCTGCAGCGCGGCAAGGTTCGGCGGCGCCTCGCGGGTATCGGCAATACGCAGCCGGCACCCGTGCCTCGCGCACCACCGCGCGATCGCGAGACCCGATTCACCGAGCCCCAGTACGAGCACCATCGGCCGCTGCCGATCTCCAAACATCTCGCCAGACATCCTTGTTACCTTTCCTTTACCGCAGCTTGAGGGTGGACAGACCGAACAGGCACAGCATCAGCGTGATGATCCAGAAACGCACCACCACCTGCGTTTCCTTCCAGCCGGACAATTCGAAATGGTGATGCAGCGGCGCCATCTTCAGCAGGCGCCGCCCTTCGCCGTAACGCTTCTTCGTGTACTTGAACCACGACACCTGTAGCATCACCGACAGCGTTTCCGCGACGAAGATGCCGCCCATGATGAACAGCACGATTTCCTGGCGCACGATCACCGCGACCGTGCCGAGCGCGCCGCCGAGCGCCAGCGCACCGACGTCGCCCATGAACACCTGCGCGGGGTGCGTGTTGTACCAGAGGAACGCGAGCCCTGCCCCGCCCATCGCGGAACAGAAGATCAGCAGTTCACCGGCGCCCGGGATGTGCGGGAACAGCAGGTATTTCGAATAGACCGAGCTGCCCATCACGTACGCGAACACGCCGAGCGACCCGCCGACCAGCACGACCGGCATGATCACGAGCCCGTCGAGGCCGTCGGTGAGGTTCACCGCGTTGCTCGCGCCGACGATCACGAAATACGTCAGCACAATGAAGCCCCACACGCCGAGCGGATAGCTGATCGACTTCAGGAACGGCAGCATCAGGTCGGCCCGCGCCGGCAGCCCCATCGACAGGCCGCTCCTCACCCACGCCATGAACAGGTCGAACACGCGCACGTTGTTCGCCTCGGACACGCTGAACGCGAGGTAGACCGCCGCGAACAGCCCGATCACCGACTGCCAGAAATACTTTTCGCGCGACGACATCCCGCGCGGGTCCTTGTAGACGACCTTGCGGTAGTCGTCGACCCAGCCGATCACGCCGAAGCCGAACGTGACGAGCATCACGATCCAGATGAAACGGTTCGTCAGGTCGCCCCACAGCAGCGTCGCGACCGCGATGCCGATCAGGATCAGCACGCCGCCCATCGTCGGCGTGCCGGACTTGACGAGATGGCTTTGCGGGCCGTCCTTGCGCACGGCCTGCCCGACCTTCATTTGCGTCAGCTTGCGGATCACCCACGGTCCGCACACGAGCCCGATACCGAGCGCGGTGATGGTAGCCATCACCGCACGGAACGTCAGGTACGTGAACAAGCGCAAAAAGCTTGCGTCTCCCTGCAGCCATTGCGCCAGCGCCAGCAGCATGCTTCCTTCCTTCTACTCAGTGTGCAGCGGGCACCGTGCCCGCCGCGGGTTGGTTCGTCAGCGCGTCGACCACGCGCTCCATCTTCATGTACCGCGAGCCCTTCACGAGCACCGTCGCCTGCGCGCCGTAACCGGCCGCGAGCAGCGCCGCCACGAGCGCGCCGACATCGTCAAAGTGGCGTGCCGTGTCGCCGTACGCCGTGCACGCATCGCGCGACGCGTCGCCGAGCGCGAACAGCGCATCGATCCCGCGATCGCGCGCATACGCGCCGATCTCCCGGTGGAAAGCCGGGCCTTCGTCACCGACCTCGCCCATGTCGCCGATCACCAGCACGCGCGGCGCCGGTTGTGCGGCCAGCACGTCGATCGCCGCACGCATCGAATCGGGGTTCGCGTTATACGTATCATCGACGACCGTCGCGCCCGCGAGGCTGCCGGCGATCGCCTGCTTCACCTGGAGCCGGCCCTTGACCGGTTCGAATGACTCGAGGCCCTGCTTGATCGCCGACAGTTCGACACCCGCGCCCAGCGCCGCGGCCGTCGCGGCCAGCGCGTTGCGCGCGTTGTGCTCGCCGAGCGCACGCAACCGCACCGTGACGGCGCCCGCCGGCGTGTCGATCGCGAGTTCGCCGCCGTGAAGGCGACCGACGACCTGCGCATCGTTCTGCCGTTCGGCGTCGTGCAGTGCGAAATCGAGGATCCGGTTGCCGGTCGCCGCGACGCGCCAGATGCCCGCGTACGCATCGTCGGCCGGAAACACCGCGACGCCGTCCGGCGGCAGCGCGTGGATCACGGCCGCGTGTTCGAGCGCGACGGCTTCGACCGTCGCCATGAATTCCTGGTGTTCGCGCTGCGCGTTGTTGACGAGCGCGACCGTCGGCGCGGTGAGGCGCGCCAGAACTTCGGTCTCGCCCGGGTGGTTCATGCCGATCTCGATCACCGCGAGGCGATGCGCGGTCGACAGGCGCAGCAATGTCAGCGGCAGCCCGACGTCGTTGTTCAGGTTGCCGGCCGTCGCGAGCCGCGCGTCGGTACCGACCGCCGCGGCGAAGATCGACGCGATCATTTCCTTGACGGTCGTCTTGCCGTTGCTGCCCGTCACCGCGACGAGCGGCAGCGCGAATCGGTTGCGCCAGCCGTGCGCGAGCGCACCGAGCGCGGCACGCGTTTCGCCGCCTTCGATCGCCGGCATCGCGAGACCCGCCGGCACGTGTGCGACGAGCGCCGCCGACGCGCCGCGCGCGGCCACGTCGCCGAGGAAGTCGTGCGCGTCGAAGCGCTCGCCCTTCAGCGCGACGAACAGGTCGCCGGGGCCGACCGTGCGGCTGTCCGTCGACACGCGCTCGAACGTGGCGTCCGGATCGCCGTGGACGGTGGCGCCGGGAATCAGGCGGGCGGCTTCGCCGAGACTGAGCATCGTCATTCGCCGCCTCCCTTGCCGTGCGTCGCGCGTGCCGCGAGCGCGAGCCGCGCGTGATCCTGATCGGAGAACGTGCGCTTCTTGCCCATGATTTCCTGCGTTGCCTCGTGCCCCTTGCCGGCCAGCACGACGACATCCTCGCGGGCGGCGCCGCGCACGGCCTGCAGGATCGCGCTCGCGCGATCCTCGATGCGGCGTGCGCGATCGGGCGCGGTCATGCCCGCGATGACCTGGTCGATGATGCGCTGCGGATCCTCGCTGCGCGGGTTGTCGCTCGTGACGACGACTTCGTCGGCGAGCCGCTCGGCGATCGCGCCCATCAGCGGACGCTTGGTCGCATCGCGATCGCCGCCGCAGCCGAACATGCAGACGAGCCGGCCGCCGCGCGCCACCGCGATCGGGCGCAACGCGTCGAGCGTCTTCTCGAGCGCATCGGGCGTATGTGCATAGTCGATCACGACCAGCGGTTCGTCGTTCGCCAGCCGGCCGCCAAGGCGCTGCATGCGGCCGTTGACGGACTCGAGCCGCGCAATCTCCGCGACCGCCGCGTCGAACGGCAGGTCGGCTGCAAGCAGCGAGCCGAGCACCGCGAGCAGGTTGCTGACGTTGAACGTGCCGAGCGTGCCGACTTCGATGTCCGCGTCGCCCCACGACGAGCGCAGGCGGAATGCGGTGCCCGTGGCGGTCGCGCGCACGTCGAGCGCGACCAGCTCGCGATCGGCGTCGGCCGCGTGCACGTCGCCGATTCCGTAGGCGATCGTGCGCACGCGGCCGGCCAGCTTCTCGAGCAGGCGGCGGCCGGCTGCGTCGTCGCGATTGACGACCGCCGCGCGCAGGCCGCGCCATGCGAACAGCTTCGACTTCGAGGCTTCGTACGCGTCGAACGTGCCGTGATAGTCGAGGTGATCCTGCGTGAGGTTCGTGAACACGGCGATATCGAATGCCGTGCCGTTCACGCGGCCCTGGTGCAGCGCGTGCGACGACACTTCCATCGCGACGGCCTTTGCGCCCGCGTCGTGCAGTTGCGCGAGGCTGCGTTGCAGCTGCGGCGCGTCCGGCGTCGTGAAGCCGGTCGGCACCAGCTGCCCCGGCATGCCGCTGCCGAGCGTGCCGATCAGCGCGCACGGCTGGTGCAGCGCCGTCAGCGCGGCCGCGATCCAGTGCGTGCACGACGTCTTGCCGTTGGTGCCGGTCACGCCGATGGCGAGCAGGCTGTCGCTCGGGTCGCCGTACCAGCCGCTGGCGATCTCGCCGGCCAGCTGGTCGAGCGCCGGCACCGCGAGTGCGACGGGTGCGGCCGGCGCGGCTGCGAGGCCTTCCGGCTGATACAGCACGGCGGCCGCACCGCGGGAAACGGCCTCGGCAATGAAGGCGCGATTGTCTGCCCCGTCGACCGCATAGCCGAGAAACACGTCGCCTGCCTGCAGGCTGCGCGTGTCGGCATGCAGTTGCGCCGCGGGGGCCACATGCTGGCGCAGCCACGCAAGCGCGGCCGCGATCTGCTGATGCGCCGGATGGGAACTGCGAGCGGCGCTCATCGAACAACTCCTGGTGAATTACGTGTCGTGCTGGATACGATCATATGCTTCGCACCGCCGCCGACGGCGAGCTTTTGCGGGCCCGTCTTGGCGGGCGCGCCCGGCGTGTCGTCGGACACGACCAGCTGCTTGATCGGCATGTTCGGCGGCACGTTCAGCGCACGCATCGTATCGCCCGCGATCGCCGAGAATACGGGGCCCGACACCTGGCCGCCGAAGTGGCTGCCGGCGGTCGGCTCGTCGACCGACACCGCGATCACGACGCGCGGATTCGGCATCGGCGCCATCCCGACGAACGACGCGCGGTACTTGCGCGTGTAGCCGTGACCTTCATGCTTGTACGCGGTACCGCTCTTGCCGCCGACCCGATAACCCGGCACGGCCGCATCCGGCGACGTGCCGCCCGGCGCGACCACCGTCTCGAGCATCGCGCGCACTTCGCGCGCGGTGGTCGGGTTGAACACCTGCGTGCCCACGATCGGCTGATTGGGGTCGGTCTTGAAAATGGTCACGGGCATCAGCTCGCCGTCGTGCGCGATCGCCGTGTAGGCGCGTGCGAGCTGGAACAGCGACACCGACAGGCCGTAGCCGTACGACATCGTCGCCTGCTCGATGCGCCGCCAGTTCTTCCACGGACGCAGGCGGCCGGCCACCGCGCCCGGGAACCCGACCTTCGGCGCCTGACCGAGGCCGATGCCCGTATACATATTCCACATTTCCTCGGGCCGCATCGTCATCGCGATCTTCGTCGCGCCGATGTTGCTCGACTTCTGGATCACGCCGCCGACCGTCAGCGTGCCGAAGCCCGCGTCGTCGGTAATCGGCGCGCCGTCGAGCACGAAATGCCCGTTGCCCGTTTCAACGAGCGTGTTCGGTGTCACGCGGTGCAGGTCGAGCGCGAGCGACACCGTAAAAGGCTTCATGATCGAGCCCGGCTCGAACACGTCGGTCATGATCCGGTTGCGCAACTGCTCGCCCGTCATGCGCGAACGGTCGTTCGGGTTGTACGTCGGATAGTTGACGAGCGCGAGCACCTCGCCGGTACGCACGTCGACCACCATCGCCGCGCCGGCCTTCGCCTTGAACTTCTCGACGGCGGCCTTCAGGTTCGCATACGCGATGTACTGGATCTTGCTGTCGATCGACAGGTCGACGTCCGTCCCGTTGTGCGGCGGAATCTGTTCGGCGACGTCCTCGATGATGTGCCCCAGCCGGTCCTTGATCACGCGGCGCACGCCGGACGTGCCGGACAGCATCTTCTGGTCGCCGAGCTCGACGCCTTCCTGCCCTTCGTCCTCGACGTTCGTGAAGCCGATCAGGTGAGCGGTGATCTCGCCTTCCGGATAGAAGCGCTTGTATTCGTTGCGCTGATAGACGCCGGGGATGTCGAGCGCGGCGACCTTGTCCGCGATGTCGATCGGCACCTGGCGCTTCACGTAGACGAAGCCCTTGTCCTCCGACAGCTTCACGCGCAGTTCCTTCTGCGTCATGCCGAGGAGCTTGCCGAGCTGATTGACCTTGTCCGCGCCGAGATCGTCCGGCACGGCATCCGGAATCGCCCAGATCGCGCGCACGGGCAGGCTCGTCGCGAGCACGAGCCCGTTACGGTCGAGGATCTTGCCGCGCGTGGCCGGCAGCTCGATCGTGCGCTGGTAGCGGCTTTCGCCCTGCTTCTGATAGAACGCGTTGCCGGGCCCCTGGATCCAGAACGCCCGCGCGGCCAGCGCGACGAACGCCATGAACAGCAGGAACACGACGAATTTCGAGCGCCACATCGGCAGGTGCACGCCGAGCACGGGGCTCGACGAGAATTTCACGTCCTGGCGCTTTTGCGACGGCTTCATCGCGCGCCTCCGCCGCCCTTGGCGGCCGTCTCGGCCGAAGCCGGAATCGGTGCGTCGATCGCCTTCACGGCGCCCGGCGGCAGCGTCAGGTATTGGGTGCGGCCCGTCGTGATCGCCTGCATCTTCAGCGAATCGTTCGCGAGTTGCTCGATACGCGACGTCTTCGACAGCGCGCTCTGCTGATATTGAAGCTGCGCGTAGTCCTGCTGGAACTGACGCTCCTGCGACTGCGCGCGCTGCAGCTGGATGAAGATCTGGCGCTGCTGGTTCGTCGAGTTGACGACCGACAGTGCGCAGCCCATCACGATGATCAGCAGGAAGATATTGAAGCGGCTCATGGCGTGACGCGCTCCGCGATGCGCATCACGGCCGACCGGGCGCGCGGATTCGCGGCGACTTCCGCTTCGCTCGGGAACTGACGGCTGATGATCTTGAGCGGCGGGCTCGGGAGGTCGACGGCACGGATCGGCAGGCGACGATCGACCGCAGGCGCGCTCGCGTGCGCCTGCATGAATCGCTTGACGATCCGGTCCTCGAGTGAATGAAAGCTGATGACCACCAGCCGCCCCCCTTGCTCCAGCAACGACAATGCCGCGTCTAGTACGACTTGCAGGTCCGCAAGCTCTTGATTGACGTGAATCCGTATAGCCTGAAAGGTGCGGGTTGCCGGATCCTTGCCCTTCTCACGGGTTTTGACGACGTTACCCACGATTTGGGCAAGCTCGCCCGTGGTGTCGAGAGGCCCAAGACGGTCGGACTCTGCCCGGCGAGCAACAAGCGCCTTTGCAATCTGAAAAGCAAACCGTTCTTCCCCATAATCCCGTATCACCTCCGTCAATTCCTGCACCGAAGCCCGCGCGAGCCACTCGGCCGCCGACTCGCCGCGCGTCGGATCCATTCGCATGTCCAGTGGGCCATCCGCGCGAAAGCTGAAGCCGCGCGCCGGATCGTCCACCTGCGGCGAGGACACGCCCAGGTCCAGCAACACACCCGACACCTTCTCGACGCCGCGCGCCGCAAGCGCGTCGCGCATCGATGCAAAGCTGTCATGCACGATCGAGAAGCGCGCATCCTCGATGCGCTGCGCCGTCTCGATCGCCCTCGGATCCTTGTCGAACGCGATCAGCCGCCCGGCCGCCGCCAGCCGCGCGAGCACCGCGCGGCTATGACCGCCGCGCCCGAACGTGCCGTCGACATAAATGCCGTCCGGCCGCGTCACGAGCGAATCGACCGCTTCGTCCAGAAGCACGGTCCGATGCTGCAATTCGTTTCCCATCGCGGGCGTCTCCGTCACCGCAATCAGAACGTGAAATTCTTCAGCGCGTCGGGCATACCCTGCGCCATCGCTGCCTGCTCCTTCGCGATGTAGGTCTGCGAATCCCACAGCTCGAAGTGACTACCCATTCCCAACAACATGACTTCCTTTTCCAGTCCAGCCGCCATCCGCAGCTCGGGCGATACGAGAATCCGGCCCGCGCTGTCGAGATCGACATCCATTGCATTGCCGAGAAAGATCCGCCGCCACCAATGTGCATCCATCGGCAGCGCGGCGATCTTGGCGCGGAATACCTCCCATTCGGGGCGCGGAAACAGCAACAGGCAGCCGTCCGGGTGCTTGGTCACAGTCACCCGTCCTTCTGCCTGTCCTTGCAGCGCTTCGCGATAGCGAGCCGGCACCGACATCCGCCCTTTCGCATCGAGCGTCAGCGCCGACGCCCCTTGGAACACTTTCCGCTCTCCCGTTCAGGGCACCGAAGCACCCGCTCAACGCTCAAGAATTTAGCCCGAATAGCCCGCCAAATCACACAAAAATACACTTTCTCACACTGTCTCCCACTTTAGAGGAAGGGTTTGGCATGGTCAAGGGAGCGGCCCGGTTTTTTGACGAATTTTGTTAGTTAGAACAAGGACTTACGCGCACATGCTCATGCGCCCCCTCATTCCAAAAACCGTTATAAATGAAAGAGCTAGTGCAACTTGTGAAGGTGATACGTGAGAAAGGCGGGCCAGACTGGCGTGCGGACGGGGCTTTCGGGGGCGGGAAAACGCGGAAAAAACGGGCGGTATCGATGGATGACGGAGGTCGGCGGCGTCATGCGCCGCCCACCTCCGAATGTCACAGATAGTATGCAGTGCTCGTCATGACTTTCGACGCGGCGCGCATCAGCATCCGCGCGGGCAGCGGCAGTTCGATCCCGCCGGCATCGGTCGCGGCCTTGCCGTGCTTCACCTCGTCGAGCCGCATCTGCTCGACGATCGCGCGCGACGCCGTGTCGGTCGCCGGCAGCTCGGACAGGTGCCCGTCGAGGTGGCTCTCGACCTGGCGCTCCGTCTCCGCCATGAAGCCGAGGCTGACCTTGTCGCCCAGCGTGCCGGCGACGACGCCGATCGCGAGCGCGCCAGCGTACCACAGCGGGTTGAGCAGGCTCGGACGCGAATCGAGTTCCTTCAGCCGATGCGCGGTCCACGCGAGATGATCCTCCTCCTCGCGCGCGGCTTCCTCGAACATCGCCTTCGACGACGACGAACGCGCGGTCAGCTTCTGCGCCTGATAAAGCGCCTGCGCACAGACCTCGCCGACGTGGTTCACGCGCATCAGCCCGGCGGCATGCGTGCGCTCCGCGGGCGTCAGTTCGCCGGCCGGCGGCTCCGCCGGCGCGGGCACCGGGCGGCTCATCCGGCTAATGCCGGTCAACGATCGCAGGCCGCGATCGAATTCGCTGATCAGTTCGTCCAACACCATCCTGTTCTCCTGGCTGCGTGTGCTGCCGCGGGCGGCAACGGCACGTGCTCCGCTACGTAACCGACTTGATTATTCAGCGGAAATTGCGGTTAACCCGTGATTTTAACCATTGTTGCATAAACGAAACATGGCAACCTTGAGCCACGGCATTTCGCTTTGTCGGAAAAATCGGCTTTGCTACATTACGTGCGACTTCTTGCGAAGTTGATGGGGTCCGTCAACACACCATAACTATCCGCCCCGCCAAAAAAATTCAGTGATTCTTGGAGATCCGTTAATGAAAAAGTCGCTTCTCGCGCTCGTCGCGCTGGGCGCGTTTGCTGGCGCTGCCCATGCGCAAAGCAGCGTGACGCTTTACGGCATCATCGATGAAGGCTTCATCTTCAACAACAACGCCAAGGGCGGCCATCTGTACGGTCTGGCAAGCGGCGTGATGCAAGGCAGCCGCTTCGGCCTGCGCGGCACCGAAGATCTGGGCAGCGGCCTGAAGGCGATCTTCGTGCTCGAGAACGGTTTTGACGTCAACTCCGGCAAGCTCGGCCAGGGCGGCCTGATGTTCGGCCGCCAGGCTTACGTCGGCCTGTCGAGCCAGTACGGTACGGTCACGCTGGGTCGCCAGTACGACTCCGTCGTCGACTTCGTCGGCCCGCTCGAGGCAGGCGACCAGTGGGGCGGCTACATCGCCGCTCACCCGGGCGACCTCGACAACTTCAACAACGCTTACCGTGTGAACAACGCGGTCAAGTACACGAGCCCGACCTACGGCGGCTTCTCGTTCGGCGGCCTGTACAGCTTCGGCGGTCAAGCCGGCCAGTTCTCGAAGAACCAGGTCTGGTCGCTCGGCGCCGGTTACAACAACGGCCCGCTGGTGTTGGGTGTCGGCTACTTGAACGCACGTACGCCGGCGAACTTCGGCGGCATGTTCAACACGGGCGCGTCGGCTGCGGCGACGGCCGTGTCGTCGCCGGTGTACGGCGCGTATGCGAACAGCGCGAACACGTACCAGGTCATCGGTGCGGGCGGCGCATACACGTTCGGCGCAGCGACGATCGGCGCGACGTACTCGAACACGAAGTTCAAGGGCTTCTCGGTCGGTCCGTTCGTGAACCAGACCGCGACCTTCAACAACGGCGAAATCAACTTCAAGTATCAGCTGACTCCGGCGTTGATCGTCGGCGCGGCGTACGACTACACGCAAGGCAGCAAGATCGACGGCAACTCGGCAGCCAAGTACCACCAGGGCTCGCTGGGCGTCGACTACTTCCTGTCGAAGCGCACGGACGTCTACGTGATCGGCGTGTACCAGCATGCATCGGGCAACACGCTCGACTCGGCAGGCAACGTCGTTCAGGCACATGCTTCGATCAACGGTCTCGATCCGTCGACGACCAGCAACCAGGTCGCAGCGCGTGTCGGTATCCGTCACAAGTTCTAATCAGCTTGCCTGACAAGCCGAAGCATCTTGAAGGCGCCTTGGGGCGCCTTTTCTTTTTTGGGGCTGCGAAGCGGTGTGCGGTGTGCGGTGTGCGGTGTGCGGTGCGCGGTGCGCGGTGCGCGGTGCGCGGTGCGCGGTGCGCGGTGCGCGGAATGATCGCCGGGTAACGCGCTCAGGCGACGAATCGTTCGCGATGCTGACTCGACACGAACGCGACTGTTTGCCGACTCCGGCATGCAGCGAGGTGCCGCCCCGTTCGAATCGAATCGGCTGCCGGCAGCCCGACCGAGGCGCTCCGCCCGCCGTGGCGTGCCCGGACGAACGCGCGCCGTTCCGATATGGCGCGGCAGCCCCGATGCCGCACCACAAACAAAAGAGCCCGGCGCAGGCCGGGCTCCTTCGTTCGACTTGGGTGTTACGCGCGTCCGTCGCGCAGTTCGCGCCGCAGGATCTTGCCGACGTTCGTCTTCGGCAGCTCCGTGCGGAACTCGACCAGTTTCGGCCGCTTGTAACCGGTGAGCCGCTCCTTGCAGTACGCGAGGATGTCCTTGTCGGTCAGCGCCGGATCCTTCTTCACGACGAACAGCTTCACGGCTTCGCCCGAGTGCTCGTCCGGCACACCGACCGCCGCCACCTCGAATACGCCCGGGTGCGACGCCACCACGTCCTCGACCTCGTTCGGATACACGTTGAAACCGGATACCAGGATCATGTCCTTCTTCCGGTCGACGATCTTCACGTAACCGCGCGCGTCCATCACGCCGACGTCACCGGTCTTGAAGAAACCGTCCGCGAACATGACCTTCGCGGTTTCTTCCGGACGGTTCCAGTAGCCGGCCATGACCTGCGGCCCGCGGATGCAGATCTCGCCCGGCTCGCCGAGCGCGACGTCGTTGCCGGCGTCGTCGCGGATGGCAACTTCGGTCGACGGCAGCGGCAGGCCGATCGTCCCGCTGTACTCGGTCGCCGTCACGGGGTTGCAGGTCGCGACCGGCGAGGTTTCGGACAGGCCATACCCTTCGACGATCGCCGTTTGGGTCTTCTCGTACCAGCGCTTCGCGACGCCTTCCTGGATCGCCATGCCACCGCCGTTGGCGATCACGAGCTTCGACAGGTCGAGCTGGTTGAATTCGGGATGGTTCAGCAGTGCGTTGTACAGCGTGTTGACGGCGGGAATCGTCGAGATCTGATATCCCTTCAGTTCCTTGATCATGCCGCCGATGTCGCGCGGATTCGGAATCAGGATGCCCATGCCGCCCGTGCGCATCGTCAGGAAGCCGCAGACCGTCAGCGCGAACACGTGATAGAGCGGCAGCGCGACAACCGTCACGAATTGCTTCACCTCGGGGTACTTCGCGTGCGCGGGATGGTGCCAGGCGCCGGCCTGCAGCACGTTCGACACGATGTTCCGGTGCAGCAGCGTCGCGCCCTTCGCGACACCCGTCGTACCGCCCGTGTACTGGAGGAACGCGACGTCGTCGGGGCCGAGCTTCGGCGGCTTGAAGGTCTGCCGCGCCCCTTCGGACAACGCGGCCTTGAAGCGCGTGAACGACGGGAGCTGCCAGGCCGGCACCATCTTCTTCACGTTGCGCACGACGTAATTGACGAGCCAGCCCTTGATGCCCAGCAGGTCGCCCATCGACGCGACCACGACATGCTTGACGGCGGTATTGGCGATGACGGCCTGCAACGTCGACGCGAAATTCTCGAGGATGACGATCGCCTCCGCCCCGCTGTCCTTCAGCTGATGTTCGAGCTCGCGCGGCGTATAGAGCGGGTTGACGTTGACGACGGTGTAGCCCGCGCGGAGCACCGCAACAATCGCCACCGGGTACTGCAGCACGTTCGGCATCATGAGCGCGACGCGCGCGCCGCGCTTCAGGCCACGCGACTGCAGCCACGCGCCGAACCGGCGCGACAGTGCATCGAGTTCGCCGTACGTGATGCTCTTGCCCATGCAGACGAACGCCTTGCGGTCGCGATACTGCCTGAAGCTCTCGTCGAGGAGATCCGGGATGGAAGGATACGGGGACGCGTCAATTTCGGCTGGAACGCCGGGTGGGTACGATTTCAGCCAAATTTTATCCATACCGCGCGTCTCCTCACATATTTTCGAATGGTCGTGCTAAAACGCATCGTAGCGGCTCGCCCGTCCTGAGACAACAGGGTTAGATGTCCACTTCGAACTTTCGAACAAATTCGTCTGATCATATCGAGAAGTTCGGTCAAATCCGCTCAACTTCCACCAGACAATCGTAAAAGGTCGCCGAGTTGCCGAGGTCGGTCAGCGCCTGGCTCGTCACTTCGTTCGCGTTCCGACCGTCCGCCGACAATTTCTTCCACCAGATCGACAGCCCGACGACGAGCCCCGCCCGCGCGCGATCAGTCACTCTTGCGACCGCCTGCATCGATCCGCGGTCGTTGAATATGCGTACGACGTCGCCCTCCCCGATGCCGCGTGCATCGGCGTCGGCCGGGTGAATATCGAGATGCGGCTGGCCTTCCGTGCTGCGCAGGCTGTCCACGTTCACGAACGTGCTGTTCAGGAAGTGCCGGGCCGGCGGCGAAATCATCGCGAGCGGGTAGCGGGCGGCGAGTTCAGGCGCCGCCTCCGCCGATTCGAACGGCGGCAGGTAATCGGGCACCGGGTCCATGCCCATCTGCTCGAGTCGCGCGCTGTAGAACTCGCATTTGCCGGACGGTGTGCGAAAGCCGCCATTCGCGAAAGGCGCGTCCGCCACCTTGAGCTTCAGCCAGCCGGCACGCTTCAACGTCTCCCAGTCGCTGTCGAGCGCCGGATCGTCCCAGCGAAGCGCCGCCTGCGCGACCTCTTCGTCGCTGTGATAAAGCGCGGGCTCGTCCAGCCCCATGCTGCGCGCGATGCCGCGAAAGATTTCGGTGTTCGGTCGTGCATCGCCGACCGGCGGAAGCGCCGGCAGATTCGCCATCACATAGGTGTGGCCGTACGACTTGTGGACGTCGAGATGCTCGAGCTGCGTCGTGGCCGGCAACACAATGTCGGCGAAGTCGACGGTATCTGTCTTGAAGTGCTCGAGAACGACCGTGAACAGGTCTTCGCGCGCGAACCCCGCGGCGACTTTCGGCGAGTCGGGTGCAACCGCAACCGGATTCGAGTTGTAGACGATCACTGCTTCGACCTTCGGCCCGAAAGTCGCGTCGCCCGGATGCAGCAGTGCATCGCCGATGGCATTCATGTTGATGATGCGCGGCAGTTTCTGCGGCCAGCCGGGCATCAGATCGGGGCGCAGCAGCGCCGCCCGATTGACCGGTGCAGATTCCGACGACGACAGCAGCAGCCCGCCGGCCCGGTCGCGCCACGCGCCCGTCAGCGCAGGCAGGCTCGCAATCGCGCGCACGGCGTTGCCGCCCCCGCGCACACGCTGCATGCCGTAATTGAGGCGGATCGATGCCTTGCGGGTCGCGCCGTAACGACGGGCGAGTTCGATCAGTTCCGACGCCTCGATGCCGCAGATTTGGGCGACACGCTCCGGCGGATAGGACATGGCTCGCGCCTTGAGCGCATCGAAGCCGAGCGTATGGCGCGCGATGTAGTCGTGATCGAGCAAATCCTCGGTGATCAGCACATGCATCATGCCGAGCGCGAACGCCCCGTCGGTGCCCGGTTTCAATGCGATGTGCTGATGGCATTTCTCTGCCGTCAGCGAGCGGTAGGGATCGATTGCGACGAGACGGGCGCCGCGACGCTTGGCTTCCTGCGCACGGGTCCAGAAATGCAGGCTGGAGGCGATCGGATTGGCGCCCCAGATCAGGATCAGTTCGCTTTCCTCGAAATGCTCGAGATGCATGCCGACGCTTCCGCCATACGTATAGCGCAGCCCTGCTGCGCCGGCCGCGGCGCAGATGGCCCGCTCGAGCCGGGACGCACCGAGTTTATGGAAGAACCGCTGAGCGATGCCTTCGCCCTGCACAAGCCCCATCGTTCCCGCGTAGCTGTACGGCACGATCGCCTCCGGCGCGCGCGCGGCGATTTCGCCGAGACGACGACCGATCTCGTCGAATGCTTCGCTCCAGCTGATCGGCACGAAGCGCCCTTCCCCCTTCGCGCCCACGCGCTTGAGGGGAACAGTGAGTCGGTCGGGATGATGAACGCGGTCGGCGTATCGGCTGACTTTTGTACACAGCACGCCTTGTGTGGGTGGATGGTCAGGATCGCCCGCGACCTTGATCGCCCGACCGTTTTCGACGGTCACACGCATTGCGCACGTGTCCGGACAATCGTGCGGGCATACGGCCCGAGCTATCTGAGTGGCGGCGTTCATCGTTCTGAATGCTACTGGGGTGGAGATTCGCAAATTTTACGTGGATGGGCCGAATAAGGCGTCATTTCGCACGGATTTCCGGGCCTATTTGGCGAAAAAGCGGTGGCGGCGGATGGCGAATATCGATACGGGGCCAACTTTGAAAAGCCGGTGCGACGATACAGGTGTGGAGCGGGTGTGAACAGTTCCGGGCCAGCGGCTTCGCTGAGTTCGCGCGAGTCGATCCTTGACCGAAGATTGAAGCGAATAAACAGGCGAATGGTCCTGGACGATGGACAGTGGGACATGCGTTGCGGCTTGAGCAACAAACGGAGGAGATTCGAGTGCCTGTGATCGCTCATTTCCGTCGCCGC